>WRJS01000155.1 GCA_009778475.1 Kiritimatiellota bacterium | reverse complement strand
TATCCGGCGGGCCCCGCAGACATCGATCCCGTCACCGGAAAGCCGACGCTCCCGGGCGGCATCATTGTGGACATCAACGGCACAAAATATATCATTCCGGGTCCGGTCGCGCCCCCCGTTTCCAACGACCCTTACGACGCCTGGCCGGAATTTTCCAGCCGGAAAAAGATATTCGAGTGGGGATGGTATTCACCCGACACCGCCCAATTGCGGGCCAATCACGTGGAGTGGCAACAAACCAAGCCGTTTGACGGCCTCGGGGTCCTTTTCAGGGGATACCCGAAACCCCCTCTTGCTCCGGTTCCCGCCGGAGTCCCCTCAACTTTCATCACAAGCCGGGAACTGTGGGATTATTCGCGATTTGAAGAGGCGGTCGCCGACATGAACGCCTGCACATGGACGACGTTCACCGACAATTTCATCACAACAAGGCTCACTTCCGCGAGAACGTCGGATGTTAAAGTGAAGTGGTACGACGATGACGGCTGGGCGATGGCGTGCAACAATGCGGCGGTTCTGGCAAAAGCCGCGAAAAACGCAGGAATGAAAGGTTTTTTTTCTGGATCTGGAACCTTACAATTCGGTGACGAATGCCGCATGGGGCAACGACATCACATTCCGTTACAGCAACAACGTCGCCCCCCTTCCGCTTTACTCGTTTGAAGACACGCGGCAATATGTCCGGCAACGCGGCAGGGAGTGGATGACGGCGGTCGCGGCGGAATTTCCCGACATCATCCTGTACTCCACCACATGGTTGTCCGCCACCGCGTACGCCACCGATCTGGAATCGCATGCCTACGGGTTGCTCCCCTCGTTCGTTGACGGGATGCTGGACGTGATCACGCCGAAAACGCGCCTGATTGACGCCCGCATAAACAATTACAGAGCTTCCGAACTCATCCATTATGCAGGTGGCGGATATGCAGTGAAACACATCGACACTCCCGCCCTCCAAAAAATCTCCCCGGAAAACCGCCAAAAATATCTGCGCCAGATCGAGTACGGCCCGAGCGTTTATGTGGACAGCCATGCCAACGGCGTCGGCGCGATTGCCAACCACACGCCGCTCGACATGTTTTGCAGAGCGTTGACCTCCGCGCGGGCATCCACCGACGAATACGTTTGGCTTTACCCCGAGCAAGGGTGGTGGTTTTTCCCGGATGCCAAGGGCGAACTCGACAAATGGGAGGACAAAATGCCCGGCATCAACGAGGCGATAACCCTCTTGAAAAACCGCGAAATCAACGTGGGCGCCAAAAAGATCATGGGTGAGATGCGCGCGGGATACACCCCGGAAAACATCGAAAACCACAACGTCCTCAGAAACCCGAATTTCGACACTTCGGTCGTGTATTGGGGCTACGTGTGGGACAACGGCACGATGAAGGTTACGGGCAATACGACCAATGGCCTGCAAGTTGTCCAAGGCAACATCCGCCCCAATGTTATCGGGGGCGTTTATTACTACTTCTCCGTCGATTGCAAAGTGCAGGGCGAGGGAACGCCGCAGGTTTTCTTTCATAAGTTCGAGGGAGCCGGCACCGTGGCGTCAAGGACGCATCAATTCACATCCACCCCGGCGTTTATCGACAACCGCCCCCTTGAGCCGGGGTGGATGCGCTCGGAAGGGGTTCAATACATCCCTCCCGGCCAAACCAGCGGATTCGCTTTCTATTTGCAATTTTTTGGTCGAAAATCTTCTTCCGACACCGTCTGGTTCGACAACGCCGTGTTAATCCCGCTGCTCGAAAAGCCGCCGACCGAATCATGGAGCGGAGTGGATCACACCCTCAAAATCAACCTTGTCTCCGGCGTCGCGGAAAAACTCCCGCCCAATTTCGACGTGACAACGGACCCCGACGCCAAAAACACGAACTTCTACCTGCGCCGCATCACGTCTGGCGGCGGAAAAATCGGTGATGAAAGGAAGCCGTCGGAAATGCTTCACGTGACGTTCTCCGACTATTACATGGGTGTTTTCCCGGTCACACAAGGGCAGTACACGCAAGTGATGGGCGGCTCGACATCAACCCCGAACAGACCGCAGGTGAATATTGCTTACGAGGCGCTTCGCGGTGCGGCAGGGGGCGATTCGTCATCGAATATGGTGTCCAATGCGGACGGCTGTTTCCTCGAACGCTTGCAACACATCGTGAACACCGCCAACCCCGGCTCGGGCATCGTGTTCGATTTGCCGTCCGAAGCGCAGTGGGAATTTGCGTGCCGCGCCGGGACGACCGGATCCTTCAACAACACCAACGCGGTGTTGGAGGTTGACACGGGGTTTGACGCCGCATGGACGAACACCATCAACGAGGTGGCATGGTGGGCGGGCAACAACTCGCCGAGCGGTGCGAAAGACGTCGGGCAGAAGCGCCCCAACAACGCGGGCCTGTACGATATGCACGGCAACCAGTACGAGGTGTGCCGCGATTATTTCTGGCCGGAATTGCTCAACGGCCGTGACCCCTTGCGCACGGAACCGTATTCGTCTGGGGCATATGGCACATATCGAGCTAGCCGGAGCGGATATTTTTCGTACGGTGCGAGTTACACTCGCACAAGTTATCGCGGCAGTCTAATTTACACAACCGCATACGGCAGCGTTTGTTTCCGCATTTGCGGCAAAGGCGAAGTCGTCCCCGTATCGCCCTGACCCCTTCTTGGTAAAAGCCCTTCCGTTTTCTTTCACCACGATGGACGCAATAGGACGCACAATGGACACTATTCTTGTGCCTGTTGTGAAAACCGTTGTGTCTTGTGGTTAAAAGGCCATCTTGCGGTTCTCTGCGTAACATTTGCTCGCCCGTTTTGACTGTATGCAAAAAGTGTTGTTTTTTCGCTGGACATCATGTTTGGGGGTGTGTTACTGTAAAAATGTTGTGATTAGTGTTCACAAAAAGAGGATGTTTGGGTCGTGGTGAAAGGAGTCATTTTATGAAGCGGTTTTTGGGGTTGTTCATCGGTGCCGCCGCTGTGGCGGCGCAGACGGGGCTGGGCGCGGTTCAGGTCGCGGGTTCGTTATTGGTGGATGTCGCGGCGAGCGACGCGGCGGGGGCCGGGAACGGCAACGCGGTGGCATCGCTGCCCAACCACGGCTCGCTCGGCGGGACGTTCGATGCGTGGGGCGGGTTGCCGGGCGCGACGTATTTCAGCAGCATTCGCGGTGCGCCGGCGCTGTGGTTCGATGCGTCGTCCAACTCGGTGCTGGTCGCCAGTTTCTCTGGCACGCCGTCGCAGCTGAGCGGGGGCAACAACACGTGGTCGGCGGAGTTCTGGGTCCTGAACCCGAACATCTCTTTTAACCAAGGCGATTTCATGTCGTGGACGCGCCGGCCTGGCACGGGCGGGGGCAACACGCTGATGGAGTTCCGCTACGGGACGGACGGGCAGATCGGCGAGCATCATTCGGGCAACATGCCGTGGGGGACGAAGCCGCCGCAGTCGCTGTGGCATCACGTCGTGCTGACGCGCGATTCCTTGCAGGTCGAGCGCGTGTATGTGAACGGTGCGCTGACCGCGACGGCGACACTCGCGAGCCTCAATATCCGCGCGGACGGGCGGATGGTTTTCGGCGCGACGATGAACCTTGAGAATGACGGTTTCCAGTTCCCTTATTACGGCTACATCGGGCAGGCGCGCATCCACACGGGGGTCTTGACGGATGTGCAGGTCGCGGAGAATTATACGGCGGAACTGCCGTTCTACACCTTCACCCCGCACCCCGACGGGACGGCGCTCGTGGACATCACGGCCGGCGATTTGGCGCTCCTCAACGACGGCGACTTCGTGCTATCGTGGCCGGACAACGGTGCGCTCGCGCAGCCGTTCGTCTCGACCGAGCCCGCCTTCGGCCCGACGTATCACGCGAACGTGCAGGGCGCTCCGGCCGTGCTGTTCGACACGTCCACCGCCAACGTCCTCGTCGGCGCGCTCGCCCCGGCGGAGTTGACCGCGAACCCGACGTACACGGTCGAGGCGTGGCTCAACTGCCCGGAACTTCTCGCGCGCGAGGCGGCGTTCCTGTCTTGGACCCCGCGCAGCGCGGTCACGGGGTCGCTCGTCGAGTACCGCTACTGTGCCCTGACGGGCGTGTTCGGCGAGCATTACACCATCTACTCGCACTGGGGCGGGTTCGTGCCGCCCGCCGCGAACCAGTGGCACCACATCGCCGTCACGCGCGAGGGCGCGACGGGCGTCACCTCGCTCTACGTCGATGGCCTGCCCAACAACACCGAGACGGTCAACGGCATTTGGGCCCGCAGTGACGGAAAAATCATCCTCGGCGGCTCGGCGCTGAACGACCCGCGTGCGGGCTTTCAGGCCAACTGGGGTTACAACGGCTACATGGCCGCGCTCCGCATCAGCGCGGGCGTGAAGGGCGCGGACGCCGTCCTGGCCACCTTCAACGCCGAGGCCCCCGGCTATGGCCTCGCGACCGCCCTCGAGGGTGACGCGGTGTGGGTCAACCCCAACGGCGGCGACTGGAACACGGCCGCGAACTGGGACCCGCAGACGCCTGTCAACGGCGCGGGCAAGACCGCGAGTTTCATCAACGGCGGTAGCGCGGTCATCAACGACATCAACGGCCTCACGCTCTCCGGGCTGCTCTTCGGCGAACCCGCCACGGACATTAGCGGCCTCCCCGTCACGTTCGCGGACGGCGGCATCATCCGAGGCCTCGCGCAGACCAACACCATCTCCGCGCCGCTCGTGCTGGGCGGTGCGCTCACCGTCGCGCCCGCGCCCGGCGGCAAGGGCCTGAACCTGTCCGGCGACGTCTCCGGCGCGGGCCCGCTCGTAAGCGTCGGCGGCCACACCATCCTCTCCGGCAACAACACCTTCACGGGCGGCATCACGAACCAACTCGGGGTGCTGGAGGTGAGCGCGATCACCGCGCTCGGCGCGGGCCCGCTCACGCTCGGCGACGGCACGTTCCGCTATGCCGGCCCGGGCGCGACCTACGCCTTGCCCGTCCGCACCGAGACCCTGCTCGCGGGGCGCCCGGCCGCCATCGAGGTGTCCGACCCTGCGGCGACGCTCACGCTGTCCGGGAGGTTCGAGGGCAACGCGGCGTTCATCAAACGCGGCCCCGGCGCGCTCACGTTCACCTACGCGGGCGAGCAGCAACTGAACGGCACCGCGCTCAGCGCGTCGCCCACCTACACCTACAGCCCTGACGGCACCGTGCGCCCCGCGACGTTCGGCGCGCTCGCCGTTGAGGAAGGGCTCGTGACGCTGGGCGTCCCCGGCCAGACGAACATCATGCGCAACGCCCAGAACGTCTTTATCGGCACGCGCAACACCACCAACACCGTCTCCGCGACGCTGGACATCATCGCCGGGACGCTGCTGCTGCCGGACGGGAACTGGTTCTGCATCAACCGCGGCTCCACCGGGGACACCGCCGTTCGCGTCAGCGGCGCGGACACGCGCGTCCAGATCAACGCGGGCATCGTCCTCTCCAACACCGACGGCGTGCCGAACCACACCGGCACCGCGCTGCTGGACATCGACCAGTCCACGTTCATCGCCGCCGGCAACGCGCTCATCGGCGAAAGCACCGCCGCCACCGTCGCCGTCAACATCGACAACGGCGCGACGTTCGAGGCCAACGCCCGGAACGCCAACGGCCTGGCCATCGCGCAGGCGGAGAACGCCCTGACCACCTTCACCGTGGACAACGCCAGCACCGTCCGCGCCTACCACCACACGGTCAACCGCAACGGCACGCTCGAGGTCAAGGGCGGCTCGCGCTTCGAGACCGACCTGCCCTCGCAAACCTCCTTCGTCCACAACCACGCGACCATCAACAAAGGCACCGTCCTCTTCGACGATGCCACGCTCGCGCAGCGCACGGCGAACAACACCATCGGCCTGTGGCTGCAAGACACACCGGCCCTGCTCGTCGGCGACGGCGGGCTGACGCTCGACGCGCTCGGCTGGACGTACCTCGACGCGCCCATCACCGCCGCCCCCGGCGCGGCCGCGCCCGCCGTCACCAAGACCGGTCCCGGCACGGCCGTCATCCGCCCCACCGCACTGAACGCCACCAGCGCGGGCGGCACGCTCGCGTTCCACGGCAACGCCGTGATGAACATCTCCAACCCGCCGCCCGCCACCGCCGTCACCATGGCCGGCGGCAACATCGGCGGCACGACGGACGGCGCGTTCCTGAACACGACCATCGTCCCCAGCGGCACGGGCACACTCGAACTCTTCCCCGCCCCGACCCTCCGCTTCCGCGACATGTGGCAGCAGACATCCTCAACCGCCGCCGCCCCGTTCATCCGCAACGACGGCTGGCTCCAGTACGCCAACGGCAACGGGAGCCGCGCCACCGGATACTTCCTGAAAGAAAAGCAGCGCGTCACCGGCCCGTGGACCGTCAACTTCTCCTTCATCGGCGACGGCATCAACGCCGACGGCTTCGCGTTCGTCATCCACAACGATAGCCGCGGCCCCACCGCGCTCGGCGACAACGGCAGCGGGTACGGCTATAGGAAGATCGAGAATTCGATCGCCCTAAGTTTCAACACATACGCAGGGTCTGGCAAGATTATGTACGGCACGAACGGCGTGGAAAACGTCCAAGACATCCTTGTTTTCTCATCCATATTCTCGCTCAAAGACAACATGGTCAAGACGTTCATCACCGTCTCATACGACGGCACCGACACCCTCTCCTGCACCCTGCGCCGCGCCGACGGCACGATGCGCACCTGCGAGGTCACGGGAGTCGATATCCTCGGGTTCACCGGCGAAGACACCGCCTACGTCGGCTTCACCGGCGCCACGGGCGGCGTCACCACACAGCACGGGTACCTCGCCGACATCATTTGGGACGACGGCGCGGCCTCCTCGCTCCGCCAGAACGTCTGCCAGTACGGCGGGACCGTCGCCCTCGGCAGCGGCACGCTCAACACGCACATCAGCAACTTCACGTCGCTCCAAGGCGTGTCCGCGCTCGACACCCTCACCTTCGCCGACGGCGCGACCCTCAACACCGAGGCCGCCATCAGCACCTACGGCATCAAGATCGACCGCTCGAACCTCCTCCTCGACGACAGGGCATGGCAGTTGAACCAATACGCCGTGTGGCTCGACGACGGGGTCATCCGCGTCACGCCCAAAGTCAACAGCAACAACGGCACCTTCTTCTCCACCAACCGCTACGACGTCACCAGCGCATGGACCGCCTCCTTCGACTACCGGCAAGGCGAAGACAGCGGGACTCCGGCGGACTTCATCTCGTTCACGATTCAGAACATCTCGCCCGACCAAGGGATTACCGCCGAACCCTGGCTCGTCCCCCAAGGCATCTCCGTCCGCTGGAACTACTATCCCATACGCCCCAGTACGCGGCTGGAACTTTACATCAACGGCAACGGCACGGCCGTCGAGATCACCGATTCCCTCGACCCCGTCACATTGACCAACAAAGAAGACACGCGGATGACCCTCACCTACGACCCCGACGCGCAGACCCTGACCGTCACCACCGAGCAGCCCAGCAACGCCACGACGCACACCCACGTCTTCCCCAACATCGACATGACCGCCATCATGAGCGCGTCCGTGCCGGACGACGGCAAGGGCTACATCGGCTGCACCGCCCGCGTCGGCGGCTCGCAGGTGGAGAACATCGTCACCGCGTTCAGGTTCTCCGGCGCAGACACGCCCGACGACTCCCCCACCGTCTATCTGGACACCACCCCCGCGCTCGCCTTCCGCCGCTACGACGGCACGGGCGTCATCAACCACCACGGCAACGCCCCCCTCGCCCTCCTCGGCGAGATCGACTACGCCCCCGCCGACGTCACCCTGCGCCTCGGCGGCGCGGGTCTCAACCTCCGCCGCGCCACCGACGAGCCCCTCGGCACCGCCGCCACCCGCGGCGACTGGATCGGCCTCAACGCCCACAACGTCTGGGAGCCCCTCAGCGGCGACGCGCAGATCACCTACAACGCCATAAACTGCATCGGCGGTATCGCCTCCACGCGCCGCGTCAACATCGCCCGCGACTTCGCCGTCCGCTTCACCTACGTCACCGCGAACGCCGCCGCCGACGGCATCGCCCTCGTCTTCCACAACGACCCCCGCGGCCCCGCCGCGCACGGCACCACCGGCGGCGCCTGCGCCTATCAAGGCGACCACAACTTCCCCGCAATCACGAAATCCCTCGCGCTGGGCTTCGACATCTACCTCACCGCAAGTGTCACGTCCAACCGCATCCAAATCGGCGAGAGCGGCACATGGGTTGACGGTTCCCTGCGGGACCTCCCCTTCCTCCTGCGCAACACCGCCACCGACGTCGCGCTCGACTACGATGCCACCGCCAAGACCCTCGCCGTCACCCTCACCAACCCCGGCGGCACGTTCACGGAAACCTACACCGGCATCGACATCGCCGCCCAGACCGAAGACGCCTACGCCACCGTCGCCATCGTCGGCGCCACCGGCGGCCAGACCGCCTACCAGGCCGTGCGCAACTTCATCATGCACTACCCCGCGCCGATCCCGTCCGCAGACGAGCGCCTCGCCGTCGGCGCCACCGAGATACCCGCCGACACCGAGCAGGTCATCACCCTCGACGCGCCCACCGTCACCAGCCCCGCCTTCCTCATCAACGAAGGCGCCTTCGGCGACGGCGCAACCCTCCGCCTCGCCTCCTGGACCGGCGGCACCCTCCGCTACGCCAGCACCGCGTTCGACGGCCCCGCCACCGTGGACATCCAAGGCGGCGTCACCCTCAGCCTCCGGCACGACGGCAGCGGCCCCTACGCACTCGCGAAGCAAGGCGCGGGCAGCCTCACCCTCAGCGGCGCGGGCGGCAACGTCACCCTCACCCTTGCGGACGGCGACACCGACATCAGCGGCCTTGCGACCGGCAATGACACACTGCTCAACCTCTCCGGCGGCGCAACCGTCACCGCCCTCCCCAAGCGTATCATCGGTGGAGCGACCCTCAACGGCGTGAAA
>WRJS01000154.1 GCA_009778475.1 Kiritimatiellota bacterium | reverse complement strand
AAACCCCCCGTCTCTCCTATAACCCCGGTGGTGATGGGGGGGGGGGGCGCCCGGGGGAGCCGTTAGACACATTGCGGCTCGCGAGGACGCTCGCCCTCCATCGTGAAATCTGTATTTTACAGGACACTAGTACCCATTGCGGTTAAAGCAACGGGCCTTAATCAAAACGCGAGTCCGGGTTGAGTTCCGACGGGCTGCGCCAAAGGATGCCCCGCTTGGCTAATTTTTCTTTCTTGAGCCTCAAATACGTATGAATGGAGCCCAACGTGCCGGCGCTGCCGTCCTTCTTCATCTGCGCCTTCACCTCCGCGCTAACCTGCTTAAACACCTCCGCGTATTTTTCGTCGTCTTCTTTGGCATCATATCGCGAGCAGCTGACAAAGCCCACAACGTCACCTTGTTCATCAAAGTCAACGACCCAGCGCCATCCGATCTCTCCGTCCACAAGACCGTAAGTCGCAAGGCTCTTGATGAAAACCTGCTTCCCGCCGATAGTGGCGGTATGGTTAAAATCCACGCTTCTAATTTTTCGCAGGAGCGGGACAGGGGTCAGCGGGTATTCCTTCAAGATGGCGCGGATGCCCGCGTCCTTGACCTCCGCAAGCGGCGTGGAATTGGTGATGGCGGCCTGCATGAACGCTTGGGTGTGGCCATCGCTTCTGGCAGTGACATACGCATCGAGCGCATTGAGCAACGTGTGCGCCTCATCGTCATGCACGGGGAGCCAATAGAGCGAGAAATACGGATCTCTTGAATCTTTTTCTTCCTCAACATCCAAATGAAGGCGGACAGCGGAAAGGCATCCATCCGACACGCCCACGGCCTTTCCGATGTTGCGGACAGTCGCATCGTCAAACAGTTCGTCGCGGATGGCCTTCGGCGAATTGTGCGGCAACTCAACCCTGCGAAACGATCTGTCATAAACGCTGGAATGGCTATACCGTCCTTCCTCCGGCCGGTCGGTCGTCGTGATTTGCGCCCACAGCGTCAGCGGGTACAGCAACATGAGGATTGGTGCCATGCGCATAATAAGCTCCTTGTATTCTCGCCCGCCCTGTTACACCTTCATATTCATGAGCACGATGAGGGAGAAGACCATGGTCAAGATGCCGACGGTCTCGATGATGCCCAGGACGATGAGGTAGTTGGTGAAGCCCTGCCCGGTCTCGGCCTGCGCGTCGATGGCCGCGGCGGCGGCCTTGCCTTGCAGCACGGCGGAGAGCCCGATGGCAAGCCCGGCGAACGTGCCGATGACGATCAGCGGGAAGCCGAGCGCGGTCACCGGGAACATCGTGAACATGACGATCATGCCGTAGAGCGTCTGCGTCATCGGCACGCCCACCAGCGCCATCAGCAGGAACGGCGCCTGCTTGTTCTGGAGGTAGCATTTCTTCCACGCGCCGATGGCGGCGGAGGCCGCCGTGCCGAGCGCGAGGATAGACCCCACCGCGCTCAGCCCCAAACAAATCACTGCTCCCGCCATGCCCCATGCCTGGCTCATCGTCGTCGTCACCGTCGTCACTGCGTCTGCATCCATTGAGCTCTCTCCATAAACGTGGTTTGAATTTCGCGTCAGTATAGCCGAAACGGCGCGGGACTTCCAGCACAAAATTTCACACAGGCGCATGAAAGTTGCGCGGCCGGTCTGGCGCGGCCATGATGCGCTACAGATAATCCTTGTCAGGGCTGGGGTCTGCCATTTCGGGGGACGCGCCGTGACCGTATTTATTGTAAAGCTGCCGGGTAAACGTCGCGTTCCGCCTCCACCTTCGTAGCGTATCTCGTAAAGACACCATGTTGCGACACCAAATCCCAAAGGCCGAGGCTTCAATCATTGTGCCGGTCCCTGGCTTGTTTAGATAGAGCTTGAAACGTTTGCCCGGCTTGACATGCCCATAGCGCACGATTTGCTTTACCAGATAGGACCGAAGCTCCCACGTGAGCCATTTTCCCGCAGCAAGGGCAAGGAGCGCATCCGTGGCGCGCGGCAGCTTGGACAGCGCGATGAAATCGATGTATTGTTTGATCCCTGCCGGCGCGAGCTCGACGGTGTTCTCGACGATGTGCTCGCATACGGTAAGCGTCCAACGGCGGTCGTGGTAGGAGGGCGTCCGCTTGCCGTACCGGAAACCGGCCTTGACTTTCTCGCCGAACCAGAGCTCCGAGCTCACGGACACATTTGCAGCACTAAGGTAGCGCCAGTCGCCGAAAATCGACTGCGGCGGTTCCCGGGTTTCGAGCATTTCGAGGTAACGCGCAGCCAGATTCGTGGATATGCACCTCTGCGTGGAAACGGATTTCAGCATCTTTTGCGCCCTGTCCCTTTGCCCGAGGTTCAGCAGGGACACGGCGTGGAAATGCATGATGTCGGGGTTGCGCCAGGAGAGCATGGTTTCGCAGAGGGCGAGGATTTTCTCGTGCTGGCGTTCCATCGCAAGGTAGGTGCAGATGGCGGTGCCGTCGAGCGGATCCACAAGCGGCCGCCGCATGGCCTCTGCGATGTCCGCCTCGGCGCCGGCGTCGTCGCCGCGGATGTAGCGCAGTTTCGCCCGGAACGCAAAGTCCATTGCCCGCAGGGTGTAGCATTCGGCGATCAGCTTGTCGCAGGTCTCGAGGGCGGCGTCAATGTCGCCAAGGTAAAGGTACGCCATCGCCAGCGCGTGCCGGAAATGGCGCGACATCGGGACAAGCTCCAGATATTCCAGCGAAAGGTCTCTGTAATCACGGACAGAGGGTTGTTCCCCGGGCTGAAGCCTGCCCTTGTGCAGGTTCCGGAATTTTTTCAGCTGCTCGGGCGAGAGCCCGGCAAACGCCTTCGGGTCGGCGGGGATGATTACGGAGGGGTCGTCCTTCGCGTAAAGGGTGTTGGCGCCTGGCCCGGCGGTGAAGGTCTGCGCATGGGCAGAGGTCTGGCGGCCTGCGGCGCGCGGGACTTGCGCCATGCAGCAGAGCTTGTATTTCCGCCCGCTGCCGCAGGGGCAATAGCTGTTCGGGTCTCTGTTGACGTTCGCCATGTCATCACCTTGCTGCAGTGGCCATGCCGTATGCCTGGCGCATCGTCGTCGTCACCGTCGTCACGGCTTCTGCATCCATTGAGCTCTCTCCATAAACGTGGTTTGAATTTCGCGTGAGTATAGCCGAAACGGCGCGGGACTTCCAGCACAAAATTTCGCGCAGGCGCATGAACGTTGCGCGGCCGGTTTGGCGCGGGCACGAGCGGCAATAAATGGGCTTTCATTTTACGGCGAAGTCAGGTAAACTTAATGGCATGTCAAATGGGTTTCGAGGGTTATGAGAAACAGGGACGTTTATTTTGCGCTGGCCGCGCTAGCGGTGTTCGGGGTGCTGTCCGCAGGGCAGAGCCGCCGGCTGGCGGGGCGCCGCAGGGAGCGGATGCCGGAGGCGAGCGCGGCGTACAGCGCGGACGTGCCGCCGGCGCTGACGTTCGTCATGGTGGGGCTGGGCGGCTTCCGCGGCGTGGTGTCGGAAATCCTGTGGTACAGGGTGAGCCGCCTGCAGGATCAGGGGCGCTACCTTGAGATTGTCCAGCTTGCGGACTGGATTACGCGGCTGGACCCTCATGCGGCGGAGGCGTGGGCGTACAACGCGTGGAACCTGTCCTATAACATCAGCGTGATGATGAACCGCCCGGAGGACCGCCTGCGCTGGGTCCGGAATGGCGTGTCGCTGTTGCGCGACGAGAGCCTGCGCTTCAACCCGCATGAGCCGAGGCTGTACCGCGAGCTGGCATGGCTGTATCAGAACAAGATCGGCGACATCTTGGACACTGCGCACCTCACCTATAAGTTCGACCTGCTGGCGGCGATGGCGCCGCTCGTGAATGCGGACGGCACGTTGAACGCCGAGGCGCCGGGCAAGGGGAAGCTCGCGGCGATGTGCCTGGACGCGGGGCTGATGCTGGATGTGGAGCGGCGCTTCGGGCCGGTGGATTGGCGGATGCCGGAGACGCACGCGCTGTATTGGGCGGATCAGGGCGCGGCGTATGCGTCGGGCACGGAGCTGATGATGGCGCGGCGGGCGGTGTATCAGCCGCTGATGCTGAGCGTGTTCCGCGGGCGTTTCACGGGGTCGCTGGAGAAGCGGGAATGGGACACGGCGCCCAACCTCGCGCTGGCGCTCCCGGCGGCGGATTACATGCTGGTGGCGTTGCGCGAGAACAGGACCCCGAACCAGACGAGGGTCACGCTGCGCTACTTGGCGTCGGCCGTCCGCCTGTTGGCGGAGGCCGGGGAGGAGGATGCGGCGCGGCAGATTTACCAGCGCATGGGCAGTGTCCTGCAGCCGCAGGAGATGCCGGCGTATGACGATGTGGCGGAAGGAAGGTGGGAAGCATGATGAAAAAAATGATGACGAGTATCGTGTTGTCCGTGGGCGTGTGCGTTGCGCAGGGGCTTGCGCAGACGCCCGTCTCTGACGCGGAAATTGAGCAGGCCTGCGTCGCGTTGCAGAAATCGCCGACGGACGCGAAGGCCTCGCAGGTGGTGCAGGGCATTGCGAAGGACAAGGCGTACCCCGCCGCCCTGCGGAGCCGCGCAATCGCCGTGTGCGCGCTGGCCGCGCTGGCGCAGCACAACACGAACCAGCACGTGCGCATCGCGGCGTTGCTCCAAGAGGAGTACCCGGACGAGCGGCGGCTTTTGCGCGTGACGCTGGAGGACTGCATGGTGCCGTGCGAGCGGTGCGGGGGGGAGGGCCAGCAGAAGGTCAGTTGCCCGACGTGCCTCGGGAGCGGGAAATGCAAGACGTGCGACGGGACGGGCAAGCGCGGCACGCTCCAGTGCACGGCCTGCAAGGGCAACGGCGTGTGCGCGCGTTGCGCGGGCGCGAAGAAAATCGTCGCCACCTGCTCCGAGTGCAAGGGCGCGATGAACATCTTCAAGCCGAGCGAGAAAATCGCCGCCAATCTGCAGTCGCTGCTGGGCGCGATGCTGGAGGAGGTGCGCGAGAATATCAAGGCGGCGGAGGCGCTCCGCAAAAAGGAGGACGCGTGGCTCATCAACGCGCCTGCGGCCATCCAGCAACTGGACGCCTATCTGGAGGCGAACCCGCACGCCGCCGCGCAAGGCGGCTTTGATGAGCTGAAAGACAAACTGCGCAAGCGCCAGATGCAGCACCTCGCGGTGATTGTCCTCGCCGGGTGCGTGGTGCTGGGCATTGTCGTCGGCATCCTCAAAGCGACGGTGTTCCGCCCGAAGCCCGAGCGCCTGCGCCGCCCGCCCGGGCTGGCGGCGATTGACCGGAGCCAATTCACGGACCCGCTCGCATCCGAGCGCAAAGGCGGCAAAGACTAAGATGCCCGCGCCGCAAAACACATGGACGGAGATCGAGGCCGATGCCGCCGCGGTCGAGCGCCTTGCGCGTGAACTGGCGCTGCCCGCCCCGCTGGCGCGTGTGCTGGCGGCGCGCGGTTATGCGGACGTGGCCGCCGCGCAGGCGTTCCTCTGCCCGGACTTGCGCAGCCACCTTGTCACCCCGTTCGAGTTCCCCGGCGCGCGCGAGGCCGCCCTGCGCATCTGGGCCGCGATTCGCGAGGGGCGCCGGATTATCGTGTACGGCGATTTCGACGTTGACGGCGTTGCGGCGGCCGCGACGCTGGCGACCGCGCTGCGCCGCCTCGGCGCGAAGGTCGAGGCGTTCCTGCCGCTCCGCGACCCCGAGGGCTACGGTCTGACGTTTGCCGCGCTGGAGCGCTGCCTCGCCGAGCACGCGCCGTTCGACGGGATGCTGATCACCGTGGACTGCGGCATCAACTCCCTTGACGAGATCGCGCACCTGAACAGCCTCGGGATTGAGGTCATCGTCACAGACCACCATGAGCCGGGGCCGGTGCTTCCGCCGGCCGCGGTGGTGGTGAACCCGCGCATTGGGGCGTCGCGCGGCGCGGAGCATCTGTGTGGCGCGGGCGTGGCGTTCAAGATCGCCTATGCGCTCGTCGCGCTCGGCCGGGAGAGGGGCTGGTACGACGGCGCGCCGATGGGCGCGGACCTGCTGGTCGCGGTCGGGATTGCCACCGTCACGGACGTCGTGCCGCTGCTGGGCGAGAACCGCGTGCTGGTGGCCGGCGCGCTGCGGCAGTGGCGGCGCGCGGGCACGGGCCTCCAAGCCCTGCTGCAACGCGCCCTCCGGAGCGGCCGGGACGCGCTGACCGTCCACACGTTCAGTTTCCTGCTCGGCCCGCGCCTCAACGCCGCAGGGCGCATGAGTTCCGCCATGATCGCGTATGAACTGCTCACGACCGACGACAAAGACCATGCGGCCGCCCTCGCCGCGCAACTGGAGGGCCTGAACGCCGAGCGCCGCGGGGTCGAGACAACCATCGTTGCCGCCGCGCGGGCGCAGTGCGGCATCGCGGACGCGCCAGGCGCATTCCATGCCGACGCAGTCGTGGCGGGCGGCAGGATTTCAGAGGGGTGGCATCCCGGGGTCATCGGCATCGTCGCCGCGCGCCTGACGGACGCGACAGGCGCCCCCTCCGCAGTGGTCGCCTTTGACGACGGCGGCGCCGGGCGCGGCTCGGTCCGCGCCGGGGAAGGCTATCATGCGGTGGAGGCGCTGCAGGCCGCCTCGGGCGTGCTGCTGGGCTTCGGCGGGCACGCCCGCGCGGCGGGCTTCACGCTGAAGCCCGGATGCTTCGACGCGTTCAAGGAACGCTTCTGCGCGGCCTGCGGGCAGCAGCGCCAAAAGATGGCGGAGAACCCGCGGCTCCAGCGGCTGGACGGGTGGCTCACGGCGGACGACATCACGGTCGCGTTCTTCAGCGAGCAGCAGCGCCTCGCGCCGTTTGGCGAGGGCAACCACGCGCCACGCTGGGGGCTGCGCAACGTGACCCTTGAGCAGGTGCGCGTGATCGGGCAGGGCGGCGAGCACCTGCAAGCCATGCTCCGCCTCGACAACGGTAAGAGCGTGCGCGGCGTGTGGTTCCGGAACGGGCATCTCGCCGAGGCCCTCCACGCGTCCGCCGGGACGCACACGGTTGTTTTCGCGCTTGCGCAAAGCACGTTCGGCGGCGAGCCTGTCCCCGAGATCCGCATCCACGCCATCCAAGAGAGCGAGTGTGACGCATGGGCGCGCGAGTAGCAGACCCTCGGGACGTTGACCGCCTCTTGCTGGCGCATTACGGGAAATACCCCGCGCCGGGAAAACCCCGGCTGCTGGACGAACTGCTCTACTTCATGCTCAGCACGCGCACGACCACGCGCTCATGCGAACAGGCGTTCCGCGCATTCAAGAGACGGTTCCCGCGGCATGACGCGATCTTGGACGCCCCCGTCGAGACGCTCGCCACGCCGTTGAAATGCGTGGGCTTCTCACAACGCCGGGCCACGGACATCCGGGCATCATGGCGGATGCTCAAGGAACACTTCGGGCGCGTGACGCTCGCCCCGCTCGCCAAGATGCCCGCGCGGGAAGCGGAGGATTTCTTGATGGCGCTGCCGGGCGTCGGGACGAAGATCGCCCGCTGCTTTCTGATGTTCGGCCTGCGCATGAGCGTCTTCGCGGTGGACACCCACATCTGGCGCATCTCGCAACGGCTCGGCTGGATTGCCGACCAAGGCGGGCGCGCGCCCAGGCAACCCGGCGTGGACGCGATACAAGCGTTCATCCCTATGGGCGACGCCGTCTCCCTCCACGTCAACATGATTTTCCTCGGCCGCGACTTCTGCGCCGCACACGAAACGAGGTGCGGCACTTGCCCGTTGCGGACGGTGTGCCCGTTTAAAAGGTAGCGCTTGCCGCCGCCGGGAATATTCAACAAGAGACCTCTTCGGGAACCTAGGTTCTGGGAGAGTAAAAACCATTGTCAAACAAGCTGAAAACAGGCTTTTAATTTTTCTCGGAATGCGTGCGCATCTTGCCCGCCTGTCCCAAGGGCGTGCCGGCCGGGAGCGCAGTGCCGGGAGCGCAGGGCTTCCGCCCTGCACAATAAGCTAAGCGTTGCAAGGCGGAAGCCTTGCGCTCCCGGCATGGCGGCGGCGGCGTCACCGTTTCCTCCTGCGGGTGAGGAGGAGGGCGGCGAGGGCGGCGGGGAGGATGAGGGCGTAGGGGAGGAGGCGGCGCATCCGTGATTTCTCGCTCTTGATTCCTGATTCCTCATCCCTCATTCCTGTTTTCCCCTTGGGGCGGTTCGGCACGTCGAGCTCGGGCATGGTCAGCCCGTACTTCGCCAAATCCACATTGCACACGGGGTTGCCGTCATCGTCGAACCACACCGCGAGGGCCATGATTTCGGGCGGCACCTCGGATGGATGTTTAAGCGGCCTCCCGCCGGTCATGCTCGGCCTCCCTTCCATATTCTCCCAGTATTGCCAGAAGAGTGCCTCGGCGTAAACCCCCTGCGGCCCCATGTTGGTGACGGACGGGATATAGAAGGGGTGATCGCTACCGTCAAGGACATTCGTCCCCGCCACCCGTTCCAGCAATATATCTCTCCCGACGCGAGACACCAGATCCAGATCCCGGGCGTCACCCTTTCGGGCCAGATACGCTTGCGCCGGGCTACTGGTTTTTTCCGGTTTCTCCTTCGCCACCCTGCGCGCCCAGTAAAGGACTTGCGGGTGCGGGGGGACTATCCGGTAGGCACGTGCCGTGAGATAGAATTTCCTCATGATGAACTCCACCGTTTCCAGGTCATCGAATTTCTCCTCCAGCACTCTGCACAATTCCTCCTCGGAAAGCCCGTTGTAAAGGGCTTTCATCTTTTCCTCCTGCGCGATTCCGCAGGCGCACAGGACCGTCATGCCTGTCATCACCAGTAACTTTCTCATGCTTTCACCTCATTTCAGTTTGTTGCGCATGCCGGGAGCGCAAGGCTTCCGCCTTGCAACGCTTAGCTTATTATGCAGGGCGGAAGCCCTGCGCTCCCGGCATATCGGCAAGGCGGAAGCCTTGCGCTCCCGGCATGGCGGCGGCGGCGTCACCGTTTCCTCCTGCGGGTGAGGAGGAGGGCGATGAGGGCTGCGGGGAGGATGAGGGCGTAGGGGAGGAGGCGGCGGGAAAGGG
>WRJS01000153.1 GCA_009778475.1 Kiritimatiellota bacterium | reverse complement strand
CCTGCCCGTTCTTTAATATGTATTCATTTAATTTGGCAAAAGATGGAGAAGACTGAGTGAAATGGTTATCTGCTAGATGGCGTACGATTACTTTGGGCGTTTTATCCCCAAAGCAATGGCTTGATATGGCTCTAAGCAGAAACTCGTTGCTCTTATTATTATTGACCTCCTTTTTAATTCACTCTGATTGTCCAGCAGGAAATGTAGCAGTAAAAGGACACTATCGCAGGACACCCAGTGGAGGTATGACTTATGTAAGCCCACACTATCGTAATACTCCAGGAAGTGGTTCTTATAGCAGTTATGGTGGGGGGGGAGCACAAATTCATCCTAATAGCTTTTCAGCGACTTACCGCCCACTCACTTCCAAAGGCGGATATGTGGGGTCACACGGCGGCTTTTGGCCAGCTTACCCTCCGCTCACCACCACAAGCCTAGACCGCCAATCAGACGCTATAGCTGCCGAAGAGTTACGGAGGCGGGTACGGGTCGAGGACGCCGCCTTAATAGCCGCTGGCGAAGAGCAATGGGAAAAAGAGACACTAGAATATGTCAAGAAAAGAGCGCAGACTGCATATGATGGATGTACAGAACCTCATACCAACAGCTTGCCGTTAACTTGTCTGCTCACCCTTGAAGGTGGGTATGGAGGGACAAACACCAACAGCGTTTCATCAATATCCGCCAAAGAACTGCGAAAGAAAAGACTGGCCGAAGCGACCGCGTTAACGGCCGCTTTGAAGGCTGATGAAGAACGTCGAAAGCAAGAACAGGCTGAGGCATATGCTTTAATAGTCGCATCCAGAGAACGATGGGATAAAGAGACAGTAGAACTTCTCAAAAAAAAGAACGCGGATACTCTAAAAGTAGCACAAAAAAATGTAAAATAATAGTGTCCATTGTGCAATCTGTAGTGTCCATTGTGGTTACAGGAAAGGCAGCCCATGAAAACTATCACCTACATCATAAACTGGCTTATCGTGTGCCTCTGCTGTTGTGTAAGCGGCATGGTTTTATGCATCTTTGAGTGCATTGCTGATTTCTATCTGGAGGGGCAAACGTTCCCTGCGATTACGCAGACGCTTTTGGGTAATCCATGGATTCTTTGGACAGTTCCTGTGACGTGGGGCATTGTGACGGTATGTTTTTTGCTTTCTGGAAAATCACCCGAAAAAATGATGTTTCACATTTCCACAAGTATCCTTCTTGGATTGCTTATCACCTTTATACATATAATAGCAGGGATACTCCCATTTATACCGATTGTTCACTTGGGTGCGAAATAAAAAAGGCAGGCAAACGGAGTTAATGAAAAACACCGAAGCTATATCCATTTTCTCCCCCTGCAAACGTGTCCACGCTGAGTTCGCCATTGCGACGGTGTGGGTCGGTGCGACGGTCTATCCCGATGCGCCCGTCTGGCGCGTGTGGTGCGGCGATCGCCTTGTCATCGACACCTCTTTGATTGGAATGAAAACCGCGCAGGGGCGGGTGTTGCTCTATGGGGGATTTTTTCTCTGATCCTCAAAACGGTGTTGACAGCACCTCACAAAAAGGCGCATACTTTACCTACTGTTTTGAAACGGCATTTTTGAAGGGATGTTAGGTATGAATATGAAGTGTGCGATGGTGTGTGGGATTCTTTTTGCGGGTGCGGCGGCGTTGGCGGATGCGCCTGTCTTGACGTGGGACGGCGGGGCGGTGTGGGATGCGGCATCGGTGAGTTGGGTGGATGAGAGCGGTGCGCCGTCGGCGTGGGTGCAGGGGGCGGTGGCGAAGTTTGACGGCGCAGGGGGGATGGTCGAGGTGTCGGCGGATGTGTCGGCGAGCGGGCTTGTGTTCGCGTCGGGCGGTTATGCGCTGGTGGGTTGCGGGCGTGTGCGCTTGGAGGGCGAGATTTCCGTTGCGGGCGGTTTGACGAACAGCGTGGGCGTGGAGTTGTTCAGCGCGGGGGGTATCGCGAAAACGGGTTTGGGCGCGGTGGCGTTGGGGCAGTGCGTGGGGCGCGTGACGGTGAGCGCGGGCGACCTGCTGGCGATGGCGTCGCAGTTCGCGGATGCGCGGGTGGAGGTCGCGGCGGGGGCGCGGCTCGTGACGGCGGGTGAGCCGGACCGTGCGCTGAATGTGGTGCGGAACGGGGGCTTTGAGGGGTTCAACATGACTGCCGGGAATTGGCAGTATGTGAGCGCGGGTGCGGCCTTGACGGAGTGGGGGGTGTCGGCGGAGCCGCATCATGTGGCGGGGATGAACCTTGCGGCGGGCGGGTCGGCGCCGCCGTGGAGTTCGGTGGGGGCGGCGCCGGAGAGGGATCATGTGCTGATTTTGCAGTACGGGGGCGCGGTGACGCAGGAGGTGACCGTGGCGCAGGCGGGGTGGCATCAGGTGGCGTTGTCGCATTTCCTGCGGAGGGATTATGCGGTGACGGCGTTGTATGTGACGCTGGACGGCGCGGTGGCGGGGATGATCGTGAATGAGTCGCGGGAGTTTCACGCGGGGCGTTTCGTGAGTGTGCCGCTGTGGCTGGAGGCGGGGACGCACCTGCTGGGGGTCGCGGGGGAGTCACGGTGGGGCGACCGCGCGTCGATGATTGATGACGTGGTGCTGGCTCCGGCGTTCGCGTCGGCGGAGGCGTGTCAGTCGCTGGGCGGTGAGTCGGAGGTGTCGCTGGCGTCGGGCGCGGCGGCGGTGCTGGGTCATGGCGGGCCGCTGGCGGTGGGCAAGTTGGATGTGGATGTGGGCGCGTCGGTTTCGGGCGGCGGGTCGTGGAGCGATGCGGCGATGGCGGGGCTGTGGTTCGAGTATGCGGGCGGGGCGTGGTCGCCGCCGCTGACGATGGGCGAGGATGCGTTTTTGCGCGTGAAGGATTCTGATTCTGACGCGTTGACAACCGAGGGCTTGGCGCGGCGCGTGTGGGCGTCGGATGATGCGGTCGTGCTGCTGGACGGCGAGGGGCTGACGCTGACGAATGCGGTGCTGGCGCGTGGGGCGCGGTTCTCGGTGACGGAGGAGGGCGATGTGGCTGTGAATGCGCCGCTGACGCTGCGGACGTGGACGGTGTTTGACGTGTTCGGGAATCTGGAGGTGCTGGACAGCACGATGATGGAGGCGGCGCTGGTGAGCAAGCGCGGGTTCGGGTCGCTGGGGTTCGCGGAGCCGCTGGGGCTGCGAGTTCCGTTCACCGTGGTGGAGGGGCGCGTGAGTCTCGTGAACGCGAAGGCGCTGGCGACGGGCGACAGGGCGGGGGACGTTTTCGTGATGTCGCTGCCGGGGCGCACGGCAGAGGTGTCGCTGTGGGAAGCGAACGAGACGTACAGCACGACGTTTTTCTTCGGCGGCGCGGGCGAGAATGTGATGTCAACGGCGCTCGACGGCGGGGTGGTCAATGTGCGGTCGTACTCGCCGCGCACGGCGCTGGAGTCGGCGTTGCGGTTCGAGGTGTCGGGCGGCGACACGCTGTCCATCCCGCGCTTGCTGATCTGGACGCCCGGCGGCGTCGTGCCGCAGGGCGGGCTGTTGAAGTCGGGCGCGGGCGTGCTGGAGATTTGCGAGGGCGGCGCGAACGCGACGGATCAGCGGACGTACATGGGGCGCACGGTGCTGCGGAACGGGACGCTGCGGGTGCTGGCGGATGACACGGGCAACACCTCGGCGAACGGCGGTTCGCTGGGCGCGGGGCCGCTGGCGGATGCGGTGTGGGTGGGCGACGCGGGGACGGCCGCGCTGGACAACCTGACGTTCGTCGCGTCGGGCAACAAGCGTTTCATCGGGCATGACTTCGAGGTGTTCAACTGCGGCGACGCGGTGCGCTTCGAGGCGGCGGACAGCACGGAGACGACGTTCGCGGGGGCGTTCACGCTGCACCGCGACGTGACGTTCGCGGGCGCGAATGACGCGCACCTCATCGTGGGCGCGGCGGCTTCCGCGTCGGGCGCGGAACTCGCGCTGGAGGGTTTCGAGCGCGTGACGATCATTGACGCGCTGGGCGGGAACATCAATCTGGATGTCGGCGGGCGCGACCTGCGTATCGGCTCGGCGACGGTGGCGGTGTCGTCGGCGGGCGCGTTCGCGATGGACGGCGGGACGCTGGATGTGGCGTTCGAGGGCGGCGAGAGCAGCCGCATCGACGCGGCGGACATCACGCTGGGCGTGGTGGCGTTCAACCTGTGCTACCGCGGCATGGATGTGCCGTTCGGCGAGCCGGGGACGTACACGCTGATGACGTGCTCCGGCACGTTGTCGGCGGACATCAACGACCTGTCCGTGGCGAACGAGACGGGCGGCTTCGATTACATCTTCAGCGTGGCGGGCGGTGCGCTCACCCTCACGATACAGGACAGCAACCCCGGCGCGTTCACGGCGTGGGCGGCGAAGGAGGGCGGCGACTGGGGCACGGGCGCGAACTGGAATCCCGCCGCCGCGCCGGACAGCGCCGCGCTGGCGGTGCTGATGGGCGGGGCCATCACCAACCACGCGGAGGTCACGCTGGCGTCGCCGTTCACGGTCGGCGCGCTGACGTTCAGCAACCCGTCGTGGGGCTACACGCTGGCGGGCGACACGCTCACGCTCGGGCGGCTCGACGTGCTGAGCGGCTCGCACACGATTCTCAACACGCTGGACAACGCCGCCTCGCTGCCCGTCGCGGTGTCGGGCGGCAAACTGACGCTCGGCGACGCGGCGACGGTGTTGCCGCAGGTGCTGCTGGAGCAGGGTGCGCTGACCATCGGCGGCGCGGGCGTCACGCTCGCGGCGGGCCTCGACGGCGCACCCGGCACGGCGCTCACGCTCGAGGGCGGGAGCGGCCTGACCGTTGACCAGTCCGCGGCCGGCACGTTCAGCGGCACGGTCACAGGCCCTGCGGGCGCGACGCTCACCAAGGACGGCGCGGGCAAGTGGACGCTGGACGATTACGCGTCGTGGTATCTGGGCGCGTTCGATTTGACGGCGGGGCAGACGGTGCTGGAGGGCGCGTCGCTGCACGGGCCGGTCACGACGGCGGGCGGCTCAACGCTGGTCCTCGCGCCCCCCGCCACCAACGGCCTGATGGGCTACTACTACCATATCGGTGACAGGAACACGCTCAACTCATACACCAACGCGTTCCTCTCGGTCGCGGGGCTGGAGGCCGCCGTCGCCGGGCGCACCCCGACGCTGATCGCCCCGAGCGGGCTGGACGGCGAAACCTTCGACTACCCGCTGGCGACGGGGGCGGCCCTGACGTTCCCCTACCCCTTCGGCACTGACGGCAACGGCGGCGACGGCCCGTGCCAGTACGACTTCATCGCGGTATGGCGCGGCAGCATCACGCTCCCCGAATCGGGGACGTACAGTTTCGCCGTGCGGGGGGACGACTACCCCCTGCTGGCCATCGACGGCAACGTCATCATCTCGAACAACCGCTACGACGCCTTCGACCTGACCGGCACGCTCGACCTCGCGGCCGGGGCGCACGACATCCTCCTCGGGCTGGGGCAGGCCGGCGGCAACGCGGGCATACGCCTCTACATCTGCCCGCCCTCGGGCGGCATGACCCCGACGCTCGTGCCGAACAGTTGGCTCACGCCCGCGTCCACGCTCGGGACGCTGGACAGCAAGGGGGCCGTGGCGGTGCAGGGCAACGCCAACGCCAGCGCCGGGGCGAACGGCTACAGCGCGGTCGCGGGGTCGCTGAACACGGCCGCGGGCAGCCTCCTCACCAAGACGGGCGGCGGCGGCATCCTCGACATCCGCAGCGGCACGAAGGGGCAGGCCGCGGGCGACGTGGTCGTGCGCGAAGGCCAGTTGATGGTCTCCGCCGAAGGCCTGCTGGGCGCGCCCGGCCGCATGACCGTGGGCGAGGGCGGCTTCTTCGCCGCGCTCGCAGACCAGACCGTCGGCGGGCTGGAGGGGCGCGGGGCCGCCATGCTCGGCTACTCGGTTGACGTGGGCGTGGACGCGTTCGAGTTCATCAACGAGACCGACAGCGGCATCTCGGCGCAGAAGGTGTACACGCACCTCGTGGACTTCCCGCTGACGCAGAACCCGTTCGCGACGGTCAACGGCGTGACGTTCGACAAGAACGGGAACTGGTCGTGGGCGGGGAACGTGCCAACCGGCGAGCAGAGCGCGGCCGGGGAGACAGGCATCGAGCGGCTGCTGCGCGGCTTCCTGTACGGGACGACGGACTACACCATCACCCTCACGGGACTGCAACCCTTCACGGCGTACGAGTTCCGTATCTATTTCCGCGCCTACACCCTCGGCGCGGACCGCGAGGTGACGTTCACCTTCACGGCCGGCGCGAACACCGTGGGCGACTGCTTCCACAACATCGACCACGACTTCCCGCGCAGCATCGTGTGCGCCCGCTACATCACCGACGCGGCCGGGACGCTCTCGATTCAGGTGCACTCGCACAACGGCAGCCACACCTGCCACCTCTACGCGTTCTCGAACGAAGTGCTAGGCGGCGGCGAGTCCGCGGGCGACGTGACCCTCACGCTCGCGCCCCCAGCGGGCGACGGCGTGGCCTACTCGGGCGAGGTCTCCGGCTTCGGCGCGGTCGTGGTTGACGGCGCCGGGACACAGCGGTTCAGCGGCGCGAACACCGCCGACGGCGGGCTGGCCGTGCTGGGCGGCGAGGCCGTGCTGGAATCCGGCGCATCCGTCGCCAGCGGCGCGGCCATCGCGGCGGGCGGGACGCTCACCGTGCCGCACGGCGGCATCACCCTCGGCGGCCTCACGGGCGGCGGCACGTTCGACCTCACGGGCGCGGGCGTCCTCGCCTCGCAAGGCATCTCCACGCACTTCTTCACCGACGACGCGAGCAGCGGCATCTCCCCCGCCAAGACCTACACGCACAAACTCGACTTCGGCAGCCGCGACGGCATCCCCGCCGGAAACCCCGGCGCGAGCGTCAACACCGTGGAGTTCGTCAAGGCCGGCACCAGCGGCAACGTCGGCGGCTACGGCTGGGGCGGCTTCGGCTCCATCCCCCACGGGGGCGACGCCAACACCATCGAGGTCATCCCCAGCGGCGACGGCATCTTCCGCCTCCTGCGCGACATGACCTACGAGAACTCCTACTACCCCTTCCGCGACAGCGACCCCCCGCGCATCGCCACCCTCACCGGCCTCACCCCCGGCCAGCACTACGAGGTGCGCATCTACAACCGCTCGTGGTCGGGCAACACCAGCGGCACCCGCATCCAGACCGTCGGCTTCTCCGCCGACCCCGCCGTCACCAACACCACCACCTTCGCCGAGGACGGCCTGCTCCCGCACTACCTCGCCTACCGCTACACCGCCGTCACCGACACCCTCACGCTCGTCGTCCGCTCACACGCCGACAACGCCTCGTGGCACTTCTACGGCCTCACCAACGAAGAGACCGAAGCCCCCGCCACGGCCTTCGCGCCCATCGACCCCGACGCACCCCCTACCCTCGCGGCCTACCCGCAAGAGACCTGCTACGAGCGCTTCTTCATCGACGACGAGACCTCCCAAATCTCGCCCCACAAACGCTACACCCACAAACTCGACTTCGGCAGCCGCTTCAGCGTCGGCGCGGTCGTCAACGGCGTGCGCTTCACCAAAGCGCGGATGAGCGGCCACGTCCCCGGCACCGGCTACGGCTGGGAAGGCTTCGGCAAAAACGCCCACGACGGGAACGACAACGCCTCCGTCCCCCTCAGCCAAGGCAGCAGGGAACTGATGCGCGACATGGTGTACAACAACGCCAGCAACGACGTCGCCCGCCTCACCGGCCTCACCCCCGGCAAGACCTACGAAGTGCGCTTCTACAACCGCTCCTTCGACAACAACGCCGACCCCCGCGCACAATACATCCGCTTCGTCCCCGACCCCGCCACGACCAACGAAGTCACCTTCTCGTGCGACACCTTCCAGCCCCGCTTCCTCGCCTACCGCTACACCCCCACGGGCAGCACCCTCACCATCCTCTTCGCCCCCATAGACCCCATCAGGACATGGCACATCTACGCCCTCACCAACGAAGAAGTCTGCGACCCCACCCTGAACCCCGCCGTCATCGACACCGCCGCCGACAGCACCTTCAGCGGCGACGTCACCGGCGGCCAATGCTGGGAGAAGCGCGGCCCCGGCGCACTCACCCTCACCGGCCTCAACACCGCCACCGGCCCCGTCACCGTGCGCGGCGGCGCACTCGGCACCGACCTCAACGGCGTGGCCACCCTCGGCCCCGTCATCGTGCGCGGCGGACTGCTCTTCGGCAGCGGCACCTTCGGCAACTCCGTGTACGTCACCTCCAACGCATGGCTCCACGCCGGGACACCCGCGGCCTGCGGCACACTCGCCATCGCCGGCCACCTCACCATCGAGGACGACACGCGGCTCGACTGGCGCTATGGCGCAAAGCCCGTCGCCGACACCTTCACCGTCGGCGGTCTGACCTTCCCTGCGAGCGGGACACTCCACACCGCCCCCCTCGGCTCCGGCGCGACCCCGCCCGCCAAACACATCCTCTTCAACTCCGCCACCCCCATCAACGGCCCCGCCGATTTCTCCGCATGGGAGGTTGAGGGTGTTAAGGGCGCAAAGCTGGAGTACAACACGAGCCGCACACAGATTCTCTTCCGCTGCTCACGCGGCACGGTTCTGATTTTGAAGTAGAGGTGAGAGCGTCGGCGAAACCGATATTTGAGGTAGAAACAAGGAAGTCGAAAAAATCGACTTCCTTGTTTTTCTCGGGTTGTTCGACTTCCTCAAATTCCCCTCCCCCGACAGCTAAAAAAACGTTGACCCCGTGTTCCTTTTCCCTTAAACTGTCCCTCATGTCTAACCCTTAAAAGGAGATTGTTATGATTATGCTTGTTGTTGTGCTCGGTATTCTCGTTGTCCTTATATTTATGCTGGTCGCGGCGTACAACGGGCTGGTCGTTTTGCGCAACCGCTTCAAGAATGCGTTCGCGCAGATCGACGTGCAGCTGAAACGCCGCTATGACCTCATCCCGAACCTCGTGGAGACGGCCAAGGGCTACATGGCGCACGAGCGCGAGACGCTGGAGGCGGTCGTCAAGGCGCGTAA
>WRJS01000152.1 GCA_009778475.1 Kiritimatiellota bacterium | reverse complement strand
GCCCGGGGCCCCCCCCGCGCCCCCGCCCCCCCCCGGGGAGCGGGGGGGCCGCCACTGGCCCAGCCACTGCTGGAGGCGCATCCGCGCCGTCGCGTCGTCGAGGCTTCCCGATGCGACCTGCGCGAGCGTCCCGCGCATGAGGCGCAGGTAAGGCTCCTCGAACGTGCGCGCGGAGAAGATGGCGCGGCGGCGGATGTCCGCGGCGACCTGCGCGCGTATCTCGCTTGAGGAGAGGTGCGTGGGCAGGATCGCCTTGTCCAAGATTATCTGCGCGGGGTTTTGCATACTCGTTTTTTTGACAGGATTTCCCCTTCGGGGCGCATATGTTACAGGATTTTTCAGATTAACAGGATCATCTGAATCCGTTAAATCCTGTTAATCCTGTCTTTAGCTCAAACTGGAGACTATTCATCAGAGTCCTTCCAATTCGTTCGGGGTGAAGCGTTGCGGTGAGGACGCGGCGACCTGCGCGGCGGAGCCGCCGGAGGCGTCGTCGGCGTCGCCGAAGGAGGTGACGAGCATCTTGCCGTCGGCGGCGTCGCGGAACATCTGCAGGGCGGTCTCGCGCGCCCTGCGGCGCTCGTCGGAGACGCCGGAGGGGGTGCGCTTGACCACGTCCACGGCGGCGTAGTCCATGGCGGCGGCGAGGAGGCCGCCGGGGATCGTCCCGGCGGGGCCGAGGCGGATGCCGGGGTTGGCGCGGCAGTAGCCGCGCACGAGGTCGGCGGTGCGCGCGAGGATGGCCTCGACGGTGTCGACGGTGACGTCGCTGGTCGCGGCGTCCCTGTAGCTGTCCACCTCCGCCTGGGAGATGGACATCTGCAGGTCCTGCTCTGTCGGTTTAAGCCACATGGCGCTACGCTCCCTTCGGTCGCTCCGCTTGATTTTAGATTTTAGATTTTACATTTTAGATTGAAGTGCGCTTCGCCGTCCGAGGCAATCTAAAATCTCAAATCTAAAATCTAAAATGCTTTATCCCCTAGTTGATCGTGAGCCACAGCAGCCCGGAGGCGTCGGGGCAGACGATGTTTGAGTAGTGGCTGACGGTGATGTCGATGACGTGGGAGGAGACCTCCTGCTCGAACACCTGGAACGGCGTCCCGTCCGCGTGCGACACGAAGCGCTTCAGGTTCGACGGGTCGAAGCGCGTGGCGCCCGTGATCCCGTTGAAACCGTAGATGTGCTTGGGGTTGATGATGCCGTTGGACGTGCCCGCGTCGCTGAAGTAGACCTCCTGGCTCGAGCGGATGCTCTCGACGTTGAGCAGGGCGGCGAGCTGGTCGGGCGCCATCAGCGCGGTGGCGGCCTTGCCGGGGTCGCCGCTGCGCAGGGCGGCGAAGCGCCGCGCCCACGTCTGGCGGCCGTACACGAGGCGGTTGGGCGGGCTGTTCTTGCTGATGGCCGCCAGCGCGGCCATCACGTCCGCGTCCGGGTCGGCCCACGCGCCGCTGACGGCGGCGGACCAGGTCTTTGCGGCCTCGGTGGTGTTGGCGCGGATCAGCGCGGTGGCGCGGATGATCTCGCCGACGAGCAGGCGGCGCTTGAGGAACGCGACGATCTCCTCGCGCGTGAGCGAGCCGTCCTCGAGCTGGTCGCGGTCGAAGCGGCGCGTGAGGCCCTTGGAGTAGGTCTTGCTCTGGACGATCTGGCCGTTGTAGGTGATGGTCTTGAACACGCCGCCGAGCGCGCGGATGTCGGAGTCGTCGGCCTCGGCCGCGAGGTTGGCGGCGTCGTTGGCGACCTCGTACTCGAACCGGCGGGCGGTCGTGACCTGCGGCGCGAGGTAGTCCAGCAGCGCCTGCAGGTCCTCGGCGATGCCCTGCCCGCTGGCGTATGCCGTGAGCGGCTGGCTCAGGAACGCGTTGTTGAACGCCGACTCGTTCGCCAGCGCGACCTGCCCCGGCTTCAGCGCGGACGCGTCCGCGACGATGCCCAGCCCCGCCAGCGAGTAACCTTGGAGGGCGAGGGCCTTGGTTGTGGTGATGCTTTTCTTCATTGTGATTGCCTTTCCTATTCCTCAATCCAGTTTGCGTTTTTGACAGGATTAACAGGATTTAACGGATTGACATGAAACCAATCCTGTTAATCTGAAAAATCCTGTTAATCCTGTCAAGCAACTGACAACTCCTATTTCAGTTTCCTAATTTTTATTGAACAAATCGGGCCGCTCGGCCTTGACCTGCGCGTAGGCGCGGTCGAAGGGGAGCCCGGACTGCTTGTGCATCTTCTCGTTGGCGAGCGCGAGGATCTGCTGGGCGACGCTCGCCTCCTGCGCGCCGCCGTCGCTGACGCGCGGGGGCTTGCCGAGCTCGGCCGTTTTGACGGCGGGCTTCTCGTTGGCGAGCGCGACGCTGCCGGCGGCGAAGTCGCGCGTGAGGCGCTCCTCCCACGCGCCGCGCTGGGCGGGGGTGATGCGGCCGTCGGCGAGCGCCTGGTCGAGCGTGGCGCCGATGCGGGCGGTGCGCTCGTTGGCGAACGCCTCTTTCTGTGCCTCCGCCTCGGCGTCGGCGGCCTGGGCGCGTGTGTCGGCGTCTGCCGCCGCGGTTCTCAGGCGCGTGATCTCGGCCTCGATGGCGGCCTCGTCCGCGTCCTCGGCAAGGCCGAGGATAAGCGCCAGTCTCTTCATGTCCATGATGTTCTCCTCATTTTTGGTTTTCTCCACCTCCTCGTTCGGGAGGCGCAATTCGGGGATGTTCGGGTTGTTCACGAGCGCGATAGAGATCAGTGTGCTGACGCGGTAGTCCGAGCGCCGCATCATCCAGAACGGCGAGATGTGCGAGAAGTGGTTTTTAGGCTCCTCGTTCCATTCGGGGAAGAGGTCGAGGCCCGTGCCCGTCGCCTCCGCGCGCATGATCCATCCGTAAGCCCGCTTGTCCGGGTATTTGGGCGCGAGGTCGGGAACGTCCGGGTGCCCGTGGTAAATCGGGATGCCCTTGCTCTTCCCCGTGCTGACGCTGTTCGCCAGCTCAGCGCAGATGTCCCGCGCGGACTCTGGCGTGAAACGCTGGGTGACGCTCTTGCCGTCCGGCAATGCGAACGGGTAATCCCCGAACGGGATCGTGAGCCTGCTGAAATCATGCGCGGCCTTGATCGGCGCGGTCTCGTTGTGCGCGCGGATGGTCGCGCACGCTTTTTTCGTGTCGGTCTTCTTTTGCATCTGTGTTTGCTCCTTCATTTTGCTGTTGCAATCCTCAAATCGGTTGTGGTAACTTGTTCCCTGCATCGCGCGGACCGGTTCGGCCGTATAGAGGAAGCCCACGGGCAGACTCTCTCTGTCGCGGTGCTTATTTTTTTGGCTTCTCCTTCCACATGGTCTTGAAGCGCATCCGCTTGTCCCCGTTGTCCGCGATCGCCTCCACGGCGACCAGCGTGCCGTCCCCGAACCTTTTCTTGTAGCGGACGGTCGGGAGTCCCGTCCTTCCCTCGGGTGTCCCCTTCTCGATGCTGTCGTAGCCGGAATAGACCTCGGGGATGCGGTCGTAATCTCCTGCGCCAAGCGGAACCTGCCCCTTGCTCCGCTCCCTCGCGCCGTGCCGCGTGTCCGCGTGGCGGATGTCGCGCGCGGAGATCGTCTGCTCGTAGCCGGACACGTCGATGCCCGTCGCGCCCTTGATGTCACCCACGGCGCTGCCCGAGATTTTCCCGAGCGATACGGTCTTGTCCGAGCGCCGGTCTTTCAGCGCCTCCTCGGCGAGGCCGTGGACGGCGGCGGTGTTGCGCGCGCGCTCCTCGTCCGTCCACCCGTTCTTGGAGGGGCTGCCGTGCGTGGGGCATTGCGCCGGGTCTTTGGCGCGGCACTCGGGGGCCTCGTTGGGGAGAAGTTCGGAGTTCGGGGTTAGAAGTTCGGAGTTCCGAATGCCTAACCCCGAACTCCGAACTCCGAACTTGGAACTGAAGCCCCGCGCGATCCATTCCTCCATGGCGCGGGCGAGGGCGGAGGGGTTGGCGTCCAGCTCTTCGAGGAGCTTGCGCGCTTTTTCGGGGGACGGGTCGGCCATGAGTTCAGCCGCCGCCCCCCGCCATTTCCGGAGGTCGCCCAGGAACGCGCGTAGAGGCTGTTTTTCGGGGGTGTCGCCTTCGGGGGTGTATTCGCCCTGCCCCGCCCCTTCCGGCGCGCCACGCGCGAATTGCAACGGGGTTCCGGCGGCCCTGCCGTCACCGCCGTGAACGGCGGGGCTGGAACTGGATAGCGGAGCCTCGTTCGGTAGCGCGTCGCGTCCCTGCGACGCTTGCACGGCGGGGACGCCGTGCGCTACCACCGCCGCAGGCACGAGGGCGGCATCCTTCTTGTCTTTTGGGTCGGCCTCGGTGCGCTGGTAGCGGCGGAGGGCCTCGTTCTTGGAGAGGCGGGCGCCGAGGGCGGCGAGGTGGGCGTCGACCTTCATGTCCATCTCGGCGTTGGGGCGCTCGACGGGCGCGACGGCGGTGTAGGCGAGGGGGGTGTCCGTGCCGTGGGTGTAGAGGATGACGTAGCGGTCGACCTGCTGCTGGAGGGTCTCGGAGATCATCTCGCAGGTGTCGGCCTCGAGGAGGCTGGTCTCGTCGCCCTGGACGGAGGCGCCGGTGCCTTCGGCGTCGCGCCCGGCGCTGATGGTGGAGAGGTCGGCGCCGCGGTAGAGCGCGGCGATGGCCTTGTTCATGGCCTCGACGAGCTCGGGGTACGGGAGCGTGCCGGAGGCGGCGAGCGAGACGGGGTTGAACTTCACGCCGTCGGAGGTGAGCGCGGCCCAGCGGCGGCCGAAGGCGTTGAGCGCCTCGAGCGCGGCCTCCCAGTCGCGGCTGCCGGGCTGGGCGCTGGTGGTGGCCTGGAGCCCCGGCATCCCGCAGCGCTCGGAGTACATGAGCCAGTCGTTGAGCGTGAGCCGCTTGGACATGGCGGCGACGGCGCCGGCGATGCCCACGCCCGCGCCGCAGGTGACGAGCCACTCGCCGTCGGGCATGTCCACGCCGTAGAGCGCGCCGGTGTCGGCGATGAAGCGCAGGCGGCCGGTGGTGTTCTCGAAGTATTCGCAGGGGACGTGGATGAAGCGGGCGCGCACGGTGCCGTCCGCGCGCGGCAGCCAGACGATCTCGTGGCAGCAGAAGCCGCGCGACTCGGCGGACGCCATCTGCTTCTTGAGGAGGCGGATGCCGCCGCGCTCGTTGCGGCGGAAGGCGGAGGTGGCCTCCACGTTCGCCCAGAAGCGCGTGAGCGTCTGCTTGTGCCGGATGGCCTCGGGGTTCCGCTCCTCGCCCTCGACGATGAGGACGGTGTCGGGGCATCTGGCGACGGCGGCGGCCATCTTGCGCGAGCAGGTGCGCATCATGTCGTCGCGCTGCTCGTAGGCGTCGATGATGAGCGCCATCTCGCGGGTGAGGCCGCGCTCCCACGCGTCGAGCGCGGACACGAGGCGCGAGGGCGTGATGCCGCGCAGGGGGTTGAAGCGCATCTGCAGCTCGCCCGCGACGCGCGACGCGCCCATCGCCTCGGAACGTTTTGTGGGTTTGCGCGCCATCAGTTGAATGCCCCCCTTGTTCGATATCCCGTGCCGTCGGGATCATCCGCGCCGTTCCCGCCGGGCAGCGCGTAGGCGACGGGGCCGCCGCCGTCCGCCCCCGCGAGCAGCATCAGCCCGCACGCCCAGAACATGTCGCCGTGGCCGTCCTTGGTGCGCTCGGCGTCGAAGCGGACGTTCCCGGCGGCGGTCGTGGTTTTCTTGACGCTGCGGAAATCGGGCGCGATGCGCGCGTCGTCCGCAAGCGTGAGCGTGCGGTCCTCGAGCGCGGCCTTGACCTTGTACGCCATGTCGTCCTTGCTCTTGAGCGTGAAGTTGACGCCCTCCACGCGGTGGCCGTAGCGCTTGCCCATGCGCCACGCCATCTGCCGCCCGATGCCGTTCTGGTCGATGCAGCAGCGGGTGACCGCGCAGGTGTCCATGAGCTCGCAGAACACGCGCTCCTGCTCGTCGAAGTTGACGTCCTGCATCGCCACGAGGCGGCGCGTGACGTAGCGCCCCGCGATTTTCTCGGCGAGCCAGAAGACCGTCTTGTCGTGCGTCAGCCCGACGTCCACGCCCATGAACACCGGCACGCCGCCCGTGAGCCCCTGCCAGCCGGGCTCGCGCGGCCTGCACGCGTCAATCATCTCGTAGCTGATGAACGCGCTCGCGTCGTCGGATGGCTCGCACATGTACTCCTGTCGGAAGGTCTCCTCGTCGGGGCAGCCGGCGCGGATGAAGTCGAAGTAGGCGGCCTCGTCCATGTCCTGGCGCGGGTCGTCGGGCGGGAGCTTGGTCTGGAGGCGGTGCAGGAAGCCCTGCGCGAGCGCGTCCTCGAGCGTGACGCGGTGGAGCGAGAAGCCCTTGGGGTTGCCCTTGTGCCTGACCTCGGAAATAAGCTGGTTGAAGAAGTTGGCGCTGCCGCGGTGCGTGGAGAAAATCTCCAGCGAGCCGCCCCACGTGATGCCGGGGTAGGCGATGGCGTAGAGCTTGCGCGGGTCGGGGTGCAGCGCGAACTCGTCGAGGACGCGGTCGCCGCGCTTGCCGGCCTGCGCGTCGGGGTTGCTCGACATCGAATGGATGCGCAGCCCGTTGGCCATCGCCAGCACGAACGCCGAGTGGCCAGAGTCGTCGATGACGCGCTCGCCGAGGTCGTCCGCGCCCGTCTGCAGGAGGCTTGCAAACGCCTTGCAATCCTCGAGGAAGAGCCTTGCCTGAATCTCGTCGCGGCTGGAGATCCACGCGTCGAGCCGTGCGCCTTTCAGGCCCTTGCGCCGGACGAGCCCGTAGGCGGTCGCCCACGTCCAGCCGACCTGCCGCGACTTCTCGGCGATCTTCAGGCGCGCGCCGTCCTTCACCCATGCCGACTGGTACGGCAGGAGCAGCGTTTCCTTCGGTATGACTTTCGCTCCGCTCATTTCGCTGCGCTCCATTCGCTACGCTTGAATATCCAATAGCCAACACGGAATATCCAATATCCAAGTGGGAATACAGCAGCGCATTTACTTGGACATTGAGTGTTCCGTGTTGGACATTGGATATTCATAGCAGCTTGGCCGCCTCCTCGATCCTGCGGACGCTCTCCTCGGAGAGGCCGCCGTCTTGCGTGCGCCCGGCGGCGACCGCCTCGCGCACTTCCGCCAGCCGCTTCTCGGCGGCGTCGAATTTCTCGCGGGCGAGGCGCAGGGCCTCGTCCTTGGTCTGCTGCGCCCTCTCCTTCAGCTCCAGCTCGCACCGGCCGCGCGCGTCGGCGTTGTAGTCCAGCACGAGATCGGCGAGGGTCTTGATGCTGGCGTTGTCCTTGGTGGTGAGCGCGTTCCAGAGGGAGGCGCGGATGGCGTTGGCGGCGCGGGCGTCGAGCTGCCGGGCGTCGATGTTCACGTCGAATTTCTCGGAGATGGCGATGGCGGCGCGCAGGTCGCTGCGGGCGCGGCGGGCGGTCTCGCGCTTCCACCAGCGCTGGAGCCCCGCGACGCTCACGGGCAAGCCCCACTCCTGCGCGACCCACGCCACGGCCGCGTGGTACGCGGTGCCGCGCAGGAGCTCAAACAGCTGGTCGGCCTGCTCGGGCGTGATGCTGCGGAGGTTGGAGAGTGGGGAGGGCTTGTTCACGTCGCTTCGCTCCGTTCAGAATATCCAATATCCAACACAGGGGACCCCGTTGGCGCAACCGCGGCCAATGGTGCATGAGGATATCCAATATCCAAGTGGGAATACAGCAGCGCATTTACTTGGACATTGAGTGTTCCTTGTTGGATATTGGATATTGAAGGGTTCCTTGCTGGATGTTGGATGTTCATAATCAGATGTGGTGCGGGATTGCGACCTCCATTCCCAACTCCGTGACGCGCCACTCGAAATCCTCCGGGTTCAGCGGCGATGCAACGCGCTCGACGTACCCGTGCACCTCGAGGTCGGAGAGGTGGAGGCGGATGTCGGTGAGCGTGGCGGGGACGCCGATGCGCGGGCTGGCGTAGGTCGTGAGCGCGCGGATGCCGATGGCGCGCCCGGCGCACTCCTGCAAAACTTTCAGGACGGCTTGGCTGGTCTTTGTCTTGATGATGCTCATGGCTTCCTCTCGTGTTTCAGGATTTCAAAAAGCGCGTCCATCTTGCCGGTCAGCGCGGAGGTGCAGTCGGCGACGTTGTTGACACGGTTGAAGATATTGTCGGTCTCCGTCAGCAGAAGGTCCCGGAGCTTGGCCTCGACGTGCTCGAGCTCCCCGAGGCGCTTCTCGATCGCGCCCATCTTCTCCCTGCACTCGTCCTTGTGGACGCACTCCTTGACGTGCTGCACGTTGAGCGGGTCGGTGGCGATCTCCGTGCGCTGGTTGCGCGACTTCCACGCGCCGACCGCAAGGCGTATGATTTCAATCCCAGCCATCCCGCTGACGATCAGGCCGCCGTCTTTCAAAATCTCAAACTCATTCATGTTTCCTCATTGTGGTCAGTGGTTAGTTAGTGCTCAGTGGCTAGTGGTCCGTTTCACTTCAGAACTCCCGAACTTTAGAACTTCAGAACTCCCGATTGAAAAAGGTGCCGGGTGGCGGCGGCCCTGAGATGATGCGGGGCTTCCGCCGGACACGCCGCGGAAACAGGGGACCCCGCCGGCACGGGGTGTGGCCGGTGGGGCGCAGGTCCGGCGCACCAGGCCCGCGGCTTGGGGCCGCAGGTCCTTCGGTGTCGGTGGCCTCACGAAAAAATCTGGTGTCCCTTTTCATGCGACCAGTATACGCTTAAACTTTGTTTAAGCGTGACCGCTGCGTGCCTTGCGTGCGCTGTGATTTCGGGGGAAGTTTCTCAAATTGGCGGATTCCGCCAATTTGGGAAACGGGCAGGTGAAAACCAAAAACGAAACAGTTTCGTTTTTGATTTCAGGCACAAAAAAAACCGCCTTGAAAGGCGGTTACAAAAGGGGGAAATAATGTTAAGCTCTTGCCTAGATAAGGATAAATTTGTAACACATTTTTGCACAGGATGTCAAACAAATCCTGCCCCTTGTTGTTGAACCTGAACTCGCACTCTTTCAGGTGCAGTACGAACTTCGTCGAGGCGATGCCGTTGAACTTCGCCAGCCG
>WRJS01000151.1 GCA_009778475.1 Kiritimatiellota bacterium | reverse complement strand
CTCGCCTCGCTGGGGGGGGGGGGGGGGGAGGGAATATCCAATATCCAACACGGAATATTCAATGTCCAAGTTAAGGTGGCTCGGGCATTCCTGCCCGAGGGCAAGGCGAGGGCTGAAAGCCCTCGGGAATATCCAATATTCAACAGGGAATATTCAACGTCCAAGTTAAATGCGCTTCGGTTTTGTGTCCCAATTGGAGGGCGAGCGTCCCCGCGAGCCGCGAGGGCTGAAAGCCCTCGGGAATATTCAATATCCAACAAGGAATATTCAATGTCCAAGTTAAATGCGCTCTGGAGGTCGCGCATCCCATCCCTCCGTAAAGGAATTGTTAATTATGCATTATGAATTATGCATTATGCATTGGCACAAGGCTGAAAGCCATCTTAATAAGGGTTGCAGGAGGGGGCGCGGAGTAGTATTATAAACGTGACTATGAAAACACTTGCGAGCATTTACAGTGTCACCGAAGCGGATATGATCGGTATGCGCCTAAGGGCGCGTGGCATCCCTTTTTTCGCGCGTGACTTGCCGTTCCCCGCGTTGAGCATCGGCGGCATTGACATTCAGGTGAACGATGAGGACTATGAACGCGCGAAGGCCGTCCTCGCCGATGACGGGGAGCCCCCGTATGCGTGAGCCGCAGAAAAGTCGTTTGCGCACATGGGCGAAACGCATCGCGGTTGATGTGGCCGTCGGTTACCTGCTGGGCTGTGCCGTCGGGATGCTCATGATGAACACGCTCATGTTCCGCCCCCATGCGCCCAGCTATTCGTGGGAGTCGCCGCACGTCGTGAACATCGGCGGCGCGTCCGCGCCTATCGCGGCCTTATGGATTCCCAACGCGGCGACCAACAGGGTCATCCTCTACAGCCACGGCAACGGCGAGGACATCGGCGACTTCGCGGGCTTTTACGGGCTGTTCGCGGAGGCGGGGTTGTCGCTCCTCGTCTATGACTACCCCGGCTACGGGCTGAGCGCGGGCAAGCCCACCGAGCAGGGCGCGTATGACACCGCAGAGGCGGCGTACCGTTTCCTGGCCGAGCGTTGCGCCGTCGCGCCGTCGGACATCATCGCGCTCGGGCGGTCGATCGGGAGCGGCCCGGCGTGTTACCTCGCGGAGAAGTATCCCGTCGGCGGGCTGGTCATCGAGTCGGGCTTCACGAGTGCGCCGCGTGTCGTGACGCGCATACGCATCCTGCCGTTCGATCCGTTCCCGAACATCCGCCGCATTCCGAACATCCCCTGCCCCAAGCTGTTCATCCACGGCACGGTTGACGGCACCGTCCCGTTCGCGCACGCCAAGGCGATGCTCGCGGCGGCGCGCGAGCCGAAGGCGCACCTCTGGGTCGAGGGCGCAGGGCATGACGACATCCTCGACGCGCTGGGCGAGGCGGCGTATTTCGAGGCGCTTAACGCGCTTGCAGATACGGGGCAGGATTAGCGGGACTTGCCTTCCTCCCGCAGAGGCGCAGCGTTTTTTATGAATCTCTGTATTTTCGCCTTGTCGCTCGGGCATGGGCGTGTTACAGTTTTATTTTCACGAACCAATGGCTGAACGAAAGGTGTGCGAAAATGGACTGGCGTAATGAACTGGGGGGTATTCTGGCCGGGCGGGCGCGAGCGACGCGCGCGGAGCAGGAGAACGCCATCTTCGAGGCGTTTCTGGACACGGTGGCCGTGCCCGCGTTGAACGAGGTCGCGGAGGAGCTGAACGCGCGCCACGGGCGCGACGCGCAGGTCCGCCGCGCGCCTGCATCGGTGACGCTCAGCGTGCGTTACAACGATGTCGAGGAAATCACGTTCCGCGTGATGAAGCACTTCGTGCAGAACGGCATCCTGCCGCGCGCGGAGGTGCGCGTCAACCGCGGCCAGCGGCTGATGAAGTACGAGGGGATGTTCCGCGGCGAACCGCTGACGTACCCGATCTCCACCGTGACGAAAGAGGACGTCATCCTCGGGTTCCTGAAGTATTACCGCATGGGCATGGACGGCGGGGAATAGCCAGGATGGAGTTCTGCGTTCTAGCGAGCGGTAGCAAAGGCAACTGCACATACGTGGCGAGCGACGAGACCGCCGTGCTGATCGACATGGGGCTCTCCTCGCTTGAGACCGTAAGCCGCCTGCGGGAGGCGGAGATTTCGCCGGCCGCGATCCAGGCGGTGCTGTTCTCGCATGACCACACCGACCACTACAGGGGCGTCGAGGTGTTCAGCAGAAAGTTCCCTGTCCGCCTGCTGGCGAATGAGGGCACGGCCTCGGGCATCGACTGCGCGTTCCCCAAGGCCCGCCTGAAGTGGGAGATTTTCGAGACGGCCACGGCGTTCGACATCGGCGACCTGCACATCGAGGCGTTCCCCGTCTCGCACGACGCTTCCGACCCGGTCGGGTTCACGGTCGCCAACGGGCGTTCGTGCCTCGGGATCATGACGGACTTCGGGCAGTCCTCCGCGCTCGTGCGCAACAAGCTGTCGAAATGCGACGCGCTCATCTTGGAGAGCAACCACGATTACGACATGCTCATGGCGTCCAACCGCCCGTGGCCGCTCAAGACGCGCGTGGCGGGGCGCAGCGGCCACCTGTCGAACGACGATGCCGCAGATTTGCTGAAAAGCGCGCTGCCCCAACGCCTGCGCCTGTTGCTCCTCGCGCACATCAGCGAGGAGTGCAACACCCATGCGCTGGCGCGTCAGGCCATGCAGGACGCGCTCCTGTCCATCCGCCGCCCGGACATCAAGCTCGGCGTCCTGTACCAGAACAAGATCAGCGCACGCTTCACGGTGTGATCCAGCTCCAGAATGGGGTTAACGAAAACGGAGGCTTATTTTTGACAGGATTAACAGGATTTTACAGGATGACTTTTAACCACGATGGCCACAATGGTTTTCACAATAGGCACAACAATAGTGTCCATTGTGCATTCTATTGTGTCTATTGTGGTTAAAGAAAACGGAGGCTTATTTTTGACAGGGTGGATTTCGCGCAGGAACGCAAGGGCGCAGGAAGGGTCGTGGATTGAAGATTAGCAATCCTGTAAATCCTGTTAACCGGCGCCCCGCCGCGCGAACCGCGCCACCTTATTCGGAAGGCATCCCCGTCGGCTGCGGGAGCGGCAGGCTAGGCGCGGACTGCGGCGGGGGCGTGGTCACGCCCTCCATCACCGATCCGCTGCCGCCGTGCGACGTCAGCTTCGACAGCAACAGCGTGTTCAGCAGGAAAACCGTCCCGAGGATAATCGTCCCCTTGACCAGCACATTGCCCACTTGCGCACCGAAGAGCGCCTCGCCCATGCCGCCACCCATCATCGCGTTCATGCCGCCGTCCTTCGGTTTCTGCAACAGGACGATGCCCCCCAACAATAAACAGACAACCCCTTCCAACACATACAAGAAACTAATCAAAACGTTCATACTCCAATCTCCATTGCTTTTCCCTACTCCACGGGAAAAGGCATAAACTGTATCAAACCCAGCCCCTCCTTGCAACCCTTAATTTCGCATTCGCATTGCCGCCACCGCCGGCACGAGCAAGGCCGCGATGCCCAACGCACAGAGCAGCCACCAGTCACCCGAGCCCAGCACGCCATGCCCGACCAACACATACATCACCGTCGAAGGCAACATCCCCACCGCCGCGGACAGGGTGAACGTCCGCAACGGTATGCGCAGCAGCGCACACCCGATGTTGGTGGCCGCGAAGCTCGAGAGCGGGAAGAGGCGTATCGCCGTGATCATCCAGAACGGCCGCGGCACATTGCGGAGCTTCTGATACCATCCCATGGCCTCATAGGCCGCGCGCTCTTTGCCCGACAGCACAAACGCGACCAGCAAATAATGCAGCACCGCCCCGGCCACGCCCGCGGCACTCGCCAGCGCAATCCCATTGCCCACCCCGTACAGCATCCCGGACAACACCGCGAATGGCCAGCGCGGCAGTAGCGTCATCGGCACGCACGCCGTTAACGCGAACAGCATCGCCGCCCCGCCCCAGCCCATCGACTGCGCGAACTCCTGCAAACGTTCCCGCTGCAGAAACTCGCGCACCCCCGGCAGGCGGCTCACCGTTGCCAGCGCCGCAGTCAGGAGCAGAATCTTCAGGACGGATTTGAGCCAGACGGATTTCATTTTTGGATTTTAGGCGTGAGGTTAGGGAGTGTGTGTTTTTCGCCCGTGCGTTTTCCTTTCACTGTGCGAAGGAGAGCAGCAGCCGGATTTCCTCTGTCCAGCGCGAGGGGTCGGGGGTTTCGATGATGAGCGGCATATTGGCGAAGCGCCCGTCTTGCATGACGCACTTGAACGGCGCCAGCCCCAGCAGGCCGTCGCCGAGGGATTCGTGGCGGTCGGCGTGCGAGTTGAACGCGCTGCGCGAATCGTTCAGGTGCATCCCCCGCAGGTGCGCCATGCCGACGCTTGCGTCAAACGCATCCATCGCGGCCAGGAAGCCGTCGCGCGTCTGGATGCCGTGGCCGGCGGCAAAGGCGTGTGCCGTGTCGAGGCAGAACCCGAGGCGCGAGCGGTCGTCAACGCCGTCGAGGATCATCCGCAACTCCTCGAAGCGCGCGCCGATCATGCCGCCGCTGCCGGCCGTGTTCTCGACGACGAGCGTGATGCCCGGCACATGGGCCAGGGCGCGGTTGATGGCGGCGGCGACGCGCGCGCACGCGTCTTGCGGCGACAGAAGTTTGAGGTGGCTGCCGGGGTGGAAGTTCAGCTTGTCGAGACCCAGCTCGGCGCAACGCTGCATCTCGTTGATCAGCGAGGCGAGCGAGCGCTCCTGCGCGGCATCGTCCGGGTTCGCGAGGTTGATGAGGTATCCGGCGTGGGGCAGCACATGCTCGGGCGTGTAACCGCAGGCCTGCATCTGCGCCGCGAACGCGCGGGTGTCCTCCGGGGTCAGCGGCGGCGCAGACCACTGGCGCTGGTTCTTGACGAACAGCGCGAATCCCGTCGCGCCCAGCGCGTGCGCGTTCAGCGCGGCGTTTGCCGCGCCACCGCCGGCCGAGACGTGCGGCCCGATAAAGTAACGGCGAGATGTATCCATGCCCAAGCACTATACCGCAACGGGAGTGGATTGTCGATAGCGTTTCGCGCTAAGGGAGGTTTTATTTTTGACAGGATTAACAGGATTTTACAGGATGATTTTTTACCACAATAGGCACAACAATAGTGTCCATTGTGCATTCTATTGTGTCCATTGTGGTTAAAGAAGACGGATGTTTTTTGACAGGATTAACAGGATTTTACAGGATGATTTTTTACCACAATAGGCACAATGGTTTTCACAATAGGCACAACAATAGTGTCCATTGTGCGTTCTATTGTGTCCATTGTGGTTAAAGAAGACGGAGGTTTTTTTTTGACAGGATTACCTATCACCTATTACCTATTACTTATCACCTATTACTTATCACCTATCACCTCTCCCCCAGCGTCTCCGCGCCGTTGCGCGAGAGAATAAGATGATAGTTGCCCGCCCCTCAATGAATCTCCTTTGCCCTGCCGCTGAAATATGGTATGCTGTTTTCTTTTTTGCGAAAGGGGATTCACATGAAAAAGTGTGTTGTTGCGTTAACGTTGGTTGCGTCGTTTGGATCTGCGGAGCCGAGCCGCGAGTTGCTTTACCCCGGCGGGGCGCCGGGCGCGAAGGGTGAGGGACCGGAGCATGAGCCGGCCCTCACGTGGTACCCGGCCCCGGCGGAGGGGAACACGGGCATCGCGGTCGTCATCTGCCCGGGGGGCGGCTACGGGGCGCTGGCGATGGGCCACGAGGGCCATGACATCGCGAAGTGGCTGAACGGCTTCGGCGTGACGGGCGTCATCCTGGAGTACCGCATGAGCCGGGGCGGATACAGGCACCCCGTGCCGTTGCAGGACGCGCAGCGGGCGATCCGCACCGTGCGCGCGAGCGCGGCGGCGCGTGGCGTCAACCCGTCGAAGATCGGCATCATGGGCTTCTCCGCCGGGGGTCACCTGACCTCGACCGCGCTGACGCATTTCGACAACGGCGACGCGGGCGCGGCGGACGCGATCGGCAAGGCGGGCTGCAGGCCGGACTTCGGCATCCTGTGCTACCCCGTGATCGCGCTGGGCGAGCCGTTCACGCACAGGGGGTCGCAGGAGAACCTGCTGGGCAAGGACGCGGACGAGGCGCTGGTGCGCTCGCTCTCGAGCGAGAAGCAGGTGACCGCCGAAACGCCGCCGACGTTCATCTTCCAGACGGATGAGGACGCGGGCGTGCCGGCGGAGAACGCGGTGGCGTTCTACCTCGCGCTGCGCAAGGCGAAGGTCCCGGCGGAGATCCACGTCTTCCAGAAGGGGCACCACGGCATCGGCCTCGGGCAGTCGATCGAAGGCACGCGGGCGTGGCCGCCGCTGCTCCAGCATTGGATTCTGCAAAGGTGAGAGGAGGAGAGTTTACAGTTTTTAGTTTACAGTTTTTAGTTTTTAGTTTGTAGTCCCGTTGTCCTGTAGTCCCGTAGTCCTTATTCTAAAAACTAAAAACTGTAAACTAGAAACTAAAAACTAAAAACTAGAAACTAAAAACTAAACCACCCATGACCACCGACCACACATCACAGATTACCGTGCGCGGGCCGTTGCGGCTGGGGCTGGTGCTGGCGTTCGCGTGCGTGGCGGCGGTGGCGTTCCAGGGGGCGCGCGGGATTTACGAGACGACCGAGGGGCGGTACGCGGAGTGCGCGCGGGAGATGGGCGAGCGCGGCAACTGGCTGGAGCCGGTGCTGAACGGCAAGCACCATTGGACGAAGCCGCCGCTGACGTACATCGCCATCGGGATGCCGTGCGAGGCGCTGGGCTACACCACGTTCGCGGCGCGGCTCTACCTGATCCCGTGCTTTCTGGTTTCGATTGCCGCGGTGTGGTGGCTGGGCCTGCGGATGTGGGGCGGCCGCGCGGCGGCGGACGTGTGCGCGATGGTCTATGCGACGACGGGGGTGACGATGGCGGCGTCGAACGTGATCTCGACGGACTACCTGCTGGCGGCATCGGTGTTCCTCGCGCAGGCGGCGTTCTGGGAGGCGTTCCGCGCGCCGTCCAAGCGGTGGCCGGGGCATGTGCTGTGGCTCTGCATGGGGGTGGCGTTCGTGACGAAGGGGCCGCCCGCGCTGCTGTACCTGCCCGCGATGGTGGCGCTGTGGCTGCGGCGGCCGCGCGGGGCGCGGCAATGGTCGCGGCTGTTCCCGCCGGGGGGGCTGGCGCTGTTCCTTGCGGTCGGGCTGGGGTGGTATTTCTACGAGGCGGCGAAGCACCCCGGCCTGATGCAATACTGGCTGCATGACGAGGTGGTCGAGCGCTCGCTCTCCGACAAGCACGGGCGCAACCCGGAGTTCTACTACAACTTCACGATGTACCTGCCGATGCTGCTGGGCGGGCTGCTGCCGTGGGGGCTGTGGCTGGCGGCACGGTGGCGCGGGGCGTGGAAAGTGCTAACGTGCGGGAGTTCCAACGTTCTAAAGTTGAGGGGGCTTTCGGACGCGAAGCTGTGGATGCTGTGGGCGGTCGCGTTCCCGCTGGCGGTGTTCTGCCTAAGCCGCTCGAAGCTGGAGCTCTACGTGCTGCCGCTGTTCGCGTCGATGCTCGCGGCGGTGGGCTACGCGGTGTTCGCGCTGTACCGGGGCGAGCGCTGGTTCCGCAAGGGGGCGCTCGCCACCTGCGCGTTCGCGTGGGTCGTGTTCGTGGCGGTGAAGGCCACGATGGCGCAGGTGCCGACGCGCAAGGACATGAGGCGGCTGCACGAGCAGCTCGCCGCGATCGGCGCGGAGCGTCCCGAGCAGATCGCCGTCTTCGCCCGCGAGCGCGACCTGAACGGGCTGTCGTTCTACTACGGGGCGAAGCTGAGCCGCGTGGACGTTGACGAGATTGCGGCGTGGACGGACAGCCTGACCAGCCCCGGCTTCCTGCTGTGCAACGATAACATCGAGGACGCGCTCGAGGAACGCTACTTGGAGCGCCCCCAGATACCCTACAACGAGTACGCCCTCTCGAAATCGTGGTGGGCGTTCAAGATTCTCCCCGGCAAACAGGCTGGCGGAAAAGAGTTCCGCCTCGTGCGCCGCTGGCGCGGCTACGAGATTATCCCCGATGAATGACATGACAGAACGATTGCAATACGTTGGGGCCGTGCATGAGGCTCTGCGCCTCTGCGGCTCTGCGTGAAAAAGAAGTGTGCCTATGCCATTACAAAATACTATCGAGGTTTCCGTGATTGTCCCCGTGTTCAACGAGGCGGAATGCGTGAGCGGCGTGCTGGCCGAGCTTGCGGAGGCCCTGACGCGCGGCCTGCCCGCGCCGTTCGAGATCATCGTCGTGGACGACGGCTCATCCGACAACACGCTGGAGCTCGCCCGCGCGTGCGCCGCACGCTTCCCCGGCGTGTTCCGCATCCTGCGGCACACGCAAAACGTCGGGCAGAGCTTCGCCTTCCACACCGGCTTCCGCGCCGCGCGCGGTGCCACCGTCGTCACCCTCGATGGCGACGGCCAGAACGTGCCGGACGACATCCCGCGCGTCGTCGCCGCACACCGCGAGAAGGGCTGCGACTGCTGCTGCGGCTACCGCGCCCAGCGCAAGGACACCTTCTGGAAACGCCTCGGCAGCCGCATGGCCAACGGCGTGCGCAACCGCGTGCTGGGCGAGGCCATCATCGACACCGGCTGCTCCGTCAAGGCCTTCAAGCGCGAGTACGTGCAGGGGCTTCAGGCATGGAACGGGATGCACCGCTTCTTCGCGTCGCTCGTGATGATGCAGGGCGGCCGCGTCGAGCAGATACCCGTCAGCCACCGCCCCCGCGCCGCCGGGAAAAGCAAATACACCAACTGGGCCCGCCTGAAGAAAACCGTGTTCGACTTACGCGCGGTCAAGTGGCTGAAAAGCCGCTCGAAAGTCTATGACGTCGAGAATGTTCCCTGATGAATACCGTGGCTTAGCTTGATGTGGCTACATTTCCAAAGAAAAGCCACCCCGATGGACATAAATTTTACGGCTCGCGAGGACGCTCGCCCTCCATCTTGCATTTTTTGGAGGGCGAACGTCCTCGTGAGCCGTTTTTCAATTATAACTTGATATTGTCACATAGCACCGCAGCGTGCTAAACATGAGTAACCGTCGGTGGAGCGTAAGCGGAACCGGCGGCTGGGGCCGTCAGAAACCCCAGCCCTGCAAGGGCTGAATGATGCGCCTTGTTCAGCCCCTGCCGGGGCTGATGGCGAGCATCCTCGCGAGCCGTTAGACACATTACGGCTCCCGAGGACGCTCGCCCTCCCGAATAAGCAATCGCAATAGGCAAGGGCTTATTGCAGAGACGGGTGA
>WRJS01000150.1 GCA_009778475.1 Kiritimatiellota bacterium | reverse complement strand
CCCCCCGCGGCCCCGGGAGGGGCCGCTTCGAGGGGGGGGAAGCCAGGGGGGGGGGGGGCTTCCCGCCCGGTTTTCCCCGGCCGGGGGGGCGGAAATCCCCGCGCCGCCGTAATGTGTGGTTTGGGGTTAAAGCGCCCTTGACCGCCATCCAGCCGATGTGTTACAGTGAAATGAGAAACGGGTATGAAAAGATGGTTTTTAATCGTGCTGGCGGGTTGGGCGTGCCTCGCCCAAGCGCTCATCATCTATAACAATGGCCTGGACGATGACGCATATTACGAGACCCCTGCCGGGCTGCCGCAGGGGATGGGTGATCTCTGGGGTTCGGTCGTGTTCCTCGCGTCCGGCAATTGGCTCGACGCATCCGGCGTTTACCTCGGCAACGGCTACTTCCTGACCGCCAAGCATGTGACCGCGCTCAACCCCGGGACGGGGCAGACGCACGTTTACGTCAACCGCGTGCCGTATGCGCTGGACCTTCAGTTCGGCACGGGCGGCATGCTGGACGTGGGGGCTATCCCCGGCGTCGGGCAGCCTGTGGACCTGCGGCTCTGCCGGGTGCTTTCGCCGCCCGCGCTCCCGGCCGCCACGCTGAACCGCAACAGCGCGGCGGATGTCAGCGCGGCCCCGGCGTATGCGGTGGGCTGCGGGATAGGCAAAGGCGCGCCCATCCCCGGACAGGGCTGGGCGTGGGGGGAGTACCCGACGTGCGCACGGCGCTGGGGCGCGGTCAACATTGTCGGGCAGACCACGGTTGAGATTAAGGAGCCGGCCTTGTACGTGAGCTCATGCTTGACCTCCGCATTCTCAACCGCATACGGGGCGGATGTGGCCAACGGCGCAATGGGGGATTCGGGGAGCGGCATGTTCCAGCAGATCGGCGGCGCATGGGTGCTGAGCGGCATCACTGAGGCGGTGAGCACCATGGACAGCTGTTCTTACGGCGACAACACCTTCTATGTCCGCATCGCGCACTACGCCGACGCGATCCTGAGCGCGACCACGGACATCACCGCCGGGGGCGTGACCGTGCCGGGCCTGTGGCTCCGCACCCACTACCCTTCCGCGCCGTTCGACAGTTACGCCGACCTGATCGCGCAGACCGCGGCCAACGGCGTGAACACGGTTGCGGAGTGCTACGTCGCCGGGCTGAACCCCACCGGCGCGGCCAGCCGTTTCCGCGCCTCGATCGTGTTCTCGAACGGCGCCCCGCACATCGCATGGTCGCCCGACCTCGGCGACGCCCGCGCCTACCATGTGCAGGGCAAGGCAAACCTCGCGGAGCCCGCATGGGGCGCGACCAATAACGCCACGCGCTTCTTCAAGGTGAGCGTCGAGCTGGACTAGTGCCCTGTAAAATACAGATGACGAGATATGGAGGGCGAGGCAGGGGACCCTATTGGCGCGACGTGCGGCCAATGGGGCAGGAAGCCGCAATGTGTCTAACGGCTCGCGAGGACGCTCGCCCTCCATCGTGAAATCTGTATTTTACAGGACACTAGGGAGTAAATGTGATTGGCGGGGTGATAGAGATACCCGTCACCTCGGACACGCCGAAGCCTTGTTTGAGGGGGATGATGAGGAGGCGGCGGTGGAGGTGGGCCTCGCCGGGGTGGGCGGTGGGGTCGAGGCGGAGGGTGACGTCCCATGCGGGGTGGCCGCGGTGCGTGGTGGCGGTGGCCTCGAGGGTGTCGGAGATCGCCAGCACGGGGAGGGCGCTTTCGAGGGTGTCCGCGTGGCGGAAGCCTTCGGCCTCTGCGGGGCGCGGCTCGGGGGGGAGCGGCGGGAGGCGCAGGGGGGCGGATGCGGTCTGCGCGGTCTCGCCTTTGGGCAGGGGCGGGCGCGCGAGGGCGGGGTCGTGATCCCACAGCGGGTAACGTGCCTCCAGCCCGTTGGCGCGGGCGGTGATTTTGATGCCTTCGCCGTCTTGCAGCGGCACTGAGTAGGCTGGCATCCCTATGCATATGTGCGTTTCTGCATGGCGTCCTTCACGCGACGGGAACGAACCACTGGTGATTGTCACCTCGGCTTTGGTGTTCAGCAGGAACGAGAGGGTGTCGCCGCCGTGCGATGCGGAGAGGATGCGTACCCCGGGGGTGCGCTCGGTGATCTCGAGCAGGCGCGGCGAGTCGGTGAGGGGGAGGCGGACGGTGATGCTGTCGGGGGCGGCGGCGATGACGGCGGCGTCGATGTGCGCGTCGGCGAGGGGGTCGTAGTAGCGCACCTTGGCGCGGCGGCCGTTGAGGTTGGTGAGGGTGATGTCGAACGTCTGCGGGGGGAGGTCGTAGCGGGCGGGGTCGAAGGTGTCGGCGGCGGGCTGCCAGGCGTGGGCGACGTCGGGGGTGACGATGTAGAGGGCGATGACGTAGCGCGCGTCGGCGGCTTGGAAGGGGAGGATGGCGAGGCGGTCGCGGGCGTGGTAGTCGGGGTGCGCGGGGGTGCCGTTGCCTTTCTGGAGCAGCAGGGGGGTGTGCTCGACGATGCGCCCGACGCCGAGGGGGCGGGGGATGGGGATGGCGCCGGTGGCGGCGAGGAAGTCCTTGGTGCGCCGGCAGGTGTGGAGTTGCAGGCCGCTCTCGGCGAAGGTCTTGCCGCCCTTGAAGAAGCCTTCGGAGATCATGCCGAACTCGTGCATGGGCGAGCGCGCGCTGTAGAACTGGACGACCTCGTTGCCCTTGTGCGTGAGCATGAGCAGGGCGCGGATGAGCGACTTGGCGGCGACGTGCTCGAGCAGGTTCTGGAAGCGCGGGTCGCTGACCTTCACGCCCGTGTCGTCGGACAGTTTCTTGCTCCATTCGCCGCGGTAGAGGTTGTACTCGGTCTGCCACATCGGCGCGTACTGGCCCTTGGGGTTGAGGCTGAAACGGAAGTGCTTGTCGAATGAATTCGGGAACGGCTGGATGTCGCGGCTCATCATCTCGGTCTTGAGCCCCGTGAGCCAGTATTCCGGCATGCTCACGCGCATGGTCGGGACGAACGCGCCGTCGAGCGCGCGCTCCTTGCCGAGCGCGTCGATGATCGGCTGGTTGGCGGGCGGCTTGAAGTCGCCCGTGCTGATGCCGCAATAATAGTGGCGGCTGAACGCGTACTGCCCCGGGAACATCTCCGCGCCGTTGTCCCACGGCCGCTGGTTCGAGAAGCCGCTGATCACGCGGCACCCCGGCAGGCCGTTCGCGGGGTCGGCCGCGAAATCCACCGTCATCGGCAGCAGCACCTCATGCCCCGACACCGACACGCCGTCACGCGCATAGACGAACTTCTCCTTATACTTCCGGCGCGGCGAGAAATACCGCCCGTCCAAGAACTCCGTGCCGAACGTGTACTCATTCCACACCTCCATGTCGAAGCCCACATCCGCCGCCCCCGCCGTCCCGAGGCAATCACGCGCGATACCGCTGACCGTCCGCACATACGCCATCCACGCCCGCAGCGACTCCCGCGCACGCGGGTCGATGCTGCCGTCCTCCAGCACCTCCCCCTCCGCGAACGGCGCCACCCCCAGCGTCTGCAACTCCACGCGCCCCTTCGCCAGCGGCTTCGCGAGCGGCGCCGACAACGCGCACCGCCCCCCCGCCGTGATGTTGGTGATGAGCGGGTACGCCGTCTGGTACGCCTGCCGCGTCAGCCCCGTGTACCACGGGCGCACCACCGACGCATCCGCCAGCACGATGGACGTGTCACCCGCCGCCGCGTCCTCCAGCAACTCCGCCGACTCCCCCCGCATCGGCACCGGCCCGCCCGAATTCGCGTTCAGCAGGATCAGCGGGCGTATGCCGTTACGCTGAAGCGCCACGAGCCGCAAGCGCAGGTTCTCCAACTGGTCAGGGTTCGAAAAGCGCGACGGATCCTCATACGAGAAACTCCCCATGCCCACCTCGACCCGCGCGTTCGACACCCCCGCCTCCGCCAACGCCCGCGCCACCGGCTCCACCTCCGACTTGTTATCGACATTGAAATTCACCCCGAACCCACGCCAGACCACATCCCCCGGCCGCGTGTCCATCCACGCCCTGTACGGCACACGGTCAAACGACCACGCCCCGAAGCGCACCTCCTGCTGCTGCGGGTCAACGTAAGACCCCTCCAGCGCCACCGCCGTCGGCGGCAACGCCTCCGGCACCGACACGCACGACGACTGCACCACGCACACCGCCATGACCAAACCAAGCATTACTTTTTTCATAGTCACTCAAAGATAGACGAAACGCCCACGGAATGCAACAGGAATCAGGGTACAAATTGCAATATTAAATGAACCACCCCGTGAAAGGGGAGACAGGGGTACCCCCCCCTCCCCCTTGACACCACAACGACCGTGTGCTACCCTAAACAGCATTCATGCCGCAAGGAGGAATCATGGGAACGCACAGTCTAAAACGCATCGCCGCATTCGCCGTCATCGCTAGCGCATTCGCCGCCGCCGCCGCCCCGCGGCAGCCGAACGTCCTCATCATCGTCGTGGACGACATGGGGTTCTCGGACCTTGGCTGCTTCGGCGGCGAGATCGAGACCCCGGCCCTCGACGCGCTCGCCGCCGACGGCCTGCGCTTCACCCAGTGCTACAACACCGCGCGGTGCTGGCCCACGCGCAGCGCCCTGATGACGGGCTATTACCCCCAGCAGACGCGCTCCGACCCCGTGCGCGGTCCCTTCCCGCAATGGGTCCGCACGCTCCCGCGCTGGCTCGCCCCCGCCGGGTACGCGTGCTACCACTCCGGCAAATGGCACGTCAACGGCGCGCCCAAGCCCGTCGCCGACGGCGGCTTCGACAGGTCCTACATCCTGCACGACCACGACCGCCATTTCAACCCGAAGAACCACGCGCTGGACGACAAGCCGCTCCCGCCCGTCGGGCCCGGGACCAACTACTACACGACCGCCGCCATCACCGACCACGCCCTCCGCTGCCTTGAGGAGCACGCCGCCCAACGCCCCGCCCGCCCCTTCTTCGCCTACGTCGCCTACACCGCCCCGCACTTCCCCCTCCACGCCCCCGAGGACGACATCGCCCCCTTCCGCGCCCGCTATGCCGCCGGATGGGAGGCCGTCCGCGCCGCCCGCCACGCGCGCATGACCCGCATGGGCATCGTCTCCTGCGCCCTCTCCGCGCCCGAGTCCGCCGTCGGCCCGCCCTACCATTTCCCTGACGCGCTCATGGCGCTCGGCCCCGGCGAGGTGAACCGCCCCCTCCCGTGGGACTCGCTCACCGCCCCGCAACGCGCCTTCCAGTCCCAGAAGATGGCCGTCCACGCCGCGATGATCCACCGCGTGGACCGTGAGGTCGGCCGCATCCTCGGGCAGGTCCGCCGCATGGGCGCGTGGGACGACACGCTCATCCTCTTCCTCTCTGACAACGGCGCCAGCGCCGAGATCATGGTGCGCGGCGACGGTCACGACCCCGACGCCCCCATGGGCTCGGCCGCCAGCTACCTCTGCCTGGGCCCCGGTTGGTCAACCGTCGCAAACACCCCCCTGCGCCGCCACAAGACATGGGTCCACGAGGGCGGCACCTCCACCCCGCTCATCGCCCACTGGCCCGCCGGCATCGCCGACCGCAACGCCTTGCGCCGCGACATCTGCCACGTCATCGACTTCGTGCCGACCGTCCTGGACCTCGCCGGTGTCACGCCCGACCTGCCGCCGGGCGCGCCCCCGTTCCCCGGCGTGAGCCTCGTGCCCGCGTTTGCCAAGGACGGCGCGCTCGCCCGCGGCCCGCTCTATTTCAGCCACGAGGATAACCGTGCCCTGCGCGATGGCGACCACAAGATCGTCTCCGCCAAACGCGACGGCGGCGGATGGGAGCTCTACGACTTGGCCGCCGACCGTTGCGAGCAGCGCAACCTCGCCGCCGAGCACCCCGGACGCGTCGCCGAGCTCGCCGACCGCTGGGCCGCCCTCGACGCGCAATTCCGGCGCGACGCCGACCCGCCGCAACCCAAGCAGTAACGCACCCCTGCCATGCCGGGGCACGCAAGGCAAGAAAAATCCAGGGCGAAAAGGCTAGACAAGAGGGCGGCACTCTGCTATCTTCTATCACCATGGATAGCCCCATGAAAGGAATTTCAACCGCTCATTTTTCACGCTCGCCATGACTATACTTGACACATTCAGAGACCGTTACCTCTTCGAGGACATGACCAGCCCCGAGCTGGAGAAGGCCCTCGAAAAGCCCGTCACCGTCTATGCGGGCTTCGACCCGACAAACGACAGCCTGCAGGCGGGCAACTTCGTGACCATCATGGCGCTCGCGCATTTGCAACGTGCGGGGCATAAGGTCATCGCGCTCGTCGGCGGCGCGACGGGGCTCATCGGCGACCCCTCGGGCAAATCGACGGAGCGCAACCTGCTCAGCGCGGAGCAGGTCGAGCAGAACCTCGAAGGCATCAAAGAAAACCTCTCGCGCTTCATCGACTTCGACCCCGCCGCCGCGAACCCCGCCGTCATGGTCAACAATTACGACTGGTTCAAGGGCATCACCTTCATCGACCTCCTGCGCGACGTCGGGCGCTACTTCCGCATGGGCGTGATGCTCAGCAAGGACAGCGTGAGGAAGCGCATGGAGGCCGAGGACGGCATGAGCTTCACCGAGTTCTGCTACCAGATTTTGCAGGGCTACGACTTCCTCCACCTGTATAAGACCCACGGCTGCACGATGCAGATCGGCGGCTCCGACCAGTGGGGCAACATCACCGCCGGAACCGAGCTCGTGCGCCGCGTCCTCGGCAAGGAAGTGTTCGGCATGACCTTCCCGCTCGTGTGCGACAGCACGGGCAAGAAATTCGGCAAGAGCGAAGGCAACGCCATCTTCCTCGACGCGCGCAAGACCTCCGTCTATGACTTCTACCAATTCTTCCTGCGGGCGATGGACGCGGACGTGGTGCGCTACCTGAAGATTTTCACCTTCCTCCCGATGGAGCGCATCGCGGAACTCGAGCAGGCCGTCGCGGCCGCCCCCGAGAAGCGCGAGGCCCAGCAGGTGCTGGCAGAAGAGCTCACCCGCGCCGTCCACGGCGAGCAAGGGCTGGCGATTGCGAAGCAGACCACCGAAGTTTTGTTCGGCGGATCCGTCGAAGGCCTCCCCGCCGCGACGCTGGAGGCGATTTTCGCCAACGTGCCGTCCGCGACGCTGCCCGCCGCCGAGGTCATCGGCAAACCCGCGTTCGAGGTCATCGCCGCCGCCGGGATGGTCGCCAGCAAAGGCGAGGCCCGCCGCTTGGTTCAGCAAGGCGGCCTGAGCCTCAACAGCGTCCGCGTCGCGGGGCTGGAGAAAACGTTCGAGGTCGCAGACCTCATCGAAGGCCGCCTCGCCGTCCTGCGCAGCGGCAAGAAAAACTTCTTCCTGCTGAACGTCAGCGATTGAGGGAACAGATATGATACGACAGTTCTTAAGGGTGGCGGCAGTTACCGTCATGGGCGCGGCCGGGGGGCTTGCGCAGAATCCGGCGGCGGAGGCGGGCGTCGTTGTCGTCAAGGCGAAGGTGGCCCTCTTGGACGGGTCGCAGTTCTTCGGGACGCCGCGCTTCACGTCGCTTAAGCTGGTCATGGATTTCGGGAAACTGGACATCCCGCTGGAGAAGGTCGCGACGCTCAACATCGTCAAGGACAAAGGCAAGGTCGGCGCGTACAACATCGTGCGGGACACCGTGAAGGTCGGGCTCGACAACAAGGACCTCTTCTCCGGCACGCTCGAGGGCGCGGTGCTGGAGTTCGACTCCGTCTTCGGCGACGTGCGCCTGGAGCTCTCGCAGATCAAGTCCATCGCCTTCTCCAAACAGCGCGACATCGCGCGCGCCGTGAACGAGCCGGGCCTACTGCTCTACGCCCCGCTGGACAAAGAGACGGCCGACCTCGAGCTCTTCGGCGCGCGCATGGAGGCGCAGAAGACCCGCGTCGTCCCCGGCCATGCCGGCGACGCGCTCCTGCTCGAGTCGCCCGACGCGAAAGTCACTCTGCACCTGCCCTTCTCGCCCCATGCCATGCCCGAGGGCACCATCGAGCTCTGGGTCAAGCTCCCGCAGCCGCGCCAGCGCTTCGGCGGCGGCGGGCAGCCGTGGCTCTTCAACATCGAGAACCCCGGCACGCGCTTCAACAGCCAGATGGCCTTCGGCTTCACGGGCAACGACGGCACCGGCAAGGGCGGGCTGGTCGGGCGCATCCAGGCCGTCGCCGTGGCCGGGACGCATTATGCCGGCGCCATCTCCAGCATCGCCGAGACCGGCCTGTTGCGCGACACCCCCGACGGCTGGCACCATTACGCGTTCATCTGGAAAGCCGACGGGCTGGACATTCCCGACGCGCGCGGGAAGGCCCTCGCCCTGGCGGTTGACGGGCGCGTCGTCGCCGTCGCCGACAGGATGAACAACGACACCCCGCGGCAGGCCGCCGCCGAAGGCATCCGCCTCGTCATCACCGGCGGCGGCAACGACTCCCGCCCCCTCGCCGTCTCCGACCTGAAAATCTGGAGCAGCGCCAAGCAGGACTAGGAATCGGGAATGAGGAGTCAGACGGAAGGCTGCATCCTCCTAGGCGAGACACGCAATCAATGGGGGGGGGCAAGCCTTCGGGGAATATCCAATATCCAACATAGGGGACCCCGTTGGCGCGACCGCGGCCAATGGGGCATGAGAACATCCAATGTCCAAGTGAAGGTGGCTCGGGCATTCCTGCCCGAGGGCAAGGCAGGGCAAAGGCTGAAAGCCCTCGGGGAATATCCAATATCCAACAAGGAATATCCAATGTCCAAGTTAAATGCGTTGCGAGGGATTGGCTGGGCTGGAGGGCGAGCGTCCCCGCGAGCCGTGAAGGGCGAAGCCCTTCCGTATCATAGCGCAGGGCAACGCCCTGTGTATGGGGCATACAACAAAATCAAGGCTGAAAGCCTTGCGTATGTCCAACGATTGCCCTGCGCTATTGTCCGCAAGGCTTTCAGCCTTGTTGGGTGGGTCTCGCCGTGTCGTAGGGCGTTGCCCTACGCTATCATCGCAAGACCTTTGGTCTTGTGTTTCGTGGCGCTGGAAAGGCTGAAAACCCTCGAGAATATCCAATATCCAACAGGGAACATTCAACGTCCAAGTGAAGGTGGCTCGGGCATTCCTGCCCGAGGGCAAGGCACCGCAAAGGCTGACGCCCTCGAGAATATCCAATATCCAACAGGGAACATTCAACGTCCAAGTTAAATGCGCTCTGGAGGTCGCGCATCCCCTCCCGCCGCGCAGGAATTGTTAATTATGCATTATGAATTATGCATTATACATTGGCACAAGGCTGAAAACCCTCGAGAACATCCAATATCCAACACGGAACATTCAACGTCCAAGTGAAAATGCGCTTTGGTTTGTGTCCCAATTGGAGGGCGAGACAGGGGACCCCATTGGCGCGGCGTGTGGCCAATGGGGATGGAGGGCGAGCGTCCCCGCGAGCCGCAATGTGCCTAACGGCGCCCCGGGGGGCCCGCCCCCCCCCCCCCAAATTTTCATTTTC
>WRJS01000149.1 GCA_009778475.1 Kiritimatiellota bacterium | reverse complement strand
CGCATAGACGTACACGTTGGCAGCCCGCAATGCGTCGTGCAGCGGCCCCGGAGGGATTGCCGCGGCAACATCAATGCCAAACGACGGCAGGGTCGCGCAGAGCTCAATCAGGCTCTGTTGCGCACCGCCGATTTCAGACACGACTTCTACAAACAACACTTTCATAACAGCAGTAATGTACACCTCTTGCGCTCCTCATGTAAATGGTGTATTGCATCTCAAATATTTTTTTTATTTTACCGGGTTTTTCCCCTGTACAGACAGGCGGAATGTGTTACACTTAAAAGTTATCAATTTTGGAGGTATCTATGCGAAATGTGTTGTTTGCGGTTACGGGTATGTTTGTCTCGTGTGCGTGCATAGCGGGGCAGGTCACGTGGAAGGGCGCGTGGGAGATTAAGGGCGACAGGGGCGTGCGCACGGACGGGAAGCTGTGCTATGCGTATGCGGCATCGGGCGCGGAGGCGGCGGTGAACGGGGTGGCGTTCAAGGCCTTCGGCGAGGGCGCGGCGGTGGCGGCGAAGTCGCGTGACGGGGGCTCGTTCGGGAGCGCGAACAAGACGTCGGATGCGTTCACCACGGCGTTCCGTGATGTGGTCAAGGGCGCGTTCTGGCAGGATGGCGAGCCGGTGACGGTGACGCTGAAACAGCTCACGCAGGGCAAGCATTATCTCGTGCAGGTGTGGGTGAATGACAGTCGCGGGCTGGCGAATTCGCGGACGGCGGTGCTGGACGGCGGTAAGACGGTGCTGTCCCACAACAAGGGCGCGGAGGGCTCGGCGGGGTGTTACGCGCTGGGTGTGTTCACGGCGGACGGGGCGGAGCAGTCGTTCACGGTGAAGGGTAACATCTCTTCGCAGGTCAATGCGTTGCAGGTGCGCGAGATTGAGGGCGTGGGCATTGACCTCGCGCTGGCGGGCGAGTCGCGGTTTGACCCGGAGGCGGAGCGCAAGAGTCTGGCCGTCGTGGCGGGCGTGAAGCAGGTGAACGCGGAGGCGGTGGAGCGGGCGATCACGTTTTTGGGTCAGCAGTATCCCGGCCGCTATGACGTGAAGAAGGCGCAGGCCGCGCTGGCGGCGTTCCGTGCGGAGGAGGCGTTCCTGAAGGGCATCTCCCGCAGTTCTTCGGCGGAGGATTTGGCGAAGGCGGAGGCGCTGGTGGGCGGCGTGCGGGCGGCGTTGCTGGCGAACCCGTTGCTGGACGCGGATCGCGTGGTGTACGTGCGGCGCGTCGTCGGCGGCAACGCGCGCAATATGCGCGAGCAGGGCTGGGGCGCGATCGCGCTGAACAGTTACATCCACACGGCGGCGCGCAAGAATAATTGGAAGAGCGAGATTGTCGAAATCTCCAACCTGCGCGGCGAGATGAAGGAGCGCGTCATCAAGAGTTTCGACGGGCCGCTCATCCGCGACCTGAAACTGACGTATGACGCGAAGTCCATCTACTACACGGGCGTGGACGCGAACAACCGTTTCGCGGTGTATTCGCTGCCGCTGGCGGGCGGCGAGCCGACGACCATCTCGCCGACGGGCTATCCTGACGTGGAATGGTTCGACGCGGTGCAGCTGCCGGACGGGCGTTATATCATGCTCTCGACCGCGTCGTATCAGGGGCTGCCGTGCGAGAGCGGGTCGCGACCAATGGCGGTGCTGTATCAGGTTGACCCCGCGGCAAAGACGAACGCGGTGCGCCAGTTGACGTTCGAGCAGGACAGCAACTACACGCCGTCGGTGATGAACGACGGGCGCGTGGTGTACACGCGCTGGGAATACTCGGACATCCCGCACTACTACTCGCGCATCCTCATGTCGATGAACCCCGACGGCACGTCGCAGCTTGCGCTGTGGGGGTCGGGCTCGTACTTCCCGACGACGCTCTTCCAAGTCCGCTCCATCCCCGGCGAGACGAGCAAACTCATCGGCACGGTCAGCGGCCACCACGACGTGGCGGAGGTCGGGCGGCTCATCATCCTCGACCCGTCGATGGGGCGCAAGGTCCCGTTCAAGCCCATCCTCACCAGCAAGGCGTGGGGCCCCGACGGCACGTTCATCCGCATCCAGACCGAACCCATGCCGCCCGAGCGCACGGGCCTCGTGCAGGAGATCCCCGGCTTCGGCCAGTGGGTCGAGACCGACGTGTGCGACGGGCAGGCCGGCAACCAGCACGACCGCGGCCGCCCCTTCTTCGCCTACCCGCACCCGCTGAGCGCGGAGTTCCACCTCGTCACCGCGAAGCCCAAGGACGGCCTCTGGGGCATCTACCTCGTGGACACGTTCGACAACATCACCCTCCTCCGCGAGCTGCCCGACAGCGCCCTGCTCGAGCCGCTCATCGTGCAGGCCCGCCCCGTGCCGCGCACCATCCCCGACCGCATCACCCCCGGCTCGAAAACCGCCAGCGTGCATATCGCCGACATCTACCAAGGCCCCGGCCTCGCGGGTGTCCCACGCGGCACGGTCAAGGCCCTCCGCATCTTCTCCTACCACTTCAACTACATGAACTCCGGCGGCCACGAGTCCGTCGGCTACCAGTCCGGCTGGGACATCAAGCGCATCCTCGGCACGGTCGAGGTCGAAGAGGACGGCTCGGCGTGTTTCGAGATACCCGCCAACACGCCCGTCGCCGTGCAGCCGCTCGACGCCAACGGCGCGGCCGTGCAGCTCATGCGCTCATGGTTCGTCGGAATGCCCGGCGAGCGCGTCTCCTGCACCGGCTGCCACGAGGACAACCGGATGTCGCTCCCGCCCACCGGCATCGCCCTCGCCGAACGCCGCGCGCCCCAGCAGATCAAGCCTTGGCACGGCCCCTCGCGCGCCATGACCTTCACCCTCGACGTCTGGCCGCAGGTGCAGCAGTATTGCGTCGGCTGCCACGACGACAAGCACACGCGCAAGATGACCGACGCCCGCAAGGCCTACGAATCCATCCACCCCTACCTCCGCCGCCCCGGCCCCGAAGGCGAGCTCGAGATGTACCCGCCCATGGACTGGCACGTCTCCTCCTCGCTCCTCTTCCAGATGCTCTGGAAAGGCCACCACAACGTCAATCCCTCCCCCGAGTTCTACGAACGCCTCGCCGCATGGACCGACATGAACTGCCCTTGGCGCGGCAAGTGGGACCCGCCCGAATGGGAGAAGCAGAACCAGCGCACACGCCGCATCGAGCTCGCAAAGGAATTCGCCAACATCCCCCTCGACGGCGAAGCCGAATACGACGACGCCACCGCCCTCCTCACCAACAAATCCATCGTGTTCATCAAACCCGAGCCGATTAAGGACGGCGCCGACGTGACCACGCCCCCCGTCATGAAAGTCAGCGACTTCACCCCCGCCACCAAAGTCATCGACCTCGGCAACGGCGAGAAAATGACCTTCGTGCGCGTCCCCGCCGGAACCTTCACCATGGGCAACCCCAGCGGCTTCCCCGACGAGAAACCGCGCGGCGACGTCACCATCGCCAAGCCCTTCTGGATGGCCGCCACCGAACTCCGCAACCGCGACTACGCCCTCTTCGACCCCGACCACGACTCCCGCTACATCGCCGAGCACGGCAAAGACCACGCCGTCCCCGGCTACATCGCCAACCACCCCGACCAGCCCGCCGTGCGCGTCAGCTGGCAACGCGCCATGGCCTACTGCGAATGGTTCTCCAAGGCCCACAACGTCAAGGCCACCCTCCCCACCGAAGCGCAATGGGAATGGGCCGCCCGCGCCGGGACCACCACCCAATTCTTCTACGGCGACCGCGACGCCGACTTCAGCCCCTTCGCCAACCTCGCCGACAAAGACGTCGCCAACGCCTACACCAAATGGGAAGGCGGCAGCACCGTCCACCGCCGCCACCCGTACCCCGAGCATCTGATGTACCCCCTCCACGACAACCGCTTCAAAGACAACTGGTTCGTCGGCGACTACGTCGCGCAGGTCAAGCCCAACCCCTGGGGCCTCTTCGACATGGTCGGCAACGTGTGCGAGTGGACCCGCTCCGACTACCTCCCGTACCCCTACGCCGACACCGCCAACACCCTCAAGCCCGACACCAAGAAAGTCGCCCGCGGCGGCTCCTGGGCCTCGCGCCCCAAAGAGGCCGGCGCCGCCGTCCGCTACCAGTACGAGCCTTGGCAAGGCATCGTCGACGTCGGCCTCCGCCTGATCATCGAGGACTGATTTGGAGATTAGGTATGGAGCTGCAAAAAAGGGCTGAAGCGATGAAAAAAAGCCGGAGGTCGTTTTTGAAGGTTGCAGCGGGATTCATGATCTTGCCAAGGCGCCTGATCGCGGCGAGCGGTGAACAGCCGCCGAGCGAGACGGTGTATGCCGTCGGTATCGGCGTCGGCGGGCAGGGGCGGCGGAACCTGCTGGGCTTCGGCAACTTTGGGAAGGTCATCGCGTTTGCGGACCTGGACGCGCGCTCGGCCGGGAACGCGAAAAAGGAGAACCCCGAAGCGAAGGTGTTCGATGACTACCGTAAGATGTATGACGAGGTGGGCAAGGACGCGGACGCGGTCATCATCTCGACGCCCGACCACTGGCACGCGCTGCCTGCGGTGGAGGCCATGCAGCGCGGCAAGCACGTTTATCTCGAGAAGCCCATGGCGCGGACGATCTGGGAAACGCGCAAGCTGATGGAGGCCGCGGCTCGCTACAGGGTCGTGACGCAGATGGGGAATCAGGGCCGTTCTTTCGAGAGCAACGCGGTCTTCGCCTCGTGGGTGCAGAGGGGCGTGCTGGGGCGCATCACGGAGGTTCACGCATGGGTCACGCAGGGGATGTTCAATTCGCAGAACCACCTGCCAGACCTCGCGAAGACGTATGACGTGCCGAAGGAGCTGGACTGGGAACGCTGGGTCGGTCCCGCGCCGTTCCACCCCTACAACCCGAGGTTCGCTCCGGGCGCGTGGCGCGCGTGGACGCCGTTCGGGACAGGGCAGCCGGGCGACATGGCCTGCCACGTGCTGGACCCGATCTTCACGGCGCTGCGGCTGCCCGCGCCCAAGACCATCGAGGCGGAGGTCACGCCGGGCTGGGACAAGAAGGCCCACGCGCTGGCGTACCCGAACGACGCCCGCATCCGTTTTGATTTCGACCTGTTCAACAAGAAGACGCTGGCCATCCTCTGGCATCACGGGCGTTTCTGCAAAGACGTGCCGCGCCCGCCGGTTTTGGAGGAGGGGCGCACCCTCGGCAACGAGGAAGGCGGCGATCTCGGGGACCGCGCCGGAGCGATCGTCTATGGCACGGAGAATATCCTGACGCATGGCTCGCACGGGGCGGAGACGTGCCGCGTCATCCCCGAGGAGAAGATGAAGGGGCTCGTGAAGACGAAGGAGCTCGGCGGGTACAAGACGCAGGGCGTCGGCAACCACCATCGCGACTTCGTGAACGCCGTCAAGGCCGGGCGCACGGCCGGGAGCGATTTCCATGTCGTGGGCAACGAGGTGGAGACCGCGCTGCTCGGGGCCATCGCCATCCGCAACCCCGGCGTGAAGCTGGAGTGGGACGCGCAGGCCATGCGCATCACCAACTGCGCGGAGGCTGACGCGATGGTCACACCTGAATACCGCAAGGGATATGAGTTGAAGGTCTGACGGCTTGCCGTCCTGTCGTCCCGTTATCCCGTCGCGCCGTCGCCGCCCGCGCCTACCGCGCAAGTCGCGGCGGGCCTGAGTAACGCCGCCGCGCACACGCACGGCACTCCCGCGCCCCCCTCCCCCCCATGGCCGCCCAGCGGCCGCGGGACATGGGCGCCGCCGCCTTGCCGCGCCTTGTTCAAGGCAAAAAAAATACTTGAAAAAAGACAGTTGACTATAGTGTCCTGTAAAACACAGATTTCACGATGGAGGGCGAGCGTCCTCGCGAGCCGTTAATCTGATGTTGTCCCATAGCACCGCAGCGTGCTAAACATGAGTAACCGTCGGTGGAGCGTAAGCGGAACCGGCGGTGGGGGCCGTCAGAAATCCCAGCCCTGCAAGGGCTGAATGATGTGCCTTGTTCAGCCCCTGCCGGGGCTGATGGCGATTGCCCCCCTCCCGCCCGACGCAATCGCACTTTTGCCTAAAAATCACCTGCGCCCCGCGCGTGATTTTTTTCATATTTCCTGTTTGCCCTTTGGGCGGCATTATAGTATTATTCTCTAAATGCAAAAGGTGGCTTATATACTTTTTCTCTTGACGGTGGTAGTCTTTGCAGGCTGTCTTTACCGTTTAGAGAACCCGTATTTCACGGTCAGGCAGTCAGGGTTGAACTGGGTTGACATCCGCCAGTACGACATGACGGGGCGCAAGAACAATGTGCGCGTGCGCATGGACGGCAACGGCATCGTCACCGTGTGGGACGGCGCGAGCGAGCGCATCGGCAACCCGTTCGCCAACGACACGAAGAAGGAGAACTGGAGCGATCTGCGCGAGACGCGCTACAACCTCTCGGAGGAGGACATCCTGCTCGTGTTCCAGAACCTCGTCAACAACGGCCTGCTCGTGAAACACGAGAAGCCGCTCTTCGGCAGCCCGTACTCCACGAACGAGACCACCGCTATCTTTGTCTCCGCGAACATCCAGAACAAGATGACCAGCTCGCCCGACCCCGTGTTCAACGAAGAGCTCCTCGAGGCGCTCAAGATGACCGTCATGATGTTCTACACGCCGCGCCCGCGCCCCCCGGCGCAACGGCGCACGATAACCGCCCCGCAATGATTTCTCATAAACACCAACGAAAGGATGATACCATGAAGAAGCTACTACTCACCACAACCTGTGCGTTACTCGGCGCGTGCGCGCTCCATGCAGAGCCGGTCTGGCTCGGCACGCTCGAGGTTGACAGCCTTCAGGCGCTGCAGTCGGGCGTCGAGGCGTTTTGCAAGGCGGCGCAGATACCGCTGCCGATTCCGCCCACCGCGGATCTCGTCAAGGGGATACTGCCGTTGGCGTCGCCGGATGCGGCGATCTCGCTCAAGGACCCCGTCCGCGTCTTCGTGGTCGGGGACGGCGACCAGCCGCTTAGCGAACCCGGGCTTGTCTTCTCTGTGGCGTTGCCGCCGAATGCCAAGGCCCTGCAGGACCAGCTCGCGCAGCTCTACGGCGCGCGCCGCGAGGCCGGGAACGTCGTCACCTTCTCCACGCCCGGCAACCCCGGGGTCCCGCCGGACCTGCTGCTCTCCATCGCGGACGGCAACAAGGCGTTGCTGGCCTCCTCCAAGGAGGCGCTCGCGTGGGTCCAGCAGCAGACGAAACTCGATGCGTTTTTGCCCATGCCCGGCAACCAGATGGTGCGCATGTGCGTCAACGTGAAGCATGCGACCGGGATGATGCCGCCCCTGCCCACGGGGCAGCCGAACCCGCTCGCCGCGATACTGGGCGATGTCGATTACCTGTCCGTCGCCATCAACCCGGACGCGAAGGCGCTCGCGCTGTCCTACGGCATCCGCGCGAAGGCCGGGTCTGTGTTGGGGACCGTGCTAGATGCGTTCAAGCCGCCGGAAGCCGCCCTGTGGAACGGGCTGCCCGCAGATGCGCTTTTCGCGTATGCCGGGCCGGAGTCGAAGTCTGAGGACGCGCAAAAGTTTGTGAAGGCGTACCTGCAGCAGGATGTCCCGCTTGACGCCGTGCGGGCGAAGCTGGAGAAGGCGCTCACAGGCGATGTCGTCCGCTATCTCGTGCCGACGCAGGACAAGAAGGGCCTGCGCCTGATTGATGTCAACCCTGTGAAAGACGCCGCCGCGGTCAAGGAAATTTTCAAGACGCTTGACCAGAGCGAGACGCCGGGCGTCAAGTTCAAAAAAGAGGAGGGCCGCGAAGTCGGGGGGCAGACCATCGAGCGTTATTCCATGACGATCGATATGGCCACCCTCGTGCAGAACGCCATGCAGCAAGGCGCCGCCGCCAACGGCGTTGACCCCAGGGTTATCATGGGCGACCCTAACGTCGTGATGGGCGGGACGCTCCTGACGATGCTCGCCAAAAGCATCATCTGCGAGTTCACCGTGAAGGACAACTACGCCATCTCTGCCATCAGCCCTGCGGGCGCGACGGACAACTGGCTGCCGACGCTCCCCTTCCCGGCCGCCGCAACCGCGCTCGACAAGAAAATCGCCGCGCTCGACCCTGCTGCAAAAACATTGCTGGGCGCGAGCGAGGTCCGCCTCATGCCGCTGCTGAAGCAGATCGTCTCCATGTTCCCGAACGTGAAGCCCCAGCACCTGAACCTCTTCCCCGCGACCACCGAGGCGCTTCAGTTCTGGACAACGCGTGCGGCGGACAACACGCTCGTCACCACCATCCGCGTCCCCGCAAGCGAGGTCGCGGCCGTCGTGAAGATGACCCAGCAGGACATGTCCGTGTTCCAGGAACTCTTCGTCACCATCTTCGCCGCCCAGATGCAGCAGATGATGATGCCGCCGGCCGCAGTGCCGCCGCCGAACTTCTAAGGTGGCGCACGGCATCAAAAACTTCGGCTGGAATCGACTGGCTTCGACTAAAACCGATTTCAGTCGGCTTCAGTCGAAGTCAGCCGATTTTAGTCGAATCTAAAAAACTAAAAACTCACCCTCCCCCCCCCCCCCCGCATATCCCTTCAGACCTTGCACATGTTCAACTTACCACCTTAACATATATTTGAAGAACATATGCAATAAATACGTAACTCCGTGCAGCAGGGTCATTCTTGAGGAACACGGTGTTGTTCAGCTAGTCACGAAATTTGTATAATTTTACACAGCCCGCATTTCCATTGCCGTGTTGACAAGGGCCTGTAAACTGTCACCATCCTGAGCCAGATAAACCCAGTCGTCGATTAAATCAAGGACGACTAGATACGCAGGATATGTGGCGCGTTAATGGAGAGGGTAAATACGCGCATGGTTCGATGGGGAAACATGAAGGAAACATCTCTTGGAAGACCTAGACATAGATGGCAGCATAATACTAAAATGGATCTTAAAGAAATCGGACTGGTGTGGACTGTAATGATCTGGCTTAGGACTGGGACAATTGGCGAGCACTTGTGTATCTTCGGGATGCACAAAATGCGGTGAATTTCTTGACTAACTGAGAAACTATTAGCTTCTCAAGAAGGACTGTACTCCGTGCAGTCAAGAAGGCTAGTCAGTACGTTCCGAACTCCATAAATGTATCACTTTTCCGTAGAGCTGTTGCACAGTTGAAGGCGCCTGTCTAAGAAAGGTCACCTCAATTGTAGCACTACAAATTTCCTGCTGACCTCCAGAAGATGTTAACTCGACTGTACTGCTAACGGAGACAAAGAGCAACACGCAAAAGGACGTGCGAAACAGTCGCCTAGCGTCTGTATAAGCAGCTCCACCATGAAAGTAATTGTGGAGAAGGTGAAAGTAAAGCATTTGAACGTGTCAACAGAGAGTCACGTCACTTTCATCCTGTGTAATACAGAGTTATTCATAAGTCCCTCCGGGATTTCCGAACTCGACTGCGCAACAACCAAGACAGACAAGGCAGAAAGGAGCATATCAATAGGTAGAGAA
>WRJS01000148.1 GCA_009778475.1 Kiritimatiellota bacterium | reverse complement strand
TCAGGCTGTCCGGAGGCCCTGCGCCGCGCGGCGGCGCGCCCTCCTGCTGCCGCGCCACCCCGAGCGGCGCGAGGATGGAGTCCAGGATGCCCCCCCGCGCGAGCCACGGGAAGAACACCGCCAAGTCCCGCCCCAGCCCCGTCTCCACGGCCTCCAGCGTCTGGTGGTGGTTCTCGAACAGCTCCACCTTCTGCTCCACGGTCTGCTGCTCGCCGCCGAGGTCCCGGATCGCCTCGCGCAGAAGCAGCTGACTCGCAAGCGCAACCAGCGCGGCCAGCGCACACGCCGCGCCCCACACCAACATCATCTTGTGCACATTTTTCACCATGACATCATTACTCCTTTCGCCGTTAAACCGCCACCGTGAAAAAAAACATACCGCCATTCTACCACACCCCCCGCTTTTTAGCCACACGCGATATGCCCCGCGCGGGATTTTTTTTCGGGGGGGCGGGGGCGCATACAGCCCGCACCACCTTGGCAACGATGCAGGGCGGAAGCCCTGCGCTCCCGGCATTGGCGCTCCCGGCATAGGGGGGACGAAAACGGCTACGCAATGTCAGGCGTACCCGAACACTGCTTTGAGCGCTGGGGTCGGGCGGGCGGGGCGGAGGGTCTTCAGGTCAACGAGCGCGTGGACGGTGTGGCCTTTCGCGAGGAGGAGGCCGCCACGGCGCACCTCGCAGCAGATGGTGAGGCGCACGCCTTTAAGGCTCTCGACCCATGCGGTGATGTCGATCAGGTCATCATACGTCGCCGGGGAATGATAGCCCACGTGCGCCTCCGCGACGGGCAGCGCATAACCCATCGCCTCCAGCTCGCGGTACGACACGCCGCCGTCGCGCAGGAGCTCGTTCCGCGCCCGCTCGAAGTACGCAAGGTAATTCGCGTAATACACCACGTGCATCTGATCCGTGTCCGCATACGGGACGCGGTATTGTATCGTAACCCGTTTCCTGTCGCTCATAAAAACTCCTTATGTAAAGAACCACCCCGAGAACCACCCCGTCAGCCTGCGGCTGCCACCCCTCCAGAGGAGGGGAATGGGCTTCGAGAAATTCCCCTCCTGCGGAGGGGTGGCAGCCGTAGGCTGACGGGGTGGTTCCCATAGGAAATGTCATTGTGCCTCCTCCACGCGCAGCGTCAGCAGCTCGAATTTGCGCAGGCGCACAAATTCGTCCGTGACCTCGCGGCCCTTCCTCTCGCCCACGCCGCTCATGAACACGCGCTGGGGCGTGCGCCATTTCAGTTTCACTTCCTCCGTCTTGTCCGCGGGGTTGAACAGGCGGATGATGCGGGCCTTGCCGTCGTCGCTCGGCTTGAGCGCGGTCACCACGGCAAGTGAAAACAGAGGGTTAGCCAACCGGCCCTCCTCTTGCTCGCGTGTGCTGAATGCCACAAGCGGGCGGCTGTCGTCGGGCGGCTCGCCGTGCGCGGGCAGGACGATGAGCGGGTCTGCGGCCTCTCCCGCCATCGCTTTCCCGCATCCGTAAACCTTGAAGCGGAACTCGACGAGGCCTTCCTGATAGGCGCGGTAATTCGTGTCCCAGTGGTTGTTCATCGCCCACGGGTAGATGGCTTGCGTGGGCTCGATGGTTTTGCGCCACCGCGCGGGGTCGCCGCGCGAGTTGAGCAGGTTCGCGGTCAGCCCGCCGATTTGCATGAGCGGCGTGTCGGGCGCCACCAGCGTCACGCCGTGCGTGTCGCTCGCCACGGACACCCGCGACCCGGCGGCCAGCCAGTTCTTGCACGCGCCGGGGAGCTGCTGCGTCAACGGGCTGAACACGCCGAACGGCACGTCCATGCGGACCTCCCCGTCCGGCACGTTGAACGGGAACGCGAAACTGACGCTCTCCTTGCTCTCGTGGTAGTTGCTGCCCTGCGGCAGCCGCGCCTTGTCCACGCGGTTGATCAATTCCACCGCATCATCGTTTATCGTCACCCGTATCTCCTGCGTGAGGCTGTTGCATCCCGGCGCATCCAGATCGACCAGCAGCGACGCGACCAGCGGGCCTTTTTCCTTGACGCTGATTTTCTTCACGCGCGCCTTCTGCACGTTCGCTGCGTCGCTGCCCGTGAAGTAGAGGTATTCGTTGAGCAGGCGCCCTGTGGAGGCGTCCACCAGATCATCCTGCCCGAAGAAACTGAGGCTCGCGATGCCGCCCGTCTGCTCGTCAAGCCCGACGCGCACGGGACACAAGACGGTGCCCCCGTTTTTATAGTCGCACCGGATGGACCAGCCCTGCTTTCCGGACGGGGGGGAGGGCACGGCCTTGACCCCGAAATCCACGAATGCGTTGGCCTCAGCGTTCCACATCTGTCCGGGATGCCCCGGCCCGTTATGGATGAAAAAACGCTTCCTTGAAAAACCATCCACCAAGCCAGCCATAACGGCAAGGTCGCCGTTGCTCATGCGCTGGGACATGATTTCTAGCCCATCTTCCCGCGTGACCTTGTCCCCTGCCTGCGACAGCGCGGCCGGCACGATGACGACACCGCTCTGCGTCCACGACGACGTGTTGTAAACGTCCACCGCATTTGCGACGGCCGCGCCGCCGCCCGCCTTGGCGGCCGCGTCGAGCAGATCGCGCGAGGCCTTGTCCGCCGCGCGCGCGTAGCCCTGCTTGTGCCGCCACTGCGCCTGGGTGAAGTCCGACTCGGGCTGCGAGATGCTGCAATGCGCACCCCAGGTATGCTCGGAGTAGAGGAGGGTGTTGTTCCATGCGGCCTCAAAATTTTTCGCGGGGTAGCCCCCCGGCGCCGCGCGCAGCGCGAAAATCGTCTCGGCCTGTTTCAGGCGCGTGGCGGTGTGGCGGTTCATCGCGGTCTCGGCGGCGGACGACCCCGCGCCGTCCTCCCAGTACGGCGACCACTCGCCGGAGAAGGAGGGTATCGCGTCGCCGTACCGCGCGTCGAACGCGGCGAAGGCCTCGTGCGTGGAGGCGATGACGAAGCGCGGGTAGGCGTAGGCCTCGTTCCAGCGGCGCAGGTCGTCGCAGATGGCGGCGTCGGGCTCGGCGTTGTCGCCCTCGATGCCGGACCAGCGCAGGTGGGCGATCTCGTAAGGGTAGCCGCGCCGCTCGAGTTCCGCGCAGAGTTCGCGGATGCGCTCCTCGGACATCCTCTTCCAGACGTGCGAGGTGGCGTAGCCCATGTACGGGATCCACACCAGCACCTTGCTCTGGCCGTCCGGCCCGACCCACCAGAACGGCCTGTTCTCCCACTCCACCATGAGGTCGCCGATGCGCGAGAAGAAATTCGGCGCGACGGAGAAATAGCGGATGCCCGCCTGCGCCATCGCCGTCACCACGCCCCACGTGAACCCCGGCACGTCCGAGATCATCGCCGTGTCGATCGCCACGCCCGTGCGCTCCTCCATCGCCTTCCCGAAGCGGAAGAGGCGCAGCAGTTCCTCCGGCCGGCACAGCCCTGTCAGCACGTTCAGGTACATCCCCTCCAGCGCGACCTGCCCGCTGCGCACCGCCTCGTAAAACGCCTCGCGCCCCGCCTCATCCGCGCGTTGCAGATACAGGTCCGCCGCCCACCCGACCTCCACGTTCCACACGAAGCGGCACCCCTCCGGGTAACCCGCCGTGCGCCGCGCCGCCGCGATCCCCTTGCGCAGGTTCTCCACCTGCTTCGCCTCGATCACCGTCTGCAGATCCGTGTAGCCGATGTCCGTGTGCGAATGCGGCAGCACATAGATGACCCGCTTCAGCATGGCCGGCACGGTGAACGCCTTCGTGAACAGCGTCTCGCCGCCCGACACCAGCGAGAGGCGCTCCTCGCGCGGCGCGTCCCTGCCCTCAACTGGGAACACGACCACCTGCCGCCCGAAACGCACGGTCACGTCCTTGGCCGCGCCGCCCCCGAGGCTCACGCGGCCGGGTATCTCCTGACGGTACGGCGACTCCAGCGTCACCTCCAGGTCCTGCACCAGGCGCTCCCCCTCGCGCTTGAAAATCTGCGGCGCCCGCGCACTGAGCGCGATCCTGCCGGGCGCGGCCTCGGCCTCGCCCGCCCTGTAAAAAGCGACGCCCTTCCCGCCGAGGTTCGGCGACGTGCCGCGCACCACCTTCGTCACGCGCCAACGCACATAACGCGCGGCCACGGGCTCGAACGTCGCGACCGTCACCGCGTGCCCCTCGTCAACGTGCTTGACCGGCACGCGCACGGGGTCCGCGAAATCGGGCGTGCCGCTGAACAGCAGTTCCGACTCCGCGATCAGGTCCACCGCATTGTTGCGCTGCCGGTGGCGGAACGCCGCCACAGGCAGCACCGCGCCGAGATCGAAATCCACGAACGTCTCCGTCCCCTTCCCCTTCGACGCATACTCCGCATGACCCTCCTGCAGCAGGTTTTCCGCCACCCAGTTCGCATCGAACGCCTCCGCGCTCGCGATAACCCTCGGTGCCTCCACCGCGATCAACGGCGTGTAAGCCTCCGCCGCAAACCCTCGCGCCCCCGACAAAACAACCATCAACAACAGCATCTTCCGCATATCCACCCCCTTCATCATGAACCATTAGACCTGTTCTAAAACCTCAAGGTTATGTTAACCGCGAAACACGCGAAGCACGCAAAAAAAATTACCCTCCAATGTGACAAAAAAGAGTTCATGCATTTTCGCGCCTTTCGTGTCTTTCGCGGTTCATTTCAGGTTGTGACGTTAACCCCGATTACACATCGATGAAACGTCTTTTTGAAAATCGGTTTTTAGGGCTAATCCTTCAGTACCGCGTCCAGCAGCGCGGCCGCGTCTTCGGCGGTGACGGGGCGGGGGTTGGCGGCGGTGGAGCCGGAGGCGAGGGTCTCGCGGATGAAGGCCTCGCGGTCGTCCACCCGCTGGCCCTTGAAAGGGTTGTCGAGCGCCATCGCGCCGAGCCATTGGTCGATCTGCGCCTCGACGTCGATGCCGTGCCGCGCTTTCAGACCCGCGAGGTCGGCGGCGATCGCCTCGCGGTTGAACGCCATCGCGGTCGGGAGGCAACAGGCGCAGGTGAGGCCGTGGGCGGCATGGAAACGCACGCCGAGCGGGTGCGCCAATCCATGAATCACGCCGAGGCGGGCGTGGGAGAGCGCGATGCCCGCGAGGTTGCTCGCCTCCAGCATATCGGCGGCGAAACGCGGGTCGCCCTGATAGAGCGGCAGCAGCGCATGGCTGATGCGCACGAGCGCGAGCTCCGACAACGCGCGCGTAAAGGGCGTGGCGTGGCGGCTGGTGTAGGACTCGAACGCCTGGATGAACGCGTCCAGCCCGGCCGCGGCGATGGTCGCCTTCGGGCAGCCCTCCAGCAGACAGGGGTCGAGGATGACGCACTTGGGCATGAAGCTGGGGTGGCGGATGGATTGCTTCAACGTGCGCGCGGGGTCGGTCAGCACGGCGGTGACGGTGGCCTCCGCGCCAGTCCCGGCCGTGGTCGGCGCGGCGATGAACGGGATGACGGCGGGGGGGATGGCGGCGTTGTTCAGCTGGTAGAACGCGGCGGTCTCGGGCGCGTCCGCGAGCCCTGCGGCGGCCTTGCCGAGATCGATGACGCTGCCGCCGCCGACGGTGGCGACCCAGTCAGGACGCTCACGGCGGATTTCCGCGCGGAGGTCTTCGACCGCGCCGACCGTCGGCTCGCCCCCTGCGTGTTGCCATGTGCGGATGGGATACCCGCTGAGAATGGCATCCAGTTTCCCAGAGCGTTTCAGGAAAGCGTCATGCACCAGAATCCCGTTTGCACCGAATGCCGAAGCCTCTTTCACGAGGGACAGCACCGCGCCGGGTTTCGAGATGGTTTGTTGCGGGAGAAGAAGCGTGGCGGGAAGGATAGTCATGATGCCCCCTTGTGAAATCAGTAAAGGATAATCACCGCCGCGATGACGAGCGGAGCGTCGCCTGTGTTCTCGACGCTGTGCGACGCGCCGTTGCCTGTGAGGATGGCGTCGCCGGGGCGGATGTCCTGCCATTCGCCGTTTTCGAGGATGCGGCCCTGCCCCGAGAGGACGATGTAAATCTCGTCGTCCGCCTCGTGCGCGTGTTCGCCGATGGTCGCGCCGGGCGCGATGACCATGCGCGTGCAGAGTCGGACCTTCGCCTTGAAGTCGTCCTGCCTGAACCAATGCTCCAGGCGTACCGTCCCTTTGCCGCCGCGCATATTCACGCGGTCCTCGACGATTGCTTCCGTGTTTCTCGTGATCATCTTTTGCTCCGTTTTTAGTGATCAGTGATTAGTGATTAGTGGTCAGTGTTGCTGGTCACTGATCACTAGCCACTGACCACTATTCGTTTTTACAACACCGCGAAGGTATCGCGCCACGCCGTCTCGTCTTGCGGCTGGGCGTTCGGCACGACGAGCGAGAGCGTCATGCGCTCGGGCGCGAACACGTCTGCGGCCACGCGCTGGACGTCGTCCGCCGTGACGGCCTGGATGCCGCGGATGGTCTCCGCAGGAAGCATGACGCGCCCGAAGTGCAGGAGCGATTCGCCAATCAGCAGCATCTGGCTCCCCGTGCCTTCGAGCCCGAGCCGGAACGTGCCGAGCAGGTAATCCTTCGTGCGCTTTAGCTCTTGCGCGGAGACGTTCTTGTCGATGACGCGGCGCACCTCCTTGGCGGTGAGCCTCAGCGCGGCCTCGGCGCGTTGCGTATCGAAGCCGCCGCTGATGGTGAACATCCCCGTCTCGTCGAACAGCTGGTAGCTGGAGCTGATGGAGTAGCACAGGCCGTGCCGCTCGCGCACGCTCTGGAACAGGCGCGAGCTCATGTTCTCGCCCAGCAGGCCGTTCAGCACGCGCAGCGCGTAACGGCGGGAATCGTGCCGGCCGAAGATGCGGAAGCCCGCCACCGCGTGAACCTGCGCGATGTCCTTCCGCGCCATCACGAAGGGGCGCTGATTCGTCGCGCCCGTGACGGGAGGGTAGGACAGGCCCTTGCGCTTGGCGACATCCCCGAACGCCTTCTCCACGCACGCCACGCACGCCTCATGCTGGAGCCGCCCCGCGAACGCGAACACGGTCGCGGACGGCACATAGGCCCGCGCCTTGAAGTCCAGCATCACCGTGCGGTCAACGGGCATGAGCGTCTTCTCGCTGCCCGCCAGCGGCCGCCCCAGCGCGTGGCTCACGAACATCGTGTCCTGAAGCTGCTCCTGCACGACGGACTGCGGCTGGTCCTGATACATCTTGATCTCCTCGATGATGACGGCGCGTTCGCGCTCGAGGTCGTCCTGCTTCACGGACGCATTGACGTACATATCCGTCAGCACCTCGACCGCCCTCGGCATGAACTCGTGCGGCAGACGCGCGTAGTAGCAGGTGCTTTCCTCCTGCGTGAACGCATTCAGGTAGCCCCCGCAGCCTTCGATGGCCTGCGAGATCTGGAGCGCCGAGCGCGTCGGCGTACCCTTGAACAGCATGTGTTCCAGAAAGTGGCTCATGCCCGACTGCGCCGCCTTCTCGTAACGCCCGCCGACCTTTGCCCACACGCCGAATGCGACGCTCTCCGCGTCATCGACCGCCGATGTGGCCACCGTCGCGCCGTTCCTCAAAACCGTAATCTGAATGTTTTTCATAGATGGCGTTAGGATAGCATTGTACGGAAGGGCATGTCAATCCCCCGTCGCACATGGAACGGCAATTTGTGAAAAGGGTGGGTAAAACTATGCCTTCTTTTTCCGCAACTTGCCCAAAACCAAATCGAGCAGATCGCGGATCTCGCGGATGTGCAGGAGATACGCGCCGACGAAATAGATGCCCGTGAAGACAGCGGCGCACGCGCCGAGCTTCGCCATGTCGCCGATGCGGCCGGAGAGGATCTGCAGGGCCGAGACCTGACGCAGCAGCAGCCACGCCGCCCCACCCGCCACGCCCGCCGCGACCACCACGCGCGCGAGGAACAGCGCCGTCTCCGTGAACGGGAACACGGGCGTCTTGCGCTTCATGATCTCCACCAGCGCGACGCATTTCAGGATGCGCGTGAGCGTGAAGCCGCCCGCGATGAACGCCAGCAGGATGAGCTCGTTCCCCCCGTAAACCGCCAGCCCCAGCCAGCTGATGCCGATGCTCATCAGCGAGAACACGACCCCCACGACCGTGATGCTCACCGTCCGGCGGTTCGCGAAAAACGCCTTGGTCATCAGCGGCTCGATGGCCGCGGCCGGCAGCACGAACGTGTAGCACGCGAGCGACACGGCCGTGCGCCGCACCGCCTCCGCGTCGAAATGCCCGCCCTTGAAAATCAGCGACGTCAGCGGCACGGCCAGGATCGCCACGAACAGCGCGAACGGCGCGAACACCGCCAGCATCATGCGCCCGAAGCGCGTCACCAGGTCGCCCATCTTCCGCTGGTCCTGATCGACCGCCATCTCGCACAGGAACGGGAACACCGCGATGGACAGCGCGACCGGCACGAGGTGCGCCAGCGTGCTCTGGAGCTTGCGCCCGATGTCGTTGGCCTGCATGAGCCCGGAGGTCTCCAGCGCGCTCAGCACATGGACGTTGTTGAAGTTGTCGCGCACTTTCGTGATGAGGACCCCCACCACCAGCGGCAGCATCAGCAGCGCGAGGCGCTTGACCGCCGGGTGCGAGAACGCCAGCATCGGGCGGATGTGCGCGAGCTTGTCCCGCAGCCCCAGCAGGTGCGTCAGCACCTTGCACACCGACCCCGCCACGAGGCCCCAGACCAGCAGCTGTGTCGCGTCCTTCGAGAGCAGGACCCCCGCGAGGAAAACCCCCACCGCGCAGAACTTCCACACCGCGTCGCCCAGCGCGGCGAGGAAGAAACGCTTGTAGCCGTTGAGCAGCGCGTAGGTCGTCGAGCCGAGCGACAGGCCGATCAGCGCGGGCGTCAGCGCGCGGACGCTGGAGACCGCCAGCGCGTACTTCTCCGGCGCGGTGTCCGGCCGCCAGCGCGTGAGCAGCTTGACCATCATCTCCGGCGCGGCCAGGAACACCGCCGTGGCCGCGAGCAGGACGAGGAACTGGAGCGTCAGGATGGTGTTCGCGAACGCCCACGCGCCGGACTCGGACGCCGCATCCTTCTCGCCCATGAACACGGGCAGGAAGGTGGAGTTGAGCAGCTCCTCGCCGATGAGATAGACCATGAACAGGCAGTTGGTGAACGCGAACGTGAAGACCACGTCGAACGTCTCCTGCGGCAGGTAATGCCCCATGACCTTCGCTTGGATCAGCCCCGCCAGCCGGAACAGCAGGTGCGCCACCGAAACGAATACGCCCGCCTTCAAGATACGTTTATGAATCTGCCCTGTACTCATTCTGCCTCCCCCGAAACGCTCTCAATTAAAAAAAGGAAAGTGTAATCTAATTTGCGCCCGAACGCAAGAAGGAATCGGGTGCGTGATGCGAATTACTAGCAAGGCGCAGGATTTTCCGGGAGCGCAGGGCCTCCGGGAGCGCAGGACCCCGGGAGCGCAGGGCTTCCGCCCTGCCAAATGATAGATGCAGGGCGGAAGCCCTGCGCTCCCGGCATCATCCACGACACGCGGTTTGCGTGCACACAAAAAAATGGTG
>WRJS01000147.1 GCA_009778475.1 Kiritimatiellota bacterium | reverse complement strand
CGCGGGGACGCTCGCCCTCCATTTACACCCCTTTGGAGGGCGAGCGTCCCCGCGAGCCGCCGCAATGATGTGTCCCCGTGAGCCGCGATTGACTCCGTAATATGACACTCTTTTTTCATTTTTGAACAGGTCTATTGAACACGAGACGAGGGTACTAAAAAATACGCTTGCTTTCCTGCTGGATTTCCGCCATACTTTTTTGCCTTTTCTCAACCCTTTTGAGATAAGAGAACAAATGGCGAGACGAGTTTTGTTTTACAGGATTTACAGGAAGAACGGGATTGCTTTTTAAGTCATGATCAACTGGAACTCAACAGAAGCCCCCGCCCTCGTCGCCCTCCAGCGCGGCATACCCATCACCGCGGCCCCCTTCGCCGACCTCGCCGCAACGTGCGGCACCGACGAGGCCGCCCTCATCGCGCTCGCGCAGGCCCTGCTCGACAGCGGCGAGGCCCGCCGCTTCGGCGCGGTGTTCGACGCCCGCCGCCTCGGCTACCGCAGCGCGCTCTGCGCCATCCAGGTGCCGCCCGCCGACCTCGCGCGCGTCGCGTCCATCGTCGCGGCCGTCCCCGGCGTGACCCACGCCTACGAGCGCGGCCGCCCCCCCTGGCCCAACCTCTGGTTCACCCTCGCCGCGCCCGCCGACACGTTCGACCGCACCCTCGACGCCCTCCGCGCCGACTGCGCCCCCTACGCCATCGACGAACTCCCCGCCCTCCGCCGCTTCAAGATCGACGTCATCTTCGATGCCCGCACCCGCGACCGCGACGAACGGACGGAATATCCAATATCCAACACGGAACACCCAACGCCCAAGGGTGGCTTTAAAACTGATTCCCCCATGTCATTGCCGCAGAGCGCATCCAACTTGGACATTGGACATTCCGTGTTGGATATTGGACATTCCCCCCCCCCTCCCCCCCCCGCACTCCACACTCCACACTCCACTCCTAACACTTCCCAACACGCCATCATCCGCCTCCTGCAAGGCGACATCCCCCTTTCGCCGCGCCCTTTCGCGGCGGCGGCCGGGCGGCTCGGCATGGGCGAGGACGCGCTCCTGTCGCAACTGCGCGAATGGCAGGCCAGCGGCATCCTGCGGCGCATCGGGCTTCTGCTGCGCCACCGCGAGGCCGGGTTCAAGGCCAACGGGATGTGCTGCTGGGACATCCCCGAGGGGGAGATACTCGCCGCCGGCCGCCGCGTCGCGGCGCAGCCCGAGGTGACGCACTGCTACGAGCGCCCCCGCACCGGCCGCTTCCCCTTCACCCTCTACGCCATGATCCACACCCCGACGTGGGACGCGACCCGCGCCCTCTTCGAGCGCATCACCCGCGACGCCGCCCTCCCCCCCGGCGAACTCCTGCTCTCCCTCACCGAGTTCAAGAAAACCAGCATGAGGTTTTTCGACTGACGGCGAATTGCAATCAAAATTTATTTGGTGAATTGCAAGCAAGGGGCTTTTGCCCCTGCCTCCCCTTTTCTGGGTCGGTTCATTTAATATTGCAATTTGCGCGTGAAATTCTTTCTCAAAGTCTCTTGGATTTCCCGCATGGAATGTGATATAGTATTTCCCTCACTTTTCAAAAGAGGGTTTTATGATTCGAGTTAAAATTGTCGGGGCGGCGGGTTATGGGGGGGCTGGCATCACGGAGCTTCTGTTGCAGCACCCTGAGGCGGAGATTGTGTCGCTGATCGAGCGCGAGGACATCGGTGCGCCGCTGTCGAAGATTTACCCGCACCTGCAGGGGTTCTGCGATATGCCGCTGTTGGCGGAGGATGACCCGCGCGCGGCGGAGCCTGTGGATGTCGTGTTCTATTCGACGCCGGATCAGGTCGGTATGTCCGCCGCCCGCGCGGAGTTGGCGAAGGGCGTGAAGGTGATTGACTATAGCGGCGATTTCCGTTTCACGACCGCTGAGGCGTATGCGGATTACGCCACGCGCATCGGTAAGAACCCCGTCCATGCGTCGCCGGATTTGCTCGGCACGAACGCTTACGGTCTTGCGGAACTGCACCGCGAGGAAATCCGCAAGGCGAGCGTCGTGGGCAACCCCGGCTGCTTCGCGTGCAGCTGCATCCTCGGTCTCGCGCCCGCCGCGAAGGGTGCGCTCGTCGAGCCGTACAGCATCATCTGCGACTGCAAGACGGGCGTGTCGGGCGGCGGCAAGAAGGCGGCGGCGGGGTTCCACTTCCCTGCGCGTTACGAGCAGATGAACGCCTACAAGCTCGCGGGGCACCAGCACGTCTGCGAGGTGGAGCATGAGTTGAGCGCCCTCGCGGGGCGCGACATCAAGATTACGTTCACCACGCAGGTTGTCCCCGTGTGCAGGGGCATCCTCTCGACGCTCTACGGTAACCTCACCGCGCCGATGACGGAGGATGAAATGCTCGCGGTGTACCGTGAGTTTTACAAGGACAGCCCGTTCGTGCGCGTCTACGGCAGCACCGCGCCCATCGGCACGCTCCATGTGCGCGGCACGAACTACTGCAACCTGATGGTCAGCGTGGACGCGCGCCTCAACCGCCTCCGCGTCGTGTCGCACATCGACAACCTCATGAAGGGGCAGGCCGGATCTGCCCTCCAGAACATGAACCTTATGTTTGGCCTCCCCGAGACAACAGGCCTCGCCCGTCCAGGAATCTACCCATGAGCGCAAAGAAAACGAAACACAAGAAAGCCGCCGCGCCCGCCGCGAAAACCAAACCCGCGCCGGTGAAGCCCGCGCCGCCCGCCAAGCACCCGCGCCCGGGCCTTGGGCGCGGCCTGGGCGCGCTCATCGGCGCGACGCCGCCCGCGCAAACGCCGCAGTTGCCCAAGCCCGCGCCCGCCGCGCCAGCGGCCCCTGCGGAATTCGCCAACGCGATCATCGAGGTCCCCGTCGCCGAGATCCAGCGCTCGCCGTGGCAGCCGCGCCATGAGTTCAAGGAAGAGGGCCTGCACGAGCTCGCGGAGTCCATCAAGGCCAACGGGATCATCCAGCCGCTCATCTGCCGCAAGAACAGCGAGGGGCGCTACGAGCTGATCGCGGGCGAGCGCCGCCTCCGCGCCGCCATCGAGGCGCAGCTTGCGAAAGTCCCCGTCATCCTCAAAGACGCCGAGGACCGCCGCGCCGCCGAGATGGCCATCATCGAGAACATCCAGCGCCAAGACCTCAACGTCATCGAAGAGGCCGAGGGCTACCGCACCCTCGCCGAGTCGTTCAGCCTCACCCAGCAGGACGTCGCCGACCGCGTCGGCAAGGCCCGCGCCAGCATCGCCAACGCGCTCCGCCTCCTCGACCTCCCCGACGAGGTCAAGCAGCTCGTCAGCAGCGGCCTGCTCTCCACCGGCCACGCCAAGGTGCTGCTCGGCCTCGCCGACGTGACTGAGCAGACGATCCTCGGCCGCAAGTGCGTGACCGAGGACATGACCGTGCGCTCGCTCGAGAAGCTCATCCAGCGCCGCAAGGCCACCCCCGCCGCCGACCCCCGCAAAGGCACGCCCGACCTGCCCGAGAGCTACCTGCGCGACCTCACCGACCGTATGCACCGCCACTTCGGCACGGCCGTGCGCCTCACCCCCGGCGTCACCCACGCCAACGGCAAGCACACCAAGGGCATGCTCGAAATCGACTTCTACGACAACGACGATCTCGACCGCCTCCTCGACATCTTCGGCATCAAGGTGGATTGAGCTATGCAATTGAACGGAGGACAGGCATTCCTGCCTGTCAGCGAGGCGAGCGCCAACGGAGGACAGGCATTCTTGCCTGTCAGCGAAGCAAAACCCAAATCGACAGGCAAGAATGCCTATCCTCCGTTCGATTCAACATTCTACTCTCCGATGTTGGAAACAGAAACTCGGCGACGCCACCTGCCTCACTGGCAGCAAGGTCAAGTGTGGTGTTTCGTGACATGGCGACTCAAAGACTCGCTTCCCCAAAATAAGCTCGGTCAATTAAGCGATGAAAAGGCGGCGTGGATTAAATTCAATCCCGAACCATGGGACGAGGCGACGGCAAATGAATACCACCGCATATTCACGGATAAGATCGACGAGTGGCTCGACCAAGGTTCTGGCGCCTGTGTCCTACGAGACCCCGAGAATGCCCGCATTGTTGCCGACGCGCTACGGCATTTCGATGGGCAACGTTATGACCTCGCGTCGTTTGTGGTCATGCCCAATCACGTTCATGTGCTTTTCCGCCCCTGTGGCGAACATACTATTTCTGACATCCTGAAAACCTGGAAAGGTTTCACCGCCCGTGAAATCAACAAGCGCATGAAAACTCAAGGCTCGCTCTGGCAGAGCGAATCTTGGGACAGGCTCGTACGCAATGAGCAACACTTTTTCAAATGTATGCAATATATTCGCGACAACCCGCACAATTTTAACGGAGGACAGGCATTCCTGCCTGTCAGCGAAGCGAGCGCCAATGGAGGACAGGCATTCCTGCCTGTCAGCGAAGCAAAACCCGAATCGACAGGCAAGAATGCCTGTCCTCCGCTTTTTTTGCTTACCATCGCGTGTGCGCTCGGCATCCTCGGTTGCGGCAAAGCGCCCGAACCGCCGCTGCTCGGTGCGTCCCGCCTTGTGTTCACGGCGGAGAACGGCACGAACGCGTTCAATCATGTCAAGGGGCTGGTGGAGAACTGCACGCCCCGCGACGCGATGACGCCGGGCGCGGAATGCGCGGCGGAATGGATTCAGGCGCGGCTCGCCAACGATGGCGTCATTGCCACACTTGACCGTTTCACCAGCGACACGCCAAACGGCAAGCGTGACTTTGTGAACGTCATGGCCGACCTGCCCGGAGAGACACGAGAGGTGGTGGTGCTGCTCTCGCATTTCGACACGAAGAGCGGCATCTCCGAGGATTTCCAAGGCGCGAACGACGGCGGCTCCTCCACGGGGTTGCTCATCGAGTTAGCGCGTATCATCTCATCTCAAAGACTATCGACAAAATACAACATCCTCTTTGCGTTCACAGACGGCGAGGAGTGCCGTGTGCGATATGGCCCGAACGACGGGCTTCATGGTAGCAAGCACCTCGCCGCCAAGCTGAAACGCGAGGGCGTGAAAGTGAAGGCGGTCATCCTCGTTGACATGATCGGCGACCGCGACCTCAACATCATGGTTCCGCGCAACGGGACGGGCTGGCTCCGCGCACTAGCATTGAAGGCCGCCGACGCGGCAGGGTGCCGCGATTACATCTCGCTGTGCGACGGCGACATCCTTGACGACCACCAGCCGTTCCTCGACGCGGGCTTCCCGGCGGTCGATCTCATCGACTTCACCTACGGCAGCGCCCCCGGCCTGAACGACTACTGGCACACCCCCGAGGACACCCTCGACAAAATCTCCCCCGAGAGCCTCACCATCACCGGGAAAATCCTTGTGGAGATGCTGAACCAATTGTAACTGGAGCTGGACAGGGTGTGGCGGGACGGCTTGACGTCCAACACGCATCGGTGTTAAGCTATCTCTTATGACTAAGCCAATTAAACGCATCGTTTGTGGTGCCGCAGGGGTTGCGCTTATTGCGCAGGCGCAGATTCTTACGCCCGAGCTGCTCAGGCGTTATGTCGAGGGCTTCAACGCGGCTGACCGTGAGCTTTATGCGCAGACCATCCCCAACAGTGCGGCGGGGGCATTTCTGGAGCAGAATGTCCCACGCTTCGAGTGTCCTGACAAGGCGTTGGAGCGCACCTATTATTTCAGATGGTGGACGTACCGCAAGCACCTGCGCGAAACGCCCGACGGATGGGTCGTCACGGAGTTCCTGCCGAACGTCCCGTGGTCGGGCAAGTATAACACCATTAGTTGTCCGGCTGGGCATCACCTGTACGAGGGGCGCTGGCTGCGCGACCCCAAGTATCTGCGCGATTACAGCCGCTTCTGGTTCAAGGGCGGGGGCGAGCCGCGCCGCTACAGCTTTTGGGTGGCGGACGCCATCTGGGCGCGCCACTTGGTCGCGCCCGACGAAGCCCTCCTGAACGAGCTTCTGCCCTGTCTCATCGCGAACTGGCAGGCATGGCAGCGCGGTCACGAGGACCCCTGCGGCCTGTACTGGCAGAGCGCCGACCGCGACGGCATGGAGTGCGCCATCGGCGGCGACGGCTACCGCGCCACCATCAACAGCTACCAGTATGCGGACGCGCTCGCCATCGCCGCCATCGCCGAGCTTGCGGGCGACCCCGGCACCGCGCAGCAGTTCCGCGCCGCTGCTGCGCAAATCAAGCAGCGCGTGGAGACCCTCCTCTGGGATGCGGACGCGCAATTCTTCAAGGTCCTCCCGCGCAATGCGCAGGCCCGCGCACCGTCCGGGCCTCTCGCGAATGTGCGCGAGCTGCACGGCTACGTCCCGTGGTGCTTCAACCTCCCCGGCCCTGACAAATCCGCCGCATGGGCGCAGCTCATGGACCATCAGGGTTTCTACGCGCCCTATGGCCCCACGACCGCCGAGCAGCGCCATCCGCAGTTCAAGCACATCTACACAGGGCACGAGTGCCAGTGGAACGGTTCCAGCTGGCCGTTCGCGACCGCGCAGACGCTCACCGCGCTCGCCAACCTGCTCAACGGCTACCCGCCGTCCGCCGTCGGCAAGCGCGACTACTGCGAGGCCCTGCGCATCTATGCGCAGTCGCACCGCCGCACCTTGCCAGACGGGCCGGAGGCTGCATGGATTGACGAGAACCTCAACCCTTACACGGGCGACTGGACTTCGCGCACCATGCTCTCGAAATGGGAGAACGGGACGTGGAGCGCGCAGAAGGGCGGCGAAGAGCGCGGCAAGGATTACAACCATTCCAGTTTCGCGGATCTCGTCATCACCGGCCTCGTCGGCCTGCGCCCGCGCCCCGGCGACACCCTCGACGTTAACCCGCTCGTCCCCGAAGGTCAATGGAGCTACTTCTGCCTCGACGGCGTGCGCTATCGCGGCATCCCCCTGACTATCCTCTGGGACATGACGGGCGAGAAATACGGCAAAGGCAAAGGGCTCTCTGTCTTCGCCGACGGCAAGCTGCTCGCGCACGCCGAGCGTCTGCAACGCGTGACGGCGACGCTCAAGGAATGAGCCGGCGGCAAACCGTTTCATGAGACGATGAGCAAATGCGGGCGCGACAAAGAAAGTTCATTTTTGCGCTTGCTTTCTCATCCGATTCGCGTCATAATGTAAACTGTTTTTTACCGTCCAAAGGGTGACGGCGCAGGGGCAATGCCCGCGCCCGCCCCGTAAGCCAGGGTGGCGAAATGGCAGACGCAGCAGACTCAAAATCTGCCGCCCGCAAGGGTGTGAGGGTTCGAGTCCCTCTCCTGGCACCATCTGAATAGATTGTTCAGGGCAAGGGTATTTTCCCCGTATCTTTTTTTACCGTTCCATCCCCAAAATGAAATTTTCATTTCTTTGCACTTTCATGTTGACCTCGCCCCCCCCGATACGATATAGTATCTCTAAATACAGGACAAATAGAATGGGTAGAGCATGAGTACAGATGACAAAGACGATGGTATCATTTTGGATTTAAACTTCGCTCCAAGTTGGGCACGGTCTTCACCCGATGCCAATATTCAGCGATTGCGAAACAACGACCGCTTTGACCGTTCTGATGAGGAGGATTCCCCTCGGCACGGGCGGGACAAGAAGGGGGGCGGTTACGACCGCCGCCCGCGTCGTGATTTCGACGATCGCTCGCCGCGCCATGCCGACCGGCCTTTGCGCCGTGACGGCAGCGACCGTGGTGACCGCAGGGGGCCGCGCCCGGCGGATATGCCGCGTCCGGAGTCGCGCGGTGCTGTCGTCGATTTCGGGGGACAGCCGCCTCCGCGTCCGGGGGCAGGCCCGCGCCCGCCCTATCTCGGTGACGACCGCCGCCGTCCCGCCGACGGTTACCGCCCGCGTGACCGCGAGCCGTACCAGCAGCAGCCCGCGCTGCCGCTCGAGATCCGCGTCCTGCCCGAGCAGAAGGCCCTCGGCGCGGTCATTCGCCGCATCCAGACCTCGCACCGCGCGTTCCCGTTGCGCGACATCGCCTGGCTGTTCCTCGACAACCCCAACTCCTGCCTCATCCGCATCGAGCCGCTGAAGGACCAGCCGATGCCGCTCTTCCAGTGCAAGGTCTGCGGATATCCGGCGCTGACGGAAGAGGAGGTGCGCGGCCACCTCATCAGCCGCCACCTCGAAGATTTCTTCGACATTGAGGACGTTGACTGCGAACCCCCGACAGGCGCATTCAACTGCGTGGCGCGGTGCACGTTGAGCGGCGAGCTGCTCGGCCCGCCGAACCATCACAGTTTCGCCGCGAAGGTGCTGGAGATGCTGCGCACGCGCTACGCCAGCATGTCCGAGGAAGCTTACCGCTCGCGCATCGAGATGGTGCGCGAGCCAGAGGTCATCGAGCAGTGGCGCCAGCAGTGCACCAAGAAAAAGGTCTATCGCCGCAAAGGCGCGATTGCCCACGAGGACGTGCCGGCCGCGCAAGCGCCGGCCGCAGAGGGCGATGCGGAAGCGCCACCCGAGGCCGTTGCCGAACCGCCGCTGAAAGCGCCCTCCTTCACGCGCGAGGTCGCCGAGCTGGTGTTCCTGCGCGAGGTCGTGCCGGAGCAGCTTGCCAGCGTCAAGTACCTCATCTGCACCGCCGGCGTGGCCACGCAAACGTCCAGCCGGTCGCTGGGGATGATGCTCCGCGACGCGCTCGCCCGCGAGCGCCGTTTCCCGGCCTCCCTCTTCTTCGCGTTGCGCGGCGCGTTCCGCCACCGCAAGCTCTACCTCTTCCGCGTGAACGAGCCAAGGGGCAGCGACTTCGTGATGCTCAAGACGCCCTCCCTGCTCAACGCCTCGCACACGGTGAAAACCCTCCAAGACATCCTCACCCACGTCGAAGCAAACCCCGCCTGCACGAAAGCCGAGCTCGTCGCCGCCCTCGGCGGCACAGAAGAAGCCCCGCGTAAAGAGGTGCTGATCCAGCTGGCGTGGCTCGTCGAGAAGGGGCATATCATCGAGTTCTACAACGACGTGCTGAGCGTCCCCAGCGAATACCCTGCGTTCAAGACCCTGCCCGGCGAGAAAGGGCAAGGCCAGCACCATGCCGGCGGCGCCCCGCAACGCCCCGCCGCAAAAGCCCCCGAGGCCAAGCCCCAAGCGGAGGCGGCAGAGGAGGCGATCGTCGCCGAGGAAGCCGGGGTAGCCGAAGTTGTCGAGGAGGCCGAAGTGCCGCCCGCCGTCGAGGAGACCGTCGCCGAGGAGGCCAAGGAATCCGAAGCTGCCGAGGAGACAAAGGAAATCGAGCAGGCCGCCGAACCCGCAGAGTAAGCGCGATGCCGCTTTACGAGTTCTATTGTGAGCCCTGCCACACGGTCTTCACATTTCGTGCCATGCGGGTGGACACGGAGACGCGCCCGTCATGCCCCGTTTGCAAAGCCCCGCTCAAGCGCGAGGTCTCGACATTCGCCCACATCATGAAGGGGCAGTCAGCACCGGCACCCGACGGTGCCGACGCACCCCAGGGCGAGGGCGACGCCATTGCGCAACGCATGGAGCAGGTCATG
>WRJS01000146.1 GCA_009778475.1 Kiritimatiellota bacterium | reverse complement strand
GCGACCATCGCCAACGGCGGGACGCTCCGCCGCCCGCACGTCGTGCTGCGCGACGGCGAGCCGCCCGAGGTCATCCGCGAAATCGCGTGGACGCGGGACGCGGTCGGCGCGGTTCACGCGGGGATGCGCGACGTGGCGGCGCTCGGCACGGGGCGGCGCGTGCAGCTGCGCGGCACGGCGGTGTCCGCCAAGACGGGCACGGCGGAGGTGGACGTCGCGGGGCGGCGGCAGAAGAACGTGTGGGTGACGGCGTTCGCGCCGTCGGACGCGCCGCGCGTGGCGGTGGCGATCGTGGTCGAGGACGGGGTTTCGGGCGGGCAGACCGTCGCGCCGCTGGTGCGCGAGGTGCTGATGTCAATCTTCGGCGAGGCGGACGACGGCGAGGCTGTCGAGGCGCCCGATTTCATGGGGGGTGACTGATGCTGAAAAATGTACTCATGCGTCTGCGCCGCTTCAACCCGTTGCTGCTCGCCAGCATGGCGGGGCTGACGGTCATCGGGGTGCTGTTCATCTACAGTTCCTGCTCGGTGCGCGACGACCCGAAGCTGCACACGCAATATATGGATCATGCGGTGGCGGGGGTGCTGGGGCTGGCGGTGTACGTGGCGGCGGCGGCGGTGGACTATCGGCGCGTGCTGCGGTGGAGCTGGCTGGCGTATGCGGCGGCGTTGGCGATGTTAGTGCTGGTGCTGCTCATCGGCACGTGGACGATGGGGGCGCGGCGGTGGCTGTTCCGCATTCAGCCGTCGGAGGTCGCGAAGCTGGCGGTCATCATGATGCTGGCGTGGCTGTACGGGCGCAAGGGCGCGAAGCGCGGCGCGGGGGCGTTCTTCCTGACGGGGCTGCTGGTGGGCGTCCCGGCGGCGCTGATCCTGATGCAGCCGGACCTCGGCACGGCGATGGTGCTGGTGCCGACGGTGCTGTGCATGATGTTCGCGGCGAACGTCGCGCCGAGGCTGCTGTGGACGACGCTGCTGACGGGGGTGACGGCGGCGGGGCTGCTGCTGGGCGTGATCTACGCGGCGGAGCGGGCGGAGATGCCGCCGGAGCGGCGGGAGGCGCTCATCAAGGCGACGTGCCTGCGCGACCATCAGGTGCGGCGCCTCCAGGTGTTCATGTTCCCGGACAAGGACCTGCACGGCAGCGGCTACAACCGGCGGCAGTCGGAGATCGCCGTGGGCTCGGGCGGCTTCTGGGGCAAGGGCTACCTGAAGGGCGAGCAGTACACGCTGGGGTACCTGCCCCCGTCGGTCTCGTCGAACGATTTCATTTTCGCGGTGCTGGCCGAGGAGGCCGGCTTCGCGGGATCATTAACGGTGCTGCTCCTGTTCCTGGCGCTGATGTGGGCCGGGCTATGGGTTGCGTTTCGTTGTAGGGATGACAGCGGGCGGCTGTTCTGTGTGGGCGTGGTCGCGTTGGTGTTCAGTCACACGTTCATCAACATCGCCATGACAATCGGCCGGATGCCGATCACGGGGCTGCCGCTGCCGTTCATCAGTTACGGGCGGACCTTCATGCTGACCATGATGGCGGCGTTGGGTCTCGTCCAGAGTGTGTCCATGTATGGGCGCGAACCTGAATCGAGGTTTTGAATCGGTTTGGAAATGAGGAGGAGAAGGTATGTTGAAGCAACTTACGGAAGGCATCGGCAAAGTGCTGAGCCTGTTTAAGAAGAGCGCGCCGAAGCGCGAGATCATCGTCAACGCGGAGGGGCTCGAGACGCGCGTGGCCGTGATCGAGAACGGACGCATCGAGGAGTTCCAGGTGGAGCACCCCGCCGAGGAGCGCCTCGTCGGGAGCATCTACAAGGGGCGCATCCAGAACCTGGAGCATGATCTCCAGGCCGCGTTCGTGGACATCGGCCTGAAGAAGAACGCGTTCCTGCACTACTGGGACATGATCCCGGACGACGAGAGCCGCCTGGACGACGACGACGAAAACGCGCGGCCCTCGCGCCGCAAGCGCGTGTCGAGCGAGGAGATCGCCAAGCGCTTCCCGCCCGGCACGGAGATCGTGGTGCAGGTGACCAAGGGCCCCATCGGCACGAAGGGGCCGCGCGTGACGGCGAACCTGAGCCTGCCGGGGCGCTACCTCGTGATGATGCCCGGCACGCGCCTGCGCGGTGTCTCGCGCAAGATCGGCGACGCGGCCGAGCGCCAGCGCCTCAAGAAGATCCTCGACCGCATGCCCCTGCCGGACGACGCGGGCCTCATCGTGCGCACCGTGGGCTCGAGCGCGAGCAAGCGCTCGTTCGTGCGCGACCTGCGCAACATCATGGACTCGTGGAACGAACTCCAGGCGAACATCAAGAACCTGCGCGCGCCCTCGTGCGTGTATCAGGAGCCGGACCTCATCGAGCGCATCGTGCGCGACTGGCTGACCGAGGAGATCGACTGCGTGACGATCGACAACGCCGAGGCCTTCGACCGGATCCGCGAGGTCGCCTCGCGCATCTCCCGCCGCGCGAAGAAGATGATCCGCCACTACGACGGGCCGCGCGCCATCTTCGAGCACTACGGCGTCGAGCGGCAACTGGAGGAGACGTTCCGCCGCAAGGTGCACCTCAAGTCCGGCGGCTACCTCATCTTCGACGAGACCGAGGCCCTCATCGCCATCGACGTCAACACCGGCCGCCACCGCGGCAAAGGCTCGCAGGACGAGGCCATCCTGGAGGTGAACCTCGAGGCGGTGGAAGAGGTGGCGCGGCAACTGCGCCTGCGCAACATCGGCGGCCTCGTCGTGCTGGACCTGATCGACATGAAGTCACGCAAGCACCAGAATGCGGTCTATAAGGCCATGAAGCTGGCGCTGAAGCGCGACCGCGCGCGCACGAACGTGCTGGCCATCTCCGAGCTCGGGCTGATGGAGATGACGCGCCAGCGGCAGGAGGAGAGCATCTTGTCGCAGATGTACTCGGACTGCCCGTACTGCCGCGGCCACGGCCTGGTGAAGTCGCCGATGGCGCTGAGCGTGGACATCCAGCGGCAGATCGCCGCGCTGATGCGCAAGGCGCAGCAGGAGAAGCGCGACGTGAACCTGCAAGTCGTCGTGGCCCCGAGCGTGCTGGAGCGGCTGCGCAAGGAGGACGAGGCCCTGCTGGTGGAGTTGCAGAGCAAGTACGCGGGCCACCTGACGTTCAAGTCCGAGACCTACCGCCACCCCGAATCCTTCTCCATCGCGGACGGCGAGACGGGTAAAGTCTTGTATTCCGTGGGCGAGTCCAAGACGCTCTAGCGTTCTGTAAAACACAGATTTCACGATGGAGGGCGAGCGTCCTCGCGAGCCGTCAGACACAATGGAGGGCGAGCGTCCCCGCGAGCCGTTATACACATGGAGGGCGAGCGTCCTCGCGAGCCGTCAGACACATTGCGCTTCCTACCCCATTGCCCGCACGCCGCGCCAATGGGGGCCCCTGTCTCGCCCTCCATATCACGCCATCCAAAAAAGGATTTTTTGACGGGAACACCTCTTGCCTTTTACATTTTACATTTCACCTTTTACATATTACCTATTACCTAATTCCGCTTTTGCCGCGTTTGCCACTGTTGCCAGCCGTAGGGCTGCGTCCATGCCGTCTCGACGAACGGGCCGCAGAGCGCGGGCTTGGCCATCTTCGCCGGGGAGGTGACGGTCGCGCGCACATAGAGGTCGTCGGGCTGCATCTTGTAGGATGCGGAGGTGCCGGAAACCTTCTTCGCGGTGATGCCGATGTCGTCCGAATATTTCAGCCCCTTGCGGGCGGGCTTCTTGTCGGCGGCAGGGTCGTCGAACGCCTCGGTGGCCGTGTCGAACCCGGCGCGGGTCACGGTGAAGGTGATTTCGTAATCCACGCCGGGTTTGGGCTCGGCCTCGACGCTCAGCGTCCCCGTCGCTTCGTCGAAGCGGACGTCGCGGAAGGTGATGCCGGTGGAGGCGTAGAAGTCGCCGCGGTGCATCGCCTGAACCAGTGCGTCACACGCCAGCGAGGGCGCGCGCACGCTCACCCAGCCCTTGAGGGTTGTCACGCGCTCGGGTTTCGAGTAGTCGTGCGTGTCGTCCGTCGCCGTGCCGTAGAGCGCAGGATGCCCGGCCTTGATGCGGAAGGCGTTCACGATATCCCAATACTTCTCCAGCGAATACCATCCGGGGTGCGCCGCAGGGTAGCTGTTGCCGCCGTTGCTCAGTTCGTAGAACCGCACCTCGGGCAGGCTGATGAGCACCTCGGGCTGGATGTCGAAGTACGGCCAGAACGGGTGGTTCAGCATGAAGAGCGTATCCTTCCCCTGCTCGGCAGCGACCCGCGCGTTCGCGCCGACCGTCTCCGCGATGGTCTCGCCCTTCTGGTACGGGTAGATGCCCTTCACGTTGAACACATTCATGTGAACCTGAAACTCGCCGCATTTCCCCGTCTGCTCGAAACACGGGACAATGAGGAACTCGCCGGCCTTGTCGAACTGTTTCTTCATCTCGCCGAGCGTTTTCACGCGCACGTGCTCCTTGCCGTCCTCGGTCTTTTTCTCCGCCGTGTCGCCGTATGCGTGGAGGTACTTCTCCGCCGCCTCCGCCGTGACCTTCTTGCCGCCGACCTCCTGCCAGTGCTTATCGCTCAGCTGCATCACGTTGTGGTCGGACAGGCAGATGAAGTGATACCCACGCGAGCGGTAATACTCGGCGGCCTCCTCGGGGAACGCCTTCCCGTCGCTCCAGTAGGTGTGCATGTGCAGGTTGCCCCTGTACCATTCCTGGGCGCACACGCCCAGCGCGAGCAGCAGTGAAAGACAGAATACGATCCGTTTGGCCATGTCGGTTTTCCTTTCCTTTTCTTTAACCACAATGGACACTATTTTCAAGACATTGCTATTGTGCCTATAGTGAAAATCATTGTGCCTATTGTGGTAAAAATAATCCCTTTAATCTGTTCGACTTTCCTCATACATCGTGAACAACTATAGCACGGTTTTTGCAATGCGTCAAAGCAAACCCGTGTTCAATTTGTGTTTCGGCGGGCGCGGGGCTACCGCACCAGTATCAGCGTCGCACGGCGCTTCTTCGTGTTCAGCACGCGTAGCTCGACCCTCGAGAAATCGATCGTCAGCCCGCGCACGTCAACCTCCGTCTCATTCACCAGCGCACCCGCGCCCTGCGTCTGCGTGTCCAGTGTCATGGAGGCCGAGGCCGCCGTGTTGGCAGGATCCGCCCTCCCTGCCGCCGCTGCCGCCAGCAGCGTCATCAGCATCAATGCCTTCTTCATGTTCCCTTTTCCTTTCGTTCTGTAACTCCTTACGGAGTGCGGCGGCTCGCCGCCGCACTCCGTATTGCCCTCACTCGGAAACCAGCACCTCCGCTGGCGCCGCGACGCGCAGGCCGATTTCGGTATAGGTCGCCGATACATTACTGGAGCCGCGACGCGCCGCACGGCAGTGCTGGGCGGCATAACTCCAACCCCCACCGCGATCCGTGCGGGAACCGCTGGTCTGCGCAGGTCCCGTAGGGTCGTCGCCCGCCAGCGACGGGTCGGCGCCGCTCGTGACAATCCAGTCGAGGCAGAACTCCCACACGTTACCGTGCATGTCGTACAGCCCCCATGCGTTGGGCAGGTACGAGCCGACCTTCGCCGTGCCGTGCTCATCCGTGCAATCCCGCGGCGGCGGAACCCAGCTCGTACCCTCAAGGACATACCCGCCATTGCGGGTGTACCGCCCCAGCAGGTCGAGGTTCGCGTCCGCTGTTCCGTTCGTGATGGTCGTCCCGTTGTTCCACGAGCCGGACGAGCCCGCGCGACAGGCGTACTCCCACTGCCCCTCGGTCGGCAGGTCGAACTCCAGCAGCCCACCTGCCCGTGCCCGCAACACGCCCATGAACGAGGCCGAATGAACGGCATGCCCGTCGGCTGGCCAGTTGCAGCCTTGCGCCACCGTGCCTCGGACGGTGTTGAACGTCACCTGCTCCACAGGGCGCTCCTCGTAACAGTTCGAGTTGTTGAAGTAGGATGGCCGCGTCCCCATGACCTGCTGCCACTGCCGCTGCGTCACCTCGAACACGCCCATGTAGAACGGCTTCGTGAAGCGCACGTTACGCTGCACGTCGCGGGTGTTGTCTCGCCCGAGTTCGCCGGGCGGCGCGCCGAGCGTCACGAACTCCCCTTCCGTGGAAGGCATCTTCCGCAACAGGAGCCAATCCTTCTTCCACCAACTGTGGTTCACGCCGAACGGCACCTCCGACTCCTTGCCGTACCAGCGCACCGCGTACTGCCCGTTCTCCTGTACGAGGTTCACCGCGCAATACGTCGGCGGGTTGTTCGTCGCCCAGAGCGTGACCTCCACCGTCAGGTTCGAGACCAGGTTCTCTGGGAAGTCGCGTCCCGCGTCCCATGTGAACTCGTGCGCTCCGGCGGGCAGGAGTTTGCTGATGCCGCCCGTCACCGAGCGGACGATTTCCGAATGGCAGATGTCCACGCCGTTCGTCTTGAGCTGGAACGTCGCGATGCCCACCCCGTCCGTCTCATACCCCACCACGGCAAGCCGCGTGTTCTGCGGCTGCGCCAGCGTCACGTTGCTCACCACCGGCGGCGCCGCCACCGCGCTGCACGCGGCGGTCATCGCTATTCCCATCAATATCCTCTTCATGTTCTCATCTCCTTTCCTTTCTGCAACCCCTGTTGAGCCGCATTTAATGTGAGGCAGAATACCGCTTGCGCGTTAGGCGGATACGAGGGGCGTTTTAGAAATCGGTTAGGGTGCTTAAAACGGACGGATAATCTCACACAAAGGCACGAAGGGCACAAAGGATTTTTTGACGGGATTTATATTAGACAGGATTATTTTCGCGCAGAGGCGCGGAGACGCGGCGTTTTTTTGACAGGATGAACAGGATTTCACAGGATTTTCTTTCAAGGTGTATATGCTTTTTTTACCTATTACCTTTTACCTATCACCTATTACATATTACATATTTTGCGTATTTCGCGCGTTTTGCGGTTAACACGGTCTTGAATCTTGCGGTTTTAGGACAGTTCTATTGTGCATTGATGGAAGGCTGGAAGACTACAGTTGCCCCAGCAACGCCATGATGCGCGTCATCTCGTCTGCTGGCGGGGCGGTGCCTTGCCAAAGGCTTGCCAGCGTATCAGCGGTATTCCATGACGTGCGCCCGAGATGCGCGCACTCGGGGAGCGACGGCAGGACGCGCAGGGCGGTCGTGGCGGCGTGGGCGAGGCAGACGGGCTCGATGCCCATCGCAAGGCACTGGCGTATCGCGCCGAAGATGCGGTCGTCCGCGCCGAGTTTGCGGAGGGGGTCGCGGATGGCGCGTTCAACGGTGTCGGCGAGGAACGGGTTGGTGATGCGCCCGAGCAGGTCGTCGGCATACGCGGCGAACCCTTCGGGCGTGAAGAGCGGGTCGTTGAGGTGCGCGTGTTTCTTCACGAGCGCGGCGCCGATCTCATCGACGAACGCCTGCCGCGCAAGCGCCATGGTGAGCGCGTCGCGGCGCAGGTCGGCGAGCGACGCGACCCCAAGGCGCCTGCCCCAAAAACCGAGCGCGGCGTGGATGGCGTTGTGGCCGTAGAGTTTCGCCTCCTCAAACGGCAGCAGGTCGGGCTTCTCCTCAAACGCCGTAATGCCGGGCGTGAACCCGGGCAGGGTGATCTCCGAGACGAGGATGCGGTTGAACGCCTCGACCAGAAACGCTTTCGGGAACCCCGGCACGATTGGGGCCCGACTGCACTCGACTGCGCTCGGCGGCACTCGGTCGCAGTCCAACGAAAGCACCTGGCTCATCTTGCCGATAACGGTGTTGAGGAATTGGCAGGGGCGCATCGCCGCGCCCGCGCCCGCCGCGGCGGCCACCGCCGCTTGCAGGATTTCCGCTGCGTGGTTGTTGTTCTCCGCCGTATAGACGACGGTCTGCCCATGCGGGTTTGCGCGAAGCCCCTCGGCGATGAGCGACGCGACGCTCGCCGCGCCGCCGCGCGTGTAGAACGCGACGGAGGGGAGCGAGGTCACAATCTCGGTGGCGGATGCCAACGCGGCGCGGAGGTGGCGGGCATCACCCGCCACGGAAAGGTCGAGGAGCCTCACGCCACGGACGGCTGCCGCCTCGACGCGGTCCGCGTGGGCGATGTTCACGGTGTAGGCGTCATCATTCCGGCGAAGCGCTTCGACGAGCGCACCGTCCACCTCCGCCACGACAATCTCGTCGAAACGCCCCGACGCCGCGGCCTCCCTTGCGAACAGCCCCGACTGTATGGGCCCGAACCCGAACCCGATAAACACATGCCCCTTCGAAAACATTCAACCAGTTTACCGGAAAACGGCCGTCTTATGCAATTGCAAACGCCACGGAAAAACGTTATAGTATTGACTCAAACAAAAGCGAGGCAAAGACGATGAGACCACTGTTCATTGTGATTTCGGCGCCGTCGGGCGCGGGCAAGACGACGCTGTGTGACATGCTGCTCCAGCATTACCCGGAGATGTGCTATTCCGTCTCCTGCACGACGCGCGAGCCGCGCGGGGATGAGGTGGACGGCGAGGACTATCATTTCCTGTCCGTCGAGGACTTCAAGCGCCTCATCGGCGAGGGCCGTTTCCTCGAGCACGCGAACGTGCACGACAACTACTACGGCACGCTGAAGGACCCCATCTACCAGGCGCTCCGCGAAAACCAGTGCGTCCTGCTCGACATCGACGTCGCGGGCGCGGGGCAGGTGCGCGACTATGTGGAGGCCCTCCCCGAGGGCGACCCCGTGCGCGTCGGGTTCCTCGATATCTTCATCAACCCCCCGTCCATGGAGGATCTGGAGGCGCGCCTCCAGTCGCGCGCGACCGACACGCCCGAGGTCATCGGCAAGCGCATGGGCAACGCCCGCCGCGAGATGGCGCAGGCCCAGCTCTATATGCACCAGATCGTCAACGACGACCTCGACACCGCGTTCCGCCGCCTCTGCGACATCATCAACGTCAACGCCCAATTCATCTAACCCACCGAAAGGAACCGCACCATGGCAACCGTCATCCTCGGGGTCACAGGCTCAATCGCCGCCTACAAGGCGTGCGAGCTCACGCGTCTGCTCGTCAAGGACGGGCACGACGTGCAGGTGCTGATGACCGCCGCCGCCACGCGCTTCGTCGCGCCGCTCACGTTCCGCACGCTCTCGCGCAACCCCGTGCCGGAGGACATGTTCAGCGCACCCGACCAATGGGTGCCGGGACACGTCGCGCTGGCCGACCGCGCCGACCTCTTCGTCATCGCCCCCTGCACCGCGAACGTCATGGCCAAGCTCGCGCACGGGCTGGCCGACGACCTGCTCACCTCCACCGCGCTGGCCGCGCGCGCGCCCGTCCTGCTCGCGCCCGCGATGAACACCAACATGTGGGAGCACCCCGCCACGCAGGCGAACCTCAAAACCCTACTCGCCCGCGGCGTCCGCTTCGTTGACGCCGGCACGGGCGACCTCGCCTGCGGCACCACCGGCAAAGGCCGCATGGCCGAAGCCGCCGAAATCGCCGAGGCCGTGCGGGGGATGCTCTAGTAATACAGGTTTCACGATGGAGGGCGAGACAGGGGTCCCCATTGGCGCGGTGTGCGACCAATGGGGCAGGAAGCCGCAATGTGTCTAACGGCTCGCGGGGACGCTCGCCCTCCATATCACGCCCTCCCTGTCTCG
>WRJS01000145.1 GCA_009778475.1 Kiritimatiellota bacterium | reverse complement strand
GTCCGCCTTGATCTTCTCCACGTCGCCGCCCCACTTGTGCCAGCGGCGCCCGCCGTTCATGTGTGCGACGAACTTGTTGATGCCCTTCATGATGCCCGCCTCGGAGTAGGCCTTGAACTGGAAGTAGTTGCCCCCCGAGTGCCCCTGATTGCCCATCTGGCAGGCGACCTTGTACTTCTTCTCCGCCGCCATGAGCAGGTCGATCTGGTGGAACGAGTGGGCCAGCGGCTTCTCGACGTACACGCCCTTGCCGCGCCGCATCGCCTCCATCGCGATGACGAAGTGCGAGTGGTCGGGCGTGGCGACGAGCACCGCGTCGATCTGCTTGTCCATCTTGTCGAACATCTTGCGGAAGTCGGTGAACTGCGGCGCGTCGGGGAACTTCTCGAGCGTCTTTTTCGTGCGCCCGCTGCCGATCTCCGTGTCGCACAGCGCGACGACGTTGCACAGGCCGCTCTTGTAGAGCGAGTCGATGTCGCCCGCGCCCTGATTGCCGACGCCGATACACGCGAGGTTGACCTTCTCATTCGGTCCCGCGCCGCCTTGCGCGGAAGCCTGGATAAACGGGAACGCGGTCAACGCCGAGGCCGCCGCGGAACGTGCCATAAATGAACGTCTTGAAATGTGTGCCATGAACTGCCTCCTTTTCCAGATTGAAAAAAGTTAGTATAGGCCATTGCGGCCGTTATGGCTATCTTTTTTTTGAGGAAAGTTGAAGCGTGTGGGCAGGATTGCCGAGTTGCCAAGCCCACGTTGTCCGTGCGACCCATCCCGTCCGCTCTCAACCCCCGGCGCCTAACTCCTGATTCCTCACTCCCCCTCCGCCCCGCGCGGCAGCATATCGGGGTCGAGGGTCAAGGGCGGGAGGCGGATGGGGACGCCCGGCAGGGATTGGAATGCGCACGCGCCGACGGGCAGGCCCTCGGCTAGGAAGCGTTGCTCGAAGTCCGTCCGTTCGTCTTCGGTGCGCGTCATCGGCGGAATCTCGCGGAACCTCGGCGATGCCTGAAACCGCTTGCGGATTTCCTCGAAGTAGGCCTGATGGTCGGTCGCGACCTGAATGGTCCCGCCTGGCTCCAGGCGCATCCACAGCGCGTCGAGGAACAGCGGCGCGAACAGGCGGTGGCGGTGATGGTGGCGCTTGGGCCACGGGTCGGGGAAGAACGCGTAAACCGCCCGCAGGCGGTGTTCAGGAAGCAGGTAGTAGAACGTGTAGAACGCCTCCAGGCGCAGGACGTGCACGTTGCGGGCCGGGAGGCGCTCGGCCTTGCGGCTCAGCTTCCGTGCGCGCCCCAGCATTCGCTCGATGCCGATGTAGTGCGTGTCCGGGTGTTTGGCGGCGCGGCTCGCGAGGAAACGCCCGTTGCCGCACCCGACCTCAATCTCCAGCGGCGCGGCGCCGCACAGTGCGTCCAGCTGCAGCGGCGCGGTGGGGTCAAGCACGGGAATTTCGCACGGGAGGAAAACCCGCGGCGCGCGCGCGCCGTCAGGCTGCTCATCGCGGCTAGGCGTTTCATCAACTGGTATCATTCGCTCTCTCCCTTTTGATAAGATTCAGTAGGGTAGCAGGTTTTCCCGCGCGGGTCGAGCGTGAAATGATTTGTGCGCAAAACGCATAACAGGGTTGAAACGGGAAAGGGAAAACGGTAAACTAAAAATCCTTTAAGGGCGTTCAGGGCGACATCCGCCGCAGACGAGTCTTGATGCAACAGGAGAGTTATGGCAAAAGCTTGTGATTTGAAGAGGGGCGGCCTGGTCGGGATTGACGGGCAGCCGTATGTGGTGGAGAGCATGAAGGTCTCTACGCCGAGTGCGCGGGGCGCGGCGTCGATTTATCATTTCAGGTTCCGCAACCTCGTGACGAAGGCGAAGAAGGACATCTCGTGCAAGGGCGAGGAGCCGTTCGCGGAGATTGACTTCGAGCGCCGTGCGGTGCAGTACCTCTACCGCGAGGGCGACCTCTACACATTCATGGACACGGAGGATTTCTCGCAGTTCGCGCTCGCGAAGGACGCGATCGAGGAGCAGATGCTCTACCTCGTGGAGGACATGGAGGGCATCTGGGCGCTGAAGTCCGACGGGCGCGTCCTGACCATCGAGATGCCGCTGAAGGTTGACCTGAAGGTCACCGCCTGCGACCCCGTGATGAAGGGCGCGACCGCCGCCTCGCGCAGCAAGCCCGCGACGTGCGAGACGGGCCTCGTCGTGCAGGTGCCGGAATATCTGGAGGCGGGCGAGGTCATCACGGTTGACACCGCCACGGGCAATTACCTGTCGAGGGCGAACACGGCGAAGTTCTAAGGGAAGAGTGGTCAGTGGTCAGAGATCAGTGATCAGTGGATGGCTTTTCTGACCACTAGTCACTGACCACTGACCACAAAAAAGAGGAGTAACACAATGAATAGCGATCAAGTCAAAGTCGGTTTTCAGCGCGCGCCGCACCGCGGGCTTTTCATGGCGACGGGTGTGAAGCGGGAGGATTTCAAGAAGCCGTTCATCGGCGTGTGCAATTCCTACACGGACATCATCCCCGGCCACTGCCACCTGAACAAGGTCAGCGAATGGGTGAAGCAGTGCATCCGCGAGGCGGGCGGCGTGCCGTTCGAGTTCAACACCATCGGCATCTGCGACGGCATCGCCATGGGGCATGACGGCATGAAGTATTCGCTGCCGAGCCGCGAGCTCATCGCCGATTGCGTGGAGTCGATGGTCAAGGCGCACTGCTTCGACGCGATGGTGTGCATCCCGAACTGCGACAAAATCGTACCGGGCATGATCCTGGGCGCGATACGCTGCAACATCCCGACCCTCTTCGCCAGCGGCGGGCCCATGCGCGCGGGGACGCTCGACGGCAAGCCCGTTGACCTCATCTCGATTTTCGAGGGCGTCGCGAAGTTCAACAACGGCAGCATGACGGAGGCGGACTTGGCGCGCGTGGAGGAGGCGGCCTGCCCCGGCTGCGGCTCCTGCTCGGGGATGTTCACCGCCAACTCCATGAACTGCCTCTGCGAGGCAATCGGCCTCGCGCTGCCCGGCAACGGCACCATCCTCGCCGACGACCCCGCGCGCCGCGGCCTCTGGAAACGCGCCGCCGAACGCGCCGTCGAGATGGCCCGCGCCGAGGGCCCGCGCCCGCGCGACATCATCACGCTCGCCGCCATCGACAACGCCTTCGCGCTCGACATGGCCATGGGCGGCTCCTCCAACACCGTCCTGCACACCCTCGCCATCGCGCACGAGGCCGGCATCGCCTACGACCTCGACCGCATCAACGCCATCTCGCGCAAATGCCCCAACGTCTGCAAGGTCTCCCCCTCCTGCGCCTACCACATGGAGGACGTTGACGCCGCCGGCGGCATCTCCGCCATCCTCAAGCGCATCGCGGGCATCCCCGGCCTGCTGAACCTCGACGCCCCCACGGTCTCCGGCATGACCATCGGCGAACACATCGCCGCCGCGAGCGTCACCGATGACCAAGTGATTCGCACCCTCGACAACGCCTACTCCAAAGACGGCGGCTTGACCGTGCTGCGCGGCAACCTCGCCGAGCAAGGCGCGGTCGTCAAGAAGGCTGGCGTCGCACCCTCCATGCTCACCTTCGAAGGCGAGGCCATCTGCTTCGATTCGCAGGAGGAGGCGTGCGACGGCATTTTAGGCGGCAAGGTCAAGCCCGGCCACGTCGTCGTCATCCGCCACGAAGGCCCACGCGGCGGGCCGGGGATGCAAGAGATGCTTGCGCCCACGTCCTACATCATGGGCGCGGGGCTGGGCGAATCCGTCGCGCTCATCACCGACGGGCGCTTCTCCGGCGGCACACGCGGCGCGTGCATCGGTCACGTCTCGCCCGAGGCCGCAGAGGGCGGGCTGATTGGGCTACTCAAAGACGGCGACCGCATCCGCCTCGACATACCCGGCCACACGCTCGAGGCCCTGCTTGACGACGACGAGATCGCCCGCCGCCGCGCCGCCGCGCCCGCATGGAAACCCCGCAACGTCACCGCTTGGCTCCGCCGCTACGCGCTCATGGTCGGCAACGCCAGCTCCGGCGCGTCGATGCCGTAGGGCATTCGGCGCGGCGAGAATCATGAAGGAGAGATTCCATGAGACGCAGGACATTTATGAAGGCTGGGATGATGTGCGGCGTGACGGCGCTCGTGGGGCGGCGCGGAATGGCACAGGAGGGTGTGCCGGGGGTGAAGGATCTGGTCGTGCCATTGCGGCAGGTCACGAAGGGGCCGGGCTTCCACTGGTTCGGATATTACGACAAGCTCCAGTTCGACCCGACCTCGCGCTTCGCCTTGGGGATGCGCACGATGATCGACAAGCGCACGCCGGAGAAAGACGACGTGGTCGAAATCGGCCTGATTGATTTGGAGGACGACTGCCGCTGGACGAGGCTCGGCGAGAGCAGGGCGTGGAGTTGGCAGCAGGGCTGTATGCTGCAATGGATACCCGGCTCGCCCACCGAGGTCATCTGGAACGACCGCGAGGGCGACCGCTACGTCAGCCGCATCGTCAACGTCAAGACCGGGGCCACGCGCACGTTGCCCAAGGCCATCTATGCCTTGTCGCCCAGCGGCGATTTCGCGGTCGGCACGGAGTTCTCGCGCATTGACTCGCTGCGCCCCGGCTACGGCTACGTCGGCGTGGCGGACCCGCACTTCGACGTGAAGGCCCCGAAGGAAATCGGCGTGTACCGCCTCGACCTGAACACGGGCAAGGACACGCTCATCGCCTCGCTCGGCGAGCTTGCGGCCATCCCGCACAACGGCCGGGACGTCACCGACAATTTCCATTGGTTCAACCACCTGCTCGTCAACACCGACGGCACACGCCTCACATTCCTGCACCGCTGGCGCAAGGAGCGCGGCGACCGCCAGAAGATGCAGGGCGGCTGGTCCACGCGGATGTTCACGCTCGGCACGGACGGCCGCGACCTGCACCTCCTCACGACGGGCGTCTCGCATTTCGTCTGGTCGGACGCGACGCACATCGCCGCGTTCATCTGGCGCGACGAAATCAAGGCGATGAAGCTCTACCTCATCGAGGACAAGACCGGCAACCTCACGCCCGTCGGGCATGGCCCCGGCAAGATCGAGGTGGACGGCCACAATACGTTCATCCCCGGCAAGGGCAACCGCTGGATACTGAACGACACCTACCCGCAAGGCCCTGAACGCCTCCAGACGCTGTACCTGTACGACACGCTCAACGACAAGCGTTTCGACCTCGGGCGTTTCCACGAGCCGCGCGAGTTCAGCGGCGAATGGCGCGTTGACCTCCACGCCCGCAACGCCCCCAACGGCAAGCGCGTCATCTTCGACAGCTCCCACTCCGGCGAGCGCCAGATGTGGATGCTCGACTTGTCGGGATTCCAATTCTGACGCTATGGACAATGGCACTACCCACTAGCCACTAATCACTAGCCACTAACCACTAGCCACTACCATGCTCTTCGACACTCACGCACACTTTTACGCACACGCATCCCCCCGCGAGACCACCGAGATGATGGCGCGCGCCACCGCCGCCGGGGTCACGCAAATCATCGCCGTCGGCGCGAGCGCCGATTTGAACAGCGGCGCAATCGCCGTGGCGACGGCGTTCCCCGAACAAGTGCGGCTCGCGCTCGGGTTCGACCGCGACCAAGCGGCCGAGGCCTCGCCTGAAACGCTTGTCGAGACGTTGCGCATACTGGCGCAGTCGCAACGCCTCTGCGCCGTCGGCGAGACGGGGCTGGACTTCCACTACCACCCCGAGACCGCCGACGCGCAATGCGCGCTCTTCGCCGCCCAGCTGCGCCTTGCCGACGAGTGGCAGTTGCCCGTCATCATCCACACGCGAGAGGCCGACGAGGCCACCCTGCGCGTACTGGACGAGACTCCTTGGCACGGCAACGGCCTGCGCGGCGTGATACACTGCTTCACGGGCGACAAGGCGTTCGCCGCGCAACTGCTCGACCGCCACTTCGCCATCAGTTTCAGCGGAATCGTGACCTTCCGCAATGCGGATATGCTGCGCGAGAGCGCGGTGTTCGTGCCGAATGACAGGCTGCTGATTGAGACCGACTCGCCGTTTCTCGCGCCCGCCCCGCAACGTGGTAAACGCAACGAACCCGCGTTCGTCACGCACGTCGCCTCCTGCCTCGCCACCGTCCGTAACACCACCGCAGAGCATATCGCCAAGCTCACCTGCCAGAACGCCGAACGGCTGTTTTCGCCACACGGGTGACACAGGCAGAAAGATTCCTTTTGTCTCGCGCAGAGGCGCAGAGAGGATTTTAAATTTTAGATTTTAGATTGAAAAAACTGTATGCGCCCGAAGGGAAATCCTGTAAAATCCTGTTCTTTCTCGCGCAGAGGCGCAGAGACGCGGAATTGTTTTTCAGAAGTTGACCATACAAAATCTCTGCTTTTTTATGTTGGCGCGGGGATTCTGGCGTGCGTCGGGGTGGCGTTGTTCTTAATTAGAAATTAGGAGTTGGAAATTATGAGTTGGGAATTGCGGGGGGCTCGAAAAACAGTATGGCTCTTGGCGGGGTTGCTGGCGGGCGGTTGCGCGTCCGACATCGCGCGGCTCACGCGAGCCGCCGGGCAGGGGGATGCGGCGGCGCAGTATGACCTTGGCGAGCGCTACTATACGGGCCATGGCGTGGGCATGGATGCCGCCGAGGCTGTCAGGTGGTACAGGGAGTCCGCCGGGCAAGGGAACGCGAGGGCGCAATACGACCTTGGCTGGTGCTATTACGAGGGCGTCGGCGTAAGCCGGGACTACACGGAAGCCGCCAAGTGGCACAAGAAAGCAGCGGAGCAAGAAAATGCAAAGGCGCAGTATGCTCTAAGCGTGTGTTATTTCAAAGGTCACGGCGTAGATGAGGATGCCACGGAATCGGTCAGGTGGCTCAGAAAAGCCGCCGAGCAAGGTTTTGCGCAGGCGCAATCCGTTTTGGGCGAATGCTATTTCAGAGGCTATGCCGTGGACAAGGATGACGCCGAAGCCGTCAGGTGGGTCAGGAAAGCCGCCGGGCAAGGCTATGCGAAGGCGCAAGATGTCCTGGGCTGTTGTTATCTCGGGGGGATCGGCGTGGAGAGAGACGAGGCAGAGGCAGCCAAGTGGTTTCGGAAAGCCGCACGGCAAGGTTTCACGGAGGCACAGATCGCGCTTGGGGTGCTATACTTCAAAAGCGACAATCTGGGCTGGGATGCCGCCGAGGCGGCCAAGTGGTTCAGGAAAGCTGCGGAGCAGGGGGACGCGGAGGCGCAACACTTCCTTGGCGTGTGTTACGTCATGGGGCGCGGTGTGGGTAAGGACACGGCCGAGGCGATCAAATGGTTCAGGAAAGCCGCCGGACAAGGCTATGCGGAGGCGCAGCACATGCTTGACGAACATGACCGCGCCGCCCGTGCCGGCAAGGAGATCGCGGAGGCCGCCGAGCGAGGGGACGCGAAAGCGCGGCTCCTCGCCGACGAGTATGACAAAGGCCTCCGCTCCAACAAGAGCCTCATTGATGAATGGCACAGGGACTAGCCACTGACCACGATAACAATTCTAGTTGACATTGGCACGCAAAGGGCAACGCCCTACGTTACGGGGATGCCCAACACCCAAGGCTGCAAGCCCCCAGGGAACATCCAATATTCAACAGGGAACATTCAACGTCCAAGTGAAAATGCGCTACGGGGCGCCGCACCCCATACCTGAACACATCACGCAAAATGCATTGACGCTCGGTCGCGGGGCTCTTCCGCTGTGCGTGAAAAAACCGATGCCGGCTTCCGCCGGCATCGGTCCTGTATGACAGGAGTGGTCTTTATGTTTAGGTATGTGGTGTGGTATGATAACTATTTAGGGTTGTGTGTGGTGTATTGAAATCGAAATCAATCCTCAATTCTCAGGTTCACGAAACGGGTTCCTTGCTCGGTCCTCACCCGCAGCAGCACGTTCCCGTCTTTCCCTTTCCCAATCGCTTGCTCAAACTCCTTCACGCTGTTCACCTCTTTGCGGTTCACCTCGAGAACCAGCATCCCCGTTTGCAGTCCCGCCTCCTCGGCCGGGGACCCGCGCATGACCTCCGCGATAATCACGCCCTGTCCGGTCTCGTAGCCGAACCGCCGCGCCAAATCGCCGGTCACCTCCTGAACCTGAAGGCCGACTTTCTCCTGCACCTCCGGCTCGCCGCCGTGTGCGGGCCCGTCCGCCGCATCCTCGGGGAAGGCATCGACCGTGACCGTAACCTTCTTGGTCTTGCCGTCCCTGAAAACGCTCAGGTTCGCCTTTTCTTTAGGCATAATCCGTGCCACCTCGCGGCGGAAGGAGGTCGAGTCCTGCACTTTTTTGCCGTTCAGCTCGAAAATGATGTCGCCGCTCTTGATCCCGGCCTTGTCCGCGGGGCCGTCTTTCTGCACGTCCGCGACCAGCACGCCGCCTGCCTCGTCGCGCCCGAAGGACTTGGCCATCTGCTCCGTCAGCTCCCCCGGGTTCATCATGATTCCGATGTAACCCCTTGTCACCTTGCCACTTGCGATAAGGTGTCCCTTGACCTGCATGGCCATGTCGATGGGGACGGCGAAGCCGATGCCCATGTAGCCGCCGCTCTGGCTGTAGATGGCGGTATTCATGCCGATGACCTCGCCGTCGAAGTTCAGGAGCGGACCGCCGGAGTTGCCGGGGTTGATGGCCGCGTCGGTCTGGATGAAGTCCTCGTAGTCGGTGATGCCGATGTTACTGCGTCCTTTAGCACTCACCACGCCGACGGTCAGGGTCTGCTGCAGGCCGAACGGGCTGCCGATGGCGATGACCCACTCGCCGATCTTCAGCGCCTCGGGGTCGCCGACGGGCAGGCAGGGGAAGTCGTCGCCCTCGATCTTAATCAGCGCGACCTCGGTCTTGGTGTCCGCGCCGACGCGCTTGGCGAGGAACTCGCGCCCGTCGGTCAGCTTCACGGTGATCTTGTCCACGTCGCCCACGACATGTGTGTTGGTGAGGATGTAGCCGTCCTTGCTGATGAGGAAGCCCGCGCCCTGCCCCGTCTGCTTGTGCGTGGGGGGCTGGCGCCCGCCGCGGGGCTGCTGGCCGTACCCGAAAAGGTCGTAAGGGTGGTTGAAGTACGGCATGTAGCCGCCTCTCACGGGCACCTGCTTCTCGACCTGTATGAACACGACCGCCGGCCGCGCCTTCTCCGCTACGCCCGAGAAACCCTTCCTGAAATCCGCGTCCGCGCCATGACCCGTAACGACAAACCCCATCGCCGCCGCCGCAAACAGCGCCCGCCCACTGCATTTCAAACCGCACATAACATAACCCTCCCTGCTCACTGGTGTACGCACCTGCGCACCCCGTGGCAAGGGGAGATATAGCAAGGATTGTGCCAAGAGGGGGGGGGCGAGAATTAGAAATCAGGAATTATGCATTATGCATTGGCACAAGGCAGAAGGCCCTCGGGGAATATCCAATATTCAACACGGAATATCCAATGTCCAAGTTAAATGCGCTCTGGGGGCGCACATCACTCCCTCCGCGCAGGAATTGTTAATTATGCATTATGAATTATGCATTATGCATTGTGAAATGTGCTCTTGGATGTTCGTATTAGGAATCGGGGGGGGGGGGGGGTTTGCGAACCGCCCCCCCCGCCGTGGGTTGCCCCGAAAAAATGTCCCCCTTTGGGGGTTCCGGCCCTCAGGGGCGGGGGGCGCA
>WRJS01000144.1 GCA_009778475.1 Kiritimatiellota bacterium | reverse complement strand
CCCGGGTGGTCGCGGAGGTCGATGACGATCGTGTGGGCGTTCGCGGGCAGCGCCCCGGGCGGGAGGTCCTCCGTGTGGAGCAGCACCCAGTCAACGAGGTTCGTCGAGGCGAACACGTCGATCCTCTCGCCCGGCAGCGGGTAGCCCTGCAGCCACTCCGCGTCGAGTTCGACGAACGGCCCCGTGCGCCGGATGGCGGCGGACGCGATCGGCCGCCCCGGCGAGAGCAGCGGCCCGCGCGGGCCTCCGCCGCCCCCCCCGTCATCCCGCCCCGCGCCGGGTTCGGCGAACACCAGCGGATGCAGGAACGCATCACCCCAGCAATGCCACGGGTGCATGGTTGCGAAGCCCATGGCCTGCGCGGCGTCCAGATCAAAGGCTGCCGCGAACGTGATGTCGAAGTCCTGTTTGGTGAGGCCGCTCACGGCGTTGGCGGCCCGGACAATGGCGGCGGCGGCACCTGCGCCTCGGCGATGTCCGCGTGCGGCGCCGCGCCGGCCAGCGCCGCCGCCAGCATGACAACCGAAATCCGTGTGCTTGTCTTCCTCATCATGATTTCCTCCTTTTCCCTCCATTGAGGATGCGCGCACTATACCATAATCCGCCGCGCCCGCGCAAGAAGAAAACGCCGGAACGAGGGAGGGGGGGGACAAGAGGACGGCAAGGTGGTGCTGATAATAGGGCCTTACCCGACCGGTGTTGTGGTGTCAGTTAAAACGTATGCCTAGTGTCCTGTAAAATACAGGTTTCACGATGGAGGGCGAGACAGGGGAGCCCATTGGCGCGGCGTGTGGCCAATGGGGCAGGAAGCCGTCAGGCACATTGCGGCTTAAATGACGATATATATGCTTCTGCGGCTCGCGGGGACGCTCGCCCTCCATCCCCATTCCCCATTGGGGCCCCCTGCCTCGCCCTCCATCGTGAAATCGGTGTCGGACAGGACACTAGCGCGCAATCGCCGCGGCCGCGTCGAGGAGGTGGACGAGTTCGGCGAAGCGGGTGTCGAGGTAGAGCTGCTGGGCGGCGGGGCGGATGAGGTTGGCGAGCTCGGCGTAGCCTTGCGGGGGGGCGTAGGGGCTGCGGCGGAGGCGTTCGGCGAAGCCCGCCGCGACGGCGGCGAACTGGAACTCGGGGCGGGCCTTGGCGAAGGCGTCGGCGAGGTCGGCGCGGGTGATGGGGCGGCTGTGCTCTTGCACGGCGCCGCCTTCGGCGGGGCGGAAGCGGATGCGCACGATGCCGAGCTCGGCGTCGGGCGGGAGGGCGCGCGCGGTCCGCGCGAGGCTGATCTCGTACAGCGCGGAGGCGGCCTGCCCGGAGCCGATCTGCCCGGCCACCACGGTGTCGTCGCGGAACTGCTGGGCGGTGAGCGCGCGGGCCTCGTAGCCGAGCTGGCGGTATTCTTCGACCGCGTGGGGGAACCATTCGACCTGCACCTTGGCGTCGGAGGCGATGGTGTAGAGGGTGGCGGAGAGGTCGTTGACGAAGGCGGCGGTGATGGCCTCGGGGGAGTCTAGGAAGCGGTAGGTCCCGTCGCCTTTGTTGGCGAGCTGCTGGAGGAGGGTGTCGTTGTATGTGCCGCGCCCGACGCCGAACACGGAGAGGCGGATGCCTTGGCGGCGGCAGTCGTCGATCTGCGCGAGGATGTCGCTGGCCTCGGCGCTGCCGAGGTTGGCGACGCCGTCGGTGATGAGGATGACGCGGTTCTCGGCGCCGGGCTGGAAGGCGGCGACGGCCTCTTGGTAGGCCATGGCCATGCCGTCCTGGAGGGAGGTGGGGCCCGTGGCCTGGACGCGGTTGAAGTTGGCGAGGATCTCTTGCCGCTGGGCGGCGCTGACGCGCGTCTGCACCACCCGCGCCTTCTCGTTGAAGGTGATGATCTGGAGGTGGTCCTCGGGGCGCAGGCCGTCGAGCAGCTGCGCGAGCGCGAGGCGTATCGCGCCCATGCGGTCGGGCTGGGCCATGGAGCCGGACGCGTCCACGAGGAACACGAGGTTGGCGGGGCGCTGCTCCTCGCGCCCGAGGCGGCGGCCCTTGATGGCGAGGCGCACGAGCCGCGTGTCGCGCCCGAACGGCGTGGGCGCGCCCTCGGCGATGATGCGGAAGGTCGTGCGCTCCGGCGCGGCGTCCTTGTAGTCGAGCGCGTTGACGAACTCCTCCACGCGCACCACGGAGGGGTCGGGCAGCATCCCGTTGCCGATGCTCTGCCGCGCCAGCGTGTACGATGCCGTGTCCGTGCCGATCGCGAACGTCGAGAGCGGCTGCGCTGCCGTTTTCACGAACGGGTTGACGTGCGGCACGGGGGCGACGGGCGGCGGCTTTTTCGGGGGCGGCTCAGGCGGGGCATCCAGATTCAGGGAAAACCTGAGTCCCCGCTGGGCGACTGGGGTTTCGGGACTGTCGTAGTCACGGCTGGCTTGCGCGAAAAAGTCAACCGCGTCGGCGAGCGTTGCCGGGGGGCGGAACGACACCTCAGGGATGGTGATGTCGCGGAGTTTCTTGAGGGTGGCTTGGCTCACGGGTTCCGCGTCCGGCCACTCCTGCGGCACAACCGCGACGCGCCCATCCTCGATAAGGGGTTTCGTGCCCGTCATGTCGCAAACCAGTTTGAGCGCGTCATACAGGCTAATAAACCGTGCGCTCATCGCAGGGACTAGGGGAGCCTTATCCGCATCCGCCAACCCCTCCTCGGTCTCTTTGCGGTCAGCGTCATCAGGCGATTTACGGCGGCGGATTGCCACCTTCACTGGTTCCGCAACGGGTTCGGCATCCTCCTTCGACAACTCATCGTTCGCGACCTTGGCTTGCGTTCTGGTCGCGTGCTGCTTCTCCTGCGCTAGCAGTTTCCCGGCAAGGGCGGCGACCGATTCCTTTTTCGTGACGTCGTCTGCCCGGCCACTGCGCGAGACGGCTTGCTCGGCGGGTAACGCTAGCGCCTCTTCTTGAATCATGTTCATGCCCAACTGCCCTCTGGACTTCCATCCCTCATCGCCATCCGCCTTCTCAAGCTCATATTTCTTGGCGGTTACCCAAGCGTCGGTGACCTCGGCCATGCGTGCGTCGCGGTCTCGCGCCATCCCGCTGTAGTCCGCCCGTTCGCCCTCTGCGAGGCCCCACTCATTGGCCTCACCCGCTGCAGCCGCTTTCGCATCCTCCCGCACCGCACCGCGCGATAGTCCGGGCCGTGAAGGCAGCGCCAACGCCGTGCCGCCAACCGGGCGGTCTCCGGCAATGCGGGCAGGAATGCCCGCACCACCACCACCTTGGCGGCCGCCCGCAAGGGGGGCTTGCAACGGAGCGTCGAGGGGCGACGTATCCACCGCGATGTCCTCCGCGTCCCACGCCTCCGTGTTCAGTGCGGGCGCGTTGTCTTTCGCGTCTTTGGCTTTGTCGGCGGCAATCCCTTTGAGGATAACGGGGCTTTTCGTCTCAACCACGACGGCATACCCCGCCGTGGTGCCCGCAGAGGCATCCGCACCCCTTTGCTGGCCGACCTGAGACCTGCCGTCCTGCTCCTGCCACGCCTCGCTTTTATCGGACTCCCCCTTCATTGCCAACCCTGAATTACGCCCTCCACCGGTCACCGTATCATACATCTCCTGCGCTGGCGCTTGGGCGCGGGCGTAAGCGGGGGCGAGTTCAACCCTCATCCGCTCCCTCGTAACCTCGGGTTCTCCCCTTATGTCGCCCCCTGCGTCCCTTTCGTCCCCTGCGTACCCGCCCGCCCTGCTGAGCGGATCCGCCGCGCGCAAGCCGCTCTCCTTTTCGCCCCCTGCCGCCGCCCTGCCAGCCGTGAGGGCGTTGATATCCTTCGGTGTGCCAGTGAACGCGGGCTTCGGGTACGAGATGTCCACCGCGACCATTTCCGGCTCAGCGGCCGGCGGAGGCGGCGAGTACGGGCTGAACGTCTCGCCGCCCGCGATGTTCGCCGGCGGCGGCAACGATGCGGGCGCGGCGGTGGACGGCTTCGGCTCTATCCGAGAGACAACATCACTGCGGTACGCACCTGCGGGCGCGGCGGGGGGCATGGGTTTCTCTTGCACACTGCTGTCGCGGCCGGGCCTAGCTGATCCATCATTATCGGATTCCAAATATCGGGTGCGCTCGTGATACCGGATGCCCTCGCTAGCCGCCGACCTTTTTTGCCGCAGCACCTCCGTTTCCATTGAGGCAGGAACGGCAGAATCCGCCAACAAGGCAGGGGCATCTTCGTCATAATCCAAGGCTAATGCCGCGCCAGCGAATTTCTTCCCCGCGGTCATAAACAGTGGGGCAATCAGCAGGAACAGCACCAGCGCGGCCGCCATTCCGCCGAGGATGCGCCAAGGTATGCGCCAGCGGCGCCGCGCGGCCTTCTTGCGGCGTGGCGTTTTCACGGGCTGGGTCGCCAGCACGGCGGCGAGGCGTTCGGGGGTGAGCGCGTCGGGGGCTTGCGCGTCGGCGAGGAGCGCGGCGCGGAGATCGTCGCGCACCGCCGTGTGCGCGGCGGCCTCGGCGCGGCAGGCCTCGCACGCCTCGAGGTGCGCGCGCAAGGCCTCGGACCGCTTGGCGGAAACATCATCCAGCACATACGCCATCAAGTCCGCCATTATGGGGCAGGGCGTTTTCATTGAACTTCCCTCCTGCAATCCCCGATTCCTAATTCATAATTCCTAATTCCTAATTGCCCTTTCATGGGGTCTCCTTTCCCCGGAGTTTCTCCGAGAGTTTCCTCACGGCCTGGTGGAGCATGACGCCGACGGTGCTGCGCGGGCGGCTGGTGACGGCGGCGATCTCGTCGTAACTCATCCCCTGCTGGAGGCGGAGCAGGACGACCTGCCGCTCGCCGGGGGTGAGCGCGTCGAGGCTGGCTAGCACCAGCGCGTGGCGCTCCGCCGCGGCCGCGCCGTCCGCGTGTGCGTCGGCGCACGCGGCGGCGGCCTCCTCCGCGCCGCGCTCGTGCAGGCGGCGCCGCGCCTCCTCGGCGCGGATGAGGTCAACCGCCTCGTTGTGCGTCACGCGGAACAGCCACGGCCTGAGCGCGGGCCCCGCGCACTGGGACGGCTGCCACTGCCGGACGAGTTTGACGAACACGCCCTGCACGACATCCTGCGCCAGCGTGGGGTTGCGCAGCAGCCGCGCCGCGTAACGCAGCAACGGCTGCTGGTACTCGCGCACGACGGCCTCGATCTGCCGCCTCCGCGCCCCCTCCGCCTGATCCTGATCCGTTCCGTTCTCGGACATGCATCCTTTCCTATGCCGTGATGTAACACCCCTTAATACGGCGCTCGCACCACTTTTATTTATAAGAGGTTACTTTTTTCCGCAGCGGAAAGCCAGCAAATTAATTCATAATGCAGAATTCATAATGCAGAATTGTAGTCCCGTGGTCCCCGATGGTGTACGGCGCCACTGCGAGCGAAAATCCCGAAGCGCATTTAACTTGGACATTGGTTATTCCGTGTTGGATATTGGATATTCCCAAAGGCCGCAGGGCGGTTCGCGAACCGCCCCTACGGCGCCACTGCGGGAGAAAATCCCGAAGCGCATTTAACTTGGGCATTGGTTATTCCGTGTTGGATATTGGATATTCCCAAAGGCCGCAGGACGGTTCGCGCACCGCCCCTGCAGCGCCTCTGCGAGCGAAAATCCCGAAGCGCATTCCACTTGGACATTGGTTATTCCGTGTTGGATATTGGATATTCCCAAAGGCCGCAGGGCGGTTCGCGAACCGCCCCTGCAGCGCCTCTGCGAGCGAAAATCCCGAAGCGCATTCCACTTGGACATTGGTTATTCCGTGTTGGATATTGGCTATTCATTCCTGCCCATCCTTCCGAAACCTTCGGGCGAATCGAAAAAACGTCTTGACGGATGGTTTCATTTTTAGGAAGATTTATTCTTTTACAAAGAAGAGGACTGGGGTCATTTTTGATGGTGAGCCCGAACTGCGGATGGGAGCGTTATGAACACAGCAATTATAGTCGCCGCCGGGAGAAGTGAGCGCATGGGGACGGGGGTGGACAAGGCGTTTCTGAGCCTCGGCTCGAAACCGATTGTCGCATGGTCGCTGCTCGCCTTCGAGGCGTGCGCGGACGTTGACCGGATCATTTTGGTCGTGAAGAACAAAGAGCAGGCGCTGGCCGCGAAGAGCGTGGGGCAGATGTTCGGTATCTCGAAACTGCGCGACATCACCCCCGGGGGCGGCAAGCGCCAGGACTCGGTGATGTGCGGCATGGCGAAGGTGGACCCGGAGACGCGCCTCATCGTCGTGCATGACGCGGCGCGGCCGTGCGTGACGCCGGAGCTGATCAGCGAGACGCTGCGCTGCGCGAAGCGCAACGGCTGCGGCGTCGCGGCGTGCCGCATCTGGGACACCGTGAAGCACGTGGAGCGCGGTACGACCGTGGACCACACGCTGGACCGCACGAAACTGTGGGCGGTGCAGACGCCGCAGGCGTTCAGCGCGGACCTGCTCAAACGCGCCTACAAGGCCGTGTTTGAACAGAAGGCGACGGTGACGGACGAGGCGGGCGCGGTCGAGTTGATCGGGGAGCCGGTGCGGCTCGTGGAGTGGACGCGCCCGAACATCAAAATCACGACGGTCGAGGACATGCCGCTGGCCGCGGTCGCGATGAAGTTGAACTAATGGACCGCAAAATCGCCATCTTGGGGGACATCCACGCGAACCTCGAAGCGCTGAACGCGGTCGTCGAGGACGCGCGGGCGCGGGCGGTGACGGATTTCGTCTGCGTGGGCGATGTCGTCGGCTACAACGCGAGCCCTTCGGAGTGCATCCGCATCGTGCAGGACCTGTGCAGCGTGATCATCCGCGGCAACCATGACCACTATTGCTCGTATGACGAGAACCTGGACGACTTCCAGCCGCTGGCCGCGAGCGTCATCGCGTGGACGCGGCGGCAACTGTCCGCGGACGACGCGGCGTGGCTGCGCGACCTGCCGCTGCGCAAGCCGTTCGCGGGGGTCACGCTCGTGCACAGCACGCTTGACGTGCCGGAGCGCTGGGGGTATGTGTTCGACACGCTCTCCGCCGTCGCGAACTTCAGTTACCAGATGACGCCGCTGTGCTTCCACGGGCACACGCATGTGCCGATGGTTTACGAGAAACAGTCCGACGTGCGCCGCTCTGAGCCGCATCCGATTAAGGTCGCGTTCGGCACGAAATATTTCATCAACGTCGGAAGCGTCGGCCAGCCCCGCGACGGCAACCCGGACAGTTCCTACGTCATCTATTGCACGAAGGCGCGCGAGATCGATTTCATCCGTGTCCCGTACGACGTGCAGGCCTCGATGGAGAAGAACATCCGCGCCGGGCTCCCCGAGCGCTTGGCCTACCGCCTCGCGCAAGGGCGCTAGGAAGGAGGGGGCATGAAGCGTTTGCTGGACCGCGTGCTGCGCAATGCGATTGTCTTTGAGGTCATCGCGGTCTTCCTGTATGCGTTCTACTGCCTCGTGTTCGCGGTCGCGGCGACCCCGGCGGCGTTGCTGCTGCGTTGGGGGGCGCGGCAGTTCTTAGGCGGCGGCTTCTTCATGCTCTTCGTGTTCGTCTTCCTGTGCTTTGCGGCGTTTTATATTTTCCTTGTGTCGTCAACGCTTTTTGTCGGCGCGGTGGAGCGCGTCATGACGCTGGGGATGAGGCCGGGCGCGTACCCGACGGGCTCCCCTGCCTTCACCCGCTGGCTGGCGTACTCGGGGCTGCACCTGTGGATGGTGCTGCTGGTGCTGCCGTGTCTGCGCGGCGGCAACTGGATCAAAATGTACCTGCGGATCACCGGGGCGAAAATCGGCCGCGGGGCGTTCCTCAACACGAAGGATTTCTACGACCCCTACTTGCTTGAGATCGGCGACAACGTTGTCATCGGCGGCGATGCCACGCTGACCTGCCACCTCTTCGAGGGCGGGCGGCTGCACCTCGGCAGGATTAGCCTCGGGGACGGGACCGCCATCGGCGCGCACGCCTATCTGACCCCCGGGACGACGACCGGAAAAAACAGCAAGGTCGGGATGAACACGTTTCTCCAGCGGAACACCGCCGTGCGCAACGGCGAGACGCACCTGGCGCTCCCCGGCATGACCCTGCGCCAAGCCGTCAAACTGATGCGCAAGGAAAAAGACTGAGCGTCCCGTCATCTGCGGTTAGAGAAGTTGAATACAGGCGCTTAGATTAAAAAACAATCTGCGTCATCTGTGTAATCTGTGGTTAAAAAACTGTATGCGCCCGAAGGGAAATCCTATAAAATCCTGTTCATCCTGTCAAAAATAAACCTCCGTTTTTTCTCGCGCAGAGGCGCGGAGACGCGGAGTTTTTTTTCAGAAGTTGACCATGCAAAATCTCTGCGCCTTTGCATCCCTGCGCGAAAATAATCCTGTCAAAAATAATCCTCCCTTTTTTATCCTCACACAAAGGCACGAAGGATTTTCAGGCAGGATTAGCCGGGCGTTACAGGATGACTTGCTCCGTCCTATTTCCTGCTTCTCCTTGTGTCCTTTGCGCCTTTGTGTGAGAAACAGCCGCCTTATTTGCCCTGTCGCTAAATGATTAGCGGCTTGCCGCAGACGCGCGTGACGAGCTCGGCCGCAGGGCAGGGCGCTGCGAGGTCAGCGAAGGACTCGATGATTGCGGCCGGGGCGTGCGGGGCGAGTATCTCCGCCGGGTAGGACGACGTGATGGCGATGACGGGCATCCCCGCCGCGTTACCGGACTGTATGCCCGCGATGGCGTCCTCAAACACGATGCACTTTGCGGGCGGCACGCCAAGCTGTTCCGCAGCCTTGAGGTAGATCGCGGGGTCGGGCTTGCTCTGCCTGACCTGCGCCGCGTCCACGATCACCTTGAAGTAGCGGCGGATGTCCAGACCGTCGAGCGTGAAGCAGATGTTCTCAATCGGCGCGGACGTGGCCACGCCGCAGGGGATGCCCTCGCGCGCGGCGGCATCCAGCAGGGCGACGAGCCCTTCGGGGTGCGCGAGGTGCGCCGCGTAAATCTCGCGATAGACCGCCTCCTTGCCGTCGATGGAATGGCGCACCTCCTCGTCCGTCGGCTCGCGGTCGAGGATGAACCTCATGTAGTCGCGGTTGTTCCAGCCTAGGCGCGCGCGCACGTCATCCGCGTTCAGCTCCCTGCCGAACTGCCGCGCATAGACAACCCACGCCTCCACATGAAAATCCGAATTCGCGCACAACACGCCGTCCATATCGAAGATAAATGCATTCATGCGGCGACAGTATAGCAAATCCGCCGAGGAAAACAAGTGCGCAGATGCACGTTGCGCAAAACGCCGCCGAGTCACAGCTTACGCGCGGGCGAGACAACGTTGCAGCTCAACAATAGACACAGACCAATGCAATAGACCTGTCCTCAACCCCGAGTTCCCCCAAAAGACTTTTTATCAATGCGCAATCCGGAGCGAGGTCACAACCTGAAATGAACCGCGAAAGACACGAAAGGCGCGAAAATTCATGAGCACTTTTTATTGGGGGGTAAATCTTTTTTGCGTATTGTAAAATACAGATGACGGGATAGAGGATTACCCTGTTTGGATAGGCGTGATATGGAGGGCGAGACAGGGGGCCCCATTGGCGCGGCGTGCGACCAATGGGGATGGAGGGCGAGGCAGGGGACCCTATTGGCGCGACGTGCGGCCAATGGGGCAGGAAGCCGCAATGTCTAACGGCTCGCGAGGACGCCCGCCCCCCCTCCTGAAATCTTTATTTTTTAGGACACTAGGCGGGTAATATCT
>WRJS01000143.1 GCA_009778475.1 Kiritimatiellota bacterium | reverse complement strand
GTACGTCCCGATGGTGGTCGGCGTGCCGGAGATTTCGCCGGACGCGCTGTCCAAGGACAAGCCGGGGGGCAGGCTGCCGTCGGTGACGGCGTAGTCGAGCGTCGCGCCGTTCGCGTCGGCGGGGCCGAGCGCGATGACGGGGTTGACCTCCACGCCCACGACCTGGTCGGGCAGCGCGTTGGCGCCGTCGCCCCAGTCCGTGAAATCACCTTCGATGGCCGAAACCTCGTAAACGGCGGTGAGTGTGATGTCGTGGTCGAGCGTGACCGGGTTACCGGGGATGATGGTGGTGTTCAGGGTGGTGTTTGTCCAGCCCGTGAAGACATAACCCGCGGGGGGTGTCGGGTTCGGAAGCGCCGGGTAGTTGTTCGGGGCGATGTCCAGCGCGGCCGCCCAGAGGGCGTTTGTAAACAGGACTGCCGTGGTGGCGTTGCCGTTCACCGTACCCGCGCCCGCGTCAAGGTTGATGCCCAGTTGCACCGCGCGGATGGGATAATCAAACCACACGGCGTTGCCGTCCTGGATCAGGCCGCCCGTGATTTCGTCCTCTTCACCGGAATCGCAGTTCGCGTTCCACTCCGCGAGGTCGGCGTAGTTCGCGACCCAGGAGAAAACATCCTTGCCGCCCCAACCGCTGTCGAAATAGGGGTTGATGCCGTAGTACTCATGGTGATCTTCAACCAAGATGGGATAGCCGCCCCTGTAAACCACAATATGGTCCACACTATAACCGGTGAACGCGCCGCCCACGATTTCAACATTCGACGAAGGCGTGAAGAAATAATACGCCTCGGCCCCGCCCTTAGAGCCACCCCAACCAAACGCCTCCGTCCCGATGTGCGTCACGCTGTCGGGGACGATGATCATCGCGGTGGCGGAATCGCCATAGGAGGCGTCGAGAAGCGCATAATCGTGGATGTTCGTCACGGTGGGGGGGATGATGAACGGACTCGTACCCGTGTAATGGATGCTGGCGAGCATTTGCGAGGGTATCTCCAGCCAAGGTTCGTACACAGACGTTGGGAACCATTCAAAGGTGGTCTGGCCGACAAAAGCTCCGTCAAACGTTGTCGTCATCGGGTTTTCAATGGTTAAAACACCACCAAAATCATGGCTGCTAAAAGCGCCGCTCCCGACGTATTCCACACTGGCCGGTATGGTCAAATCGCCTGTGAACCCGCCAACGCTATTAAAATCTCTACGGAACGCACTATCTCCGATGCGTTTCAAATCGGTTGGCATGATGAATTCACCCGTGAGGATTGTAAATTTTTCAAACACACGATCTCCGATGTTGGTGATGGAATTCGCCAAGGTCAGGGTGGCGATGCGATCCCTGAAATTGCTAAATGGCGTGCTAACCCCATTCCCTCTGTTTTGTATCTCCACGAGCGAGAGCGGCGTGTTGCCGTTGGAAAAGACGGGATCGGCCAGCGGGAGCGTGATGGGCGTGCCCTCGGGCGCGGTGTTGCCGGCAATCACGGGGGCCGTGTCCGACGTGATCGCGACATCCGTGCCTGTGACCGCGATCCGCAGTTTCCAGCCGTCCTTCGCGAAGTTCACATAGTGTTCCATGAAGTCGCCGGAGGCGTCCACCTGCCAATAATTGCCGTCCACGGGGAAACCCTCGGGAACCGCCACGGTGATGGAGAACGTCTTGACCACCGGCTCGGCGCCGTTGTCGGCGGAGAGGGTGACCTCAAACACGTACGTCCCGATGGTGGTCGGCGTGCCGGAGATTTCGCCGGACGCGCTGTCCAAGGACAAGCCGGGGGGCAGGCTGCCGTCGGTGACGGCGTAGTCGAGCGTCGCGCCGTTCGCGTCGGCGGGACCGAGCGCGATGACGGGGTTGACCGCCACGCTCACGACCTGATCGGGCAGCGCGTTGGTGCCGTCGCCCCAACCGGTGAAGCCGCCTTCGATGGGCGACGCATTGAACTCCGCGTACAGGTGCGTGTTCGCCGCCTCGTCGATCTCCGTGACCGGGGTCGCGGAGGTGACGGTTTCGCCCGCGCTGTTCGTCCAGCCGGTGAATTGCATGCCCGCCGGCGGCGTGGGTGTCGGGAGTTTGTATCCCAGCGTATAGACCTGATACTGCTCCACCGTTTCCGCGCCGTTGTGCAGCGTCGCGAAGAAGCCGGGCACCTTGACCGGGTAGCGGAACCACATCGCGTGGCCGTCCTCAATCCCGTCATCGCCCTCCGGGATGATGACATCGCCCACTGTCGCGTCTTCGCCGATGTGGCTGTTCCAATCGGCGAGGCCGGCCGGGGTGATCCAGGAGACCAGCGGGCAATCCACCCAGTACGTCATATTCCACGCATAGACGCTGTACTTTCCATCCACGGCGTTCAAGTTCGGGAAGTCGCCGCGATACATGACGGCCAGCGGTTGATCGGTGTCGGACCACTGGTCGAACGTCTGCCGATAAACCGAGACATCCGTGGACGGCACCGAAATCGCCGTCAGGTTACCCTCGAAGGCGCCGCCGAAGGCGTAATAACCGATATTCGTCACGCTGTCCGGGACGAACAACGTCGGGCAGGCGAAGTCCGCGGCATCAAACGCGCTCTCGCCGATGTGCAACACAGTGGAGGGGATCCGATACTCCCCGTCCGTGTCCGCGCCGATGAACGTCACGCCGCAGAACAGCAGATTGGGGATGGTCACCCAAGGCCCGTCGCCAAGCGTCGGGAACCATTCAAACACGCAGCCGCTAAAAGGCGTGTGCAGGAACACGGTCTCCGAACTTTCAATCGTCAGCGTCCCGCCGAAGGAGTTGGCGCCGGCGAAACGATTATCAAATGCGAAACCGCGCACCATCCGAACCGTCGCGGGGATCACCAAGTCGCCCGTGAACGGGCAATCGCTAAATGCATGGTTGCCGATGTCCTCCACGGACGCCGGAATCGTCAACTCGCCCGTGAAGCGGCAATTGGAAAACGCACGGCCGCCGATGTTCGTTATGGACGAGCCCAGCGTCAACGCGCCGCCGAAAGCGGTGTTTTCAAACGCCCCGGCACCCGATGATTTGGAACTGCCGCCCGATTCCGAAACAATGGCGCTGACGATCTCCAGCACCGAGTCGGGAATCACCAGGTCACCGACGAACGAACAACTCGCGAAAGACATGTCGATCCGTATGAGCGTCTCGGGCAGGACAAGCGCGTTGGCCTTTGCGCGGAAGTCCGTGCCGCTCCCGGGCGTACCCGACGAGAACAACACGCTGTGGTAGTTATAGACGCCGGAGGCAGAGTGCCATGTCGTGTACTTCTTCGTGCTCGTCATGATGAAACCGCCTTCGATTGCGCCGTTGAAGTCCAGCGTCGTGGCGGTCGCGGGCGCCTTGGAGCAGGCGCCGATTTCCAGCGTCTTCGCGGCCGCGTCCGTGATCGTCACGTTGAAGCCCCAGCCCGCGTCGTTCGTGATGACACCCGTGGCGTTCAACGCCGAGGGCATCGCGCCTTGCCAATACCAAACCGTCTCCGCCTCCCATATCGCGAAGAGCGTGGCGGGCGCGGCCTTGTCCCAGACCTGAAGGCTCGTCATCTCGAAGTCGTAATACGCCGCGCACGTTTCTTCGTCCTCGAAGTCGTGGTCGTTCGCCCCGCAGATGTTTTCGCAGAACCCCTTGAAAACGTGCCCCGGGTGCTTCGACGGCTTCTGCGCCTTCGGCATGTGCTGACCGAAGGTCACATGAATTTCCTCCACCGTGCCGCAGCCCTTGTTGTGGTCCAGCGTCACCGTGTAGGTGTTCGCCGTCCACTGCGCGATGACGGTGATGTCCGTCGTGTGGGCGATGTTCGCGCCTTGCGCGACGGGTGTGCCGTCGGCCATTTCCCAGCCGCCGAACGTGTAGCCCGTCTTCTCCGCCGTCGCGAGCGCGGGATACGTTTGCGCGCCGTGGAACAGCGTGTTCAGGAAGAGGCCGGGGTTGTCGCCCGTGACGGTTCCGCCGTTGCCGTTGTAGTTGATGTAAAACTCAAGCGAACGGATGGGGTAATTACCGCTGAACATCGCGCCGTTGTATTCAATCGGGCCGCCGAACACATGCGGATTCCATGAAGCGGTGTGGACGCGGTGCACCCACGTCTGGAAACCGGCGGGGCGCGAACCGGATGTCAGCGAATACGGCATGGCAAGTCCCGTCGGGAATCCGCCTTCGAAGACGACATACGGGATGTTGCGCGAATCGCGGAACACGTGGGCGCCCATCGAGGTGACGCCCGCCGGAACGGTGAACGCCTTGTTGTACGCCGCCCACTCCTCAAACGCCGAGTCGCCGATGTGCGTGACCGCGTCGGGGATGACGAAATCCTGGTTGAAGTCTTCCCAGCCGGCGAACGCGGAGTCGTCGATGTATGTGACGGTTTCGGGTATCGCGAAGGCATTGTCGAAACTGCTCCATCCGTGGAAGGTGGCGAATTCAATGCGGGTGATGTCCGCGTCGAACGTGAAGGCGCTGTTGAACGCGTTCCAGTCGCAGAAGGCCTGCTTGCCGACGCTCGTCACGGAGGACGGGACGGTGAACGCCTGATTGTAAATGAACCAATCGCTGAACGCGCCCTCGCCGATGTGCTCAAGGCTCGCGGGCAGGTGACCCGCGCCGTCGGGGCTCACGACGCTCGTGATGCCCTGCATGTCGAAGAACGCCCAGTCGCCGATGAACGTCAGCGTGTCCGGCAACGTGATTGTGGCGACATCGTGGTGGGGGCCGTATGATCCGTTCAAATGGATGAAGGGCGAATTATAACCCTCACCCCTCTCCTCGCCCTCGATTTTCACGAGCGTGCAGGGCGTGTCGTCCGAAGCGATGATGATGTCGCTCAACGGGAGCGTGTACTGCATCGCGCCGGAGTCGGGCTTCGTATTCAGCCCCGCGATTGTCGGCTGCGCCAAGACCGTGATCTCGTCTTGCGCGTCGCGCGAGACGTAGAGTTTCCAGCCGTCGGGGTCCGTGCTGTTCGCGGGATAGTGCTCCATGTAGGTGTTGCTCGAGTGCAGGCGCCAATACGCCTGCTCCGGCGTCGCCAGCACCATCCACGCCGCGAAGAGCGTGGCGTCTTCCTTCTTGTCCCAATTCTGGACGCTCCCCATCGCCTCGTCGTAATACTGCACGGGCAGGTTGTAAAACATCTCCGCATCGTAATACCCCATGAACGTATGGCCGTCGTGCGGCTCCAGCTTCGCAACGTCCGGCATGGGCCTGCCGTAGGAGACGGTGATCATATCCACTACGCCGCAGTTCTTGTTGTGATCGAGCCACACCGTGAATTTCGGAACGCCGACCTCCATCAGCACCGGATAGCCGCCGTTGAGGCCCGGGATGACTTCCCAGTTGAGATACCTCGCGTCATCCCCCACCCACGCGTTCAGCGTGTCCGTCAAATCCGTCGTCGCGAAAACCGGATGCGCCGCATTCAACGCCCCCGGTGCCGCGCCGACCGGAACGACCGTGGCGTGCACGCCGTCGCTGGCCTGGCCGAATGCCGCCGCCGCGCTGCTACTTGTCCAATACGAATTCTGCGCGACCTTGTCCGACTTGTACGAGCAAGACCCGACAACGCCGCCCGCAATCGCGCCGCCGACCGCGCCCGAGTTGAAACAGTTGTCAAACCACGCCTTCTCCGACGTGGCGGTGGCAGTGTGCAGCAAGCCCACGATGCCGCCCGCGACCGGGCCCGTCACGGCGCCCATGTTCTGGCAGTTCAGGAGCTCGGACTGATTCACGCCGTCCGTCGAGAGACGCCCCGCGATGCCGCCGACATTCGCGCTCGAACCATTCGCCGCCGTGACCGTCGCTGTGCTCACGCAGTTGCGCATGACATTGCGGTCCATCGACCCCTGCGTGCGCGAGCCGTAATTCCCGACCAGGCCACCGACATACGTCAACCCGGTCGTCCCGGACTTTTGGTAATTCACGCTGCCCGAAACCGAACAGCGCTCGATCACCACTTCAAGCGGGAAGAGCATCGCCGTACCCGCGTCACCCACCAACGCGCCGACATTCACGCCGTTTTGCATCGGGTCCGTCCCGGTGACATTGACATCCACGTCCACGAGCCGCACGTCCCGCAGCGTCGCGCTGCTGGTGACCTTGGCGAAGAACCCGATGTTGAAGCCGTTGGCGGACGACGTCGTCAAATCGATTTTCATCCCCTTGATGGGATGCTGCCCGCCGTCGAACGTCCCGCGGAACACCGAGCCCGCCGGCGTCCAGTCATGCTCCGAAAGGTCAATGGGCTGGGTCACGCGCACCGTCTTGCCCAGGTACGTCGTACCCTGCTTGACCGTGTAAGCGAACTGCGCCAACTCTTCCGCCGTATTTATGGTGTAAATGTCACCATCGACGTTACCGTTGTTCGGCCACGCCGCCTCGCGGTTGCCCGCGTCATTCCAATTTCCTGCCATGACGGTCGTCGTAGCGACCATCGCCACGATGGCAGCAATCGCGTTGCGCCATACACCGTTCATCATTTCCTTCAGTAACTGTTTCGCCTTCATGTTGAAAACCTCATTTGGTTGTTAATCGTCGCATTCACCAGCAAGGGCCGTTCCCTCGCCGAGTGCCGTCGGTTGCGGGGTTTCCCCCGTGTCGTAAGTTGCTACTTCATCCGCATCGCTCCTTTCCTGTTAGTCGGTCATTCCAGACTTCAAATGCCTAATTCATCTGAAATCAATACAATATTACAATATCTTCGCTTCAATATCAACATTTATTTTAAACTTTTTTAATTTTATTTCAGTTAATCATTTTAATTAAAAAAATGGGTAAAAAATATAAACTAATACGCAAAAAAATGACAAATGAATGACCATACTCTTCAGGGCGATTAATTTGATTTTTGTTTATTTTGGAGTTTCAATACTATTTTAAAGTCAGCCAGCCTACTTAATAGCCTCGTCTTTCATGCCCATAAGCGCAAAAGATACAAGGTAATATAATTCATAATGCATAATGCATAATTGGGAATCGCCGGGAGCGCAAGGCTTCCGCCTTGCAATTAGGAATTGAAAAGAGAAGTAATAGGTGATAAGTAATAAGTAATAGGTAATAGGTAAAAGGTAAGAGGTAAAAGGTATCTGCAAAAAAATCCTTTGTGACCTTTGTGCCTTTGTGTGAGATATTATTCGCGCAGAGGTAGGGGACCAAGGTGGTGCGGGCATTCCTGCCCGCATGAGAAGGTGGCACGGGCATTCCTGCCCGTGATTTTCCCTCTGCGGGCAGGAATGCCCGCACCACCTTTCCCTATTCCTAATTCCCCAGAAACACAGGCACACCGACCTTCTGCTTGTTGATCGTCGCCGTCCCTGTCCCTAGCCCGATCAGGCCGCCCGCGTGCGGAACCATCACGCCCGAGTAGGACACGCTGGCGGCCTTGTGCGCGAGCGCGCCCTTCGCGCTGTAGCCGTCGTAGTACAGATTGAACTTGCCTTTGAACACGCCCGTCTTGGCGGTGTACGAGAACGTCGCGAGGGAGGGGTTGCGGTCGCGCACGGCCTCGTAGTCGTACTCTGCCTCGCCCTTGGGCTTCTTCGGCGCGGCGCCCTTGACGATGAAGGGTTTCAGGCCGTTGGGCGTGACGGGCAACTCCCACGGGAACGCCTCCTCGATCCAGCGGCCGCCCGTCAGGCCCGGGAGAGACGGATAATCATCCGTCTCTACAAACGCGCTGAAACGCAACCCCGACGGCGGCGGCGTGGCGGTCGTACCGTCGCCGAATCGGCCGCCCAGCACATCCAGCGCATACGCGAACGGAACCTTCTGCGGGTCTGTGCAGACCCAGTCCACGCACCAGCCATATTCCGAGTCCACGAGAACCTGCTTGGAGGCAGTGTCGATCCACAGCAGGCCGCCGATGAAGCCCTTCTTCAAGTACAGCGGTTTGAACAGCGCGACGGCCAGCCAACCATCCTCGTTGAGGAAGTCCAGCAGCTTCCCGCTGCCCGAGACCTTCGTGCCGTCCGCAAGCACGCCCGCGTATTTCACCAGCCCGAGGTTGCCGACGGTGAGGGAAACATACCCCTTCGTCAGAGACGGATAATCATCCGTCTCCAACAACGCGACGTTGTAGAGACCGCGGAACTTATCGAGTCTATCCTGTGCCGCCTTGACCTTATCCGCGAACACCGCCCGCGCGCCGTCCACGGTGAGCTTGCCGTCGGCTTTCGCGCCCGAAAACGTGCCGAAGAAACGGTCGCCTTGCATGGTCACATCCAACATTTCCCCGTTTTTCGCCACAGCTATAAAACGCTCAAGTGCGCCCTCCCGGATACCCGAGAACCTCGCCGACGCGGTCTGCATCACGGCCTTTGCGGAGACCGTCCAGTTGGTGGTGGTGGTGCCGTCCTTGTTCTTCTTCTCCCTCCGCGTTGCCCTCAGTGTCACCATCCCGCGCACCGTGTTGTTGGTGTCGTAGAGGAAGCCGTCGTAGGCCGTAGTAATGAAGAGCGGTGCGGTATCCTCTGCGTCCTCTGGGTCGAAGAGGCAGGGCGGGGGGGACTCATACGCCCCCATGTCCACAGTGCCGTCCCGGATGCGCGGGTTACCGTTGAGATCGTGACCCCATGTGACGTAATCGTTGTTTCCAGCGTTGATACAGGGGGAACCGACCATCAGGCGGAAATTACCATTTATGGCATCCACGAACATCGGGTCGGCGGTGATGTTTCCATCGCCGCTTGGCTTCGGGTCGGCGCAGGAATAGTAGAACGTGCCACCGGAATAATTGGCGTAACCGAAGGCGGAATTACCCCAAACGATGCAATTACGCAGCATACCGTAACTCGACCCGCCGCCGTACCACTCTGCCGTGTTGCCCGAGAGCGTACAGTTATTCAGCGTGCCGTAATACGACCCGCCACCGTAGTTTGCCGTGTTGCCGGAGAGCGTGCAGCTGTTCAGCGTGCCGTAATACGATCCGCCACCGTAGCTCCCCGCCGCGTTGCCGGAGAGCGTGCAGTTGTTCAGTGTGCTGTAAGATGCCCCGCCACCCTGCCAACCCGCCGTGTTGCCCGTGATGGTGCAGTTGTTCAGCGTGCCGTAATATGCCCCGCCTCCGACATACCTTTCAATCGTAACATTCGCATGGGAGGCGTAACCGTTACGTAGTGTGAACCCCGTGAGAACAGTGTTGTCGGTAGATCGTCCCAGTGTGGCGCAACGGTTGGTATTGCCGCCGTCGATGACGGTGACCGTCGCGCCACCCGCGCTCTCGATGGTGATGCGCTTGTCGTTGGTGTTGATTGGCCAATACGTGCCGGGAGCGACAAGAAGGACATCGTCGTCGTCGGCACAGTCAACCGCCGCTTGAATCGCCCGCTTTGCGGTTGCCCATGTCAGCCCGTCGCCGCCGTCATCCGGACGGCTTGCGTCCACATAATACGTCGCGGCGTTGAGTGTCGCCACGCTCATGAATGCAAGCATAGCAAAGATATCATACGCTACCCTGCCTGTTCTGCTGAGTCTGTTCATTTGCACCTTCTCCTAAGGGCGTACCCCATACTTTATGCTTCGAGTTAAAAAACTCTCGCGAAAAATGTATATACACATTACCCGCAAGTGTGAACGTTTTTCCGTTAGATGTTTTGCACAAGCGTACAAAAACATCTTTGCGAAGGAAGTGTTACCTTCGCGGCAAGGCGCCACGGGGAATCCCTTCCCCGTGGCGGTCAAAGAACCAGCCTCAAAACGGCCCCCGCCGATTGAGATGGGGAAAAGGTTACCCTTTCCGCCCT
>WRJS01000142.1 GCA_009778475.1 Kiritimatiellota bacterium | reverse complement strand
TTACCCATCCTCCGCTGGAAGATGCAAAATGAAAAGCGGGGGCGGGGGGGCCTCTTTGGAAGACCCCGCCCCCGCCTTTTTCCTTTTTTCCCCCCCCCCCCCCCCCCCCCCCCCGCAAAAAAACTGGCGTACCTAAAAAAAATACCCTAATATCTGCGCACGTCGGACGTAGTATGTGTAGAGGATTACAGATGTCGGATTACGGGAAAGAGAGTTTCAGTGTCGATTTGATCAACGCTCAGCTTGATTTGCTGAAGTACATCGCCGCGCTCACGTCCGTGCAGGACGCGCGGGACATCCTTCAGGACGTGAACGCGAAGCTGTGGGCGATGCGCGGGGAGTATGACCCGGCGCGGGGGTCGGTGCTGCGGTGGGCGTGCCAGACGGCGAAGTACGAGATCCTGCACTGGCGGGACCGGCAGGCGGCGGACAGGCGGCGTTTCGCGGCGCAGACGGTGGAGGACCTCTCGGACGCGCTCGCGGAGACGGCCGCGCCGACGAACCACCTGCTGGCCTACATGGAGGCGTGCTACCAGTCGCTCCCGAAGGGGAAGCGCGACCTCATCGACGCGCACCACATCCGCAGGGAGTCGCTGGCGCAGATGGGCGCGCGCCTGAGGCGTTCGCCGGGGGCGCTCGCGGTGGCCCTGTACGGGATACGCGACGCGCTGCGGCGCTGCGTGGAGGGGAAGGTGCGGATGACGGCACAGGAGGGCAATTAACATGGATGCTTTTGATGCGCAGGAGCTGGCGCGGTTCGAGGAGGCGGCCAGCGCGGTGATCCACGGGGCGGCGACGGAAGAGCAGGTCCGTTTCCTGGAGGGCTGCTTCAAGAAGGACGCGCAGTACGTGCGCCTCTACAAGGAGCAGGTGGACACGTATGTGACGCTGGACTACCTGCTCCGCGACGCGGGCGGGCGGGCGGCGCGGGGGCGCGTCCCGTTCGCCGGGCGGCTGTTCCGTTTCGCGCGGGCGGCGGCGGCGGCGGCGGTGCTGTCGGGGATGATGGCGGGGATGGGCTACGCGCTGGCGCGGATGCAGGTGACGTGCGCGACGTGCAAGGGGCGCGCCGCGCTGGACCGTGCGCTGGCGGACACGCGGCCAGTCGCGTTCGTGCGGGGGAGTTATTACGGTGTGCGGGAGGACGGGACCTCAATCGCACGGGGCGACGCGCTGGAGAAGGGCACCTGGAGCTGGCAGAACGGGCTGGTCGAGGTGGAGATGGTGTCCGGCACGGCGCTCATCGTTCAGGCGCCCGCGGTGATGGAGGTTTACGACAGCCGCCACATCCGCCTCTACCAGGGGCGCATGGTGGTGACCATGCCGAAGGGGGAGTCGGGCTTCCGCGTGGACACGCACGAGATGAACGTCGTGGACCTGGGGACGCAGTTCGGGGTGGGCGTGAACCCGCTGGGCGAGTCGCGCGTGCAGGTGTTCGAGGGCAGCGTGAGCGTCACGTCAACGGTCTGCCCGGATCAGCGGATACTGCCCGAGGGCGGCACCTTGCGCGTGACCCCCGACGGTCGGCTGAAAGCGACCAAGCTGAGCGACACAGCCTTCGCGCGGCGGCTGCCCGAGGCCAAGCCGGATAGCCAGATTGTTGGCAACACACCAGAGTACCAGTCGATGGAAGTCGCGTATGCCGAGCACCCCATCCGCATCGACGGCAACCTCGACGAATGGAAAGACATCCCCGCCTTCCGCGCCGCCTGCCGCCCCCCCTTCAACCGCACGCATACGGTGGAAGGACGCTTGGCGTATGACGAGAGCAACCTCTACATCTCCGCGAACATCGGCGACCCCTACCCGCTCGTGAACCAGCGGCGCGATGAGCTCCAGCAAGACCGCGTGACCGGCGGGCTCGTCGTGCATTTCGCGTCGGGGAAGAAGGCGGATGCCGATGGCTTCGGGCTGGTGCTGTGGTATGACTCCGAGCGCGGCCAGCCCGGCCTGATGATCGAGACACGCGACGACGAGGGGAACACCGTGCGCCGCCGTGCGGAAGCGTGGGACGGCGCGTTCCGCAAACACGCGAACGGGTACATCCTGGAGTACCGCATACCGTGGGCGGCGGTGGGGATGGCGGCCGCGCCGCAAGCGCAGGATGAGCTGCTGAACTGCTGGGACGTGCACTGGTACGATGCCGAAGGGCGCGTGATGACCGCGCGCCTGATCGAGAACGTCAACGCCGCGCCGGGCAGATACCTCGCGGGCATCGGCGGGGGCCCGGCGTGGGGGACGGTCGTGTTCCGACCGAGGAAATGACGGGGATATTTTTTTAGACAGGATTTACAGGATTATTTTTTACAACAATGGACACAATAATAGTGTCCGTTATGGTTATTTTTTTCAATGCGGAATTGGGGATTATGACGCAACGCGACGCGAAAAATAGTTTGCGGTATGTGTTGACTTCCCTGACGGGAACGTGTATTGTGCGTACTTGTGCGTACCTTTCAAATTCAGGGAGAAAGGGTTTTATGCGGAAAGTGGCGATACCCATTAACAACGGGCCGTGGCAGGAAACTCTTTATATCCAGACGTCCGACCCGGCGAGATTGTCGGTGAAGAAATCCCACCTGGTCACGGCGACGGACAGCACGCTGTGGCGCAAGGACTCCGAAACCCGGTACCAGCTCTTTAACGCCTACTCGTCGCGTGAGCACGCTATCATCGAAAAGGAAACACCATGAAAACACGTCTTTCATTTATTCAGGCCCTTGTGTTCACGAGTTTGTCTGTCCTATATGGTCAAGAGGAGATGGGCATACAAAAAAGGAACAGGAATGAAACCGCCCTGTTGGAAGAACTGAAAGAGTATATTAAAGAGGACAAGTCAGGAAACGACTCTCGTGTCTGGAAAATTGCACAGGAACTTGCCAGTGTTGGCTCAACGAATGTCGTCCAGCTTTTTCTTGACAATATTGCTTGGAAAAGTCATGAGGGCAGAAGGGATAGCCTAAGACGGATTACTCCTGATACCCCGCCCGACTATCCCATGTACAGAGCCTTGTTAAAAATCAAAGATGTCCCCTTACACCAGTGCATGGTTACATTAAAGGGTACACTGTTAAAACAGATGAACGTAGGATTAAGAGATGAGAAAAAAGAGTCATTCAACCTCTTTTGGGCAGAAACACTTCAGATGGGGATAACATATGAAATTCATGGCGAGAAATTCATACGGGAACTTGAATCGCTCGCAGAAACATTACCTAACGTTGAGCAACGGAAATCCGTGAAGCAAAGAGCAGAAGAATACCGTCGCTCTTTACAATTACGTGCAGATCAAAAGTAGTCTGCCCACAGATCGGACGACAAGAACCGTCCAACGCCCTTTCATATATTAGCGCAGGGGACTCCTATTGGTGCAGGTGCGACCAATGGAGCAAGGGCAACGCCCTACGTACGGGGCGTGCAACGCTCTCAGCCCTGAAAGGGCGAAATATACTAGGGCGTGTTGACACAAAAACAGGGCGAAGCCCTGTAATCCACCAGCGTAGGGCAACGCCCTACGTATGAGACGCAAAAAGAAACACAAGGCTGTAAGCCTTGAATCAACGGATGCAAGGCCTACAGCCTTGGACATTTTCACGTACCGTTTCGTAGGGCGTTGCCCTACGCTGGTGAATGTAAGGCTTTCAGCCTTGTTTGTGTGTGAATTTGCGTCAACACGCCCTAGAGCGTGTAGTCACAAGATGTGCCTTATCAAGGAGTCGTGTAACGCTCTCAGCCCTGAAAGGGCGGCATTCACCAGCACAGGGCAACGCCCTGTGTACAGGATGGATTAGATTTGTAGGCTGTAGGCCTACCATCAAAAAGGATGCAAGGCTTACAGCCTTGAAACAAGATACGCACACCGACACAGGGCGCTGCCCTGTGCTGGTGAATGCCGCCCTTTCAGGGCTGAGAATAATGCGCCAATATCAAGTAAAACACTGTAGGGTACGGCGCGGCACGTATAAAGGAGGACAGGCATTCCTGCCTGTCGTCGTCGGGTTTTTCATTGACAGGCAGGAATGCCTGTCCTCCGTTCTTCCTGATAAAAAACGGGGGGGACGGAAAAAAAAGTACCCTAATATTTGCGCATGTCGGATGTAGTATATGTAGAGGATTGTAGGCGTGTACGGGTACAGTTTTTTGAAAGGGTGTGAGTAGATGAGGACGTGTGTTGGTGTGTTGGCGGTGGTGTTGGCGGGATCGGTGGTCTGGGCGCATGACCATCACCATGCGGAGGCGGAGGAGACGCTGAGGCTGTCGGTGGCGGAGATTGAGCGGATGTTTCTGACGCAGAACCTGGAGCTGCTGGCGGAGCGTTATTCGGTGGGCATTGCGGAGGCGCAGATCGCACAGGCGAAGGTCTGGGACAACCCGGAGCTGACGGTCTCGGATGCCAACGCGTGGGCGCCGCGCAAGTATAAGGACGATTTGGAACACGGCGCGGTGACCTTCTCGCTGGAATTGTCGCAGATTATCCAGACGGCGGGCAAGCGCAGTAAGCTGGTGGCGATGCACAGGGTCGAGAAGGAGATGGCAATCAAGCAGTTTGAGGACTTGCTGCGTTGCCTGAAGTTTGAGCTCCGCAAGACGCTACAGGAGCTCATCCATCTGGAGGCGCGGCGGGAGGTGCTGAAGGCGCAGGAGAAGGTGCTTGGCGATTTGATTGAGGTGTATGAACGGCAGGTGGAGAGGGGTAACTTGCCGAGGAGCGAGCTGGTGCGCTTGCAGGCGGCGTTGTTCGAGATTGAGGGGGAACTCAATGAGGCATCCGCCGAGCAGTGCGAGGGCGAGACCGCGCTCCGTGTGCTGCTGAGCCTGCCGCCGCCGACCGATGTCGAGATTGTCCCGCCCGAGGCGGCGGCGTATCCGGTTGTCGATGCATGTGCGTTGACGGATCTGCTGGCGACCATGCTGGCGCACCGCCCGGACGTGAACCTCTCGGAGCGGCAGGTGGAGTATTTCACCAAAGCGGTTGCGCGGGAGAAAGCGATGCGCTATCCCGATGTCACCGTGGGGCTGAGCTACAACCGCATCGATGGATTGTACCCGAACTTCTTCGGCTTGAGCGTGAGTGTGCCGCTGCCGATTTTCGACCGCAACAAGGGGGGCATCCGCGAGGCGGAACAGAGCCGCACGCAGAGCATGATGCTGGCGCAACACCAGCGGCGCATCGCGGAGAATGAGGTGTCACACGCGCTGGGGTGTTACCGCCGTGCGCTCGCGTTCTACGGGCGGGCGATGCAGAACCCGCTCGTCAAGGATCTGGACGGTATGCTGGACGTGTACGTCAAGAACCTCCTGAACCGTAACATCAGCATCGTGGAGTACATGGACTTCATGGAGGTCTATAAGGACACGCGCCAGTCCGTGCTGGAGGCGCGGAAGAGCTTGGCGTTGGAGTTCGAAGAGCTCCAGTTCGCCGTGGGCGCGGACATCACGGGCGATATGCGGTGCGAGGAAGATGGGGATAATGATGGGGATAATTAGGAATTAGAAATTAGGAATTAGGAATGCCGGGAGCGCAAGGCTTCTGCCTTGCAATTGGAAATTGGAGATTAGGAATGAAGTGTCAAAGGGTTGTTGGTTTGTTTTTCGCGTTGGTGATGGTCGGCAGGGCGGGTGCGGAGGCGACGGAGGGGGCGGTCAGCGCGGCGTTCGCCGAGCGGGTGAAAACCGTCAAGGCGACGACGGGGCAGCCAGTCAAGGAGTTAACGGTGTCCGGCGTTGTGGCGTGTGACCCCGACCAGTCGGTCAGCTATGTGCCGCTGGTCAACGGCGTGGTGGTGCGGACGGCGTTCACGCTGGGGGCGAAGGTCGAGAAGGGGCAGGTCATGCTGGATATGCGAAGCCCTGAACTGAGCACGCTACAGGCGGAGCTCAACAGCGTGGAGGCGGAGTTGAAGTCCGCCTTGCGCGGCTTGAAATGGGCGGAGGAGATGCTTGCGGACAAGATGCTCTCCGAAAAGGAACTGGCGGAGGCGCAGGAAAAGGTCGGGCAGGCCGAGGCGGCGAAAGAGCGCGTCGCGGCGGAACTGGAGATGTTCGGGGAGGTCAAAGGGCGCGGCGTGTTTTCAGTCCTCGCGCCGATGGGCGGGCACGTCATCACGAAGCAGGTGACCGCAGGGATGACGGTCGCGGGTGGGGAGGAGCCGCTGTTCACGGTCGCGAACCTCGGGACGGTCTGGATCGTCGCCAACATCTACGCCAGCAACATCCCGTTCGTGCAGGACGGGATGGAGGCGCACATCTCCTGCATCTCCTATCCAGGGCAGGTGTTCACGAGCAAGGTGGACGCGGTCTCGCAGGTGTTCGACCCCGAGGACAAGGCGTTGAAGGCGCGCATCGTGGTTGACAACGCGGATATGAAATTCAAGCCCGGAATGTCCGTGGACATCCGCTTCAAGCAGACCGCGAGCCAGTCGCTGGTCACGCTCCCCGCCGACGCGCTGATCTTCGACAGCAACCGCTACTACGCCGTCGTGCGCCTCGGCACCGACCGCTTCGCCGTCCGCGAGGTGACGCTCTTCGACACCAGCCACGGGAAAGCCTACCTCACCTCCGGGCTCACGGAGGGCGACGAGGTCGTCATCAAAAATCAGATACTCGTCTATTCCGCACTGATGGGGATATAAATCGGATTGCAATAAATTTGCAATCCGATTGCAAATTTATCATAACTCGCATTGACAATCGAACCGCGAACGATTAACAAGACGATGGGACACACTACATATCACTTTCTGGGCAAGCAGGCTGAAATGCCGGGAGCGCAAGGCTTCCGCCTTGCCTATAATCAATGCAGGGCGGAAGCCCTGCGCTCCCGGAAACCCTGCGCTATTGATAACGCCCTTTCAGGGCTAAGAAGGTTTCATTGATATGCAGAAGTTTGTCGAGCGGATTATTGCGTGGGCGTTGCACAACCACTTGGTGGTGCTGTTCCTGACGGGGCTGATGGCGGCGATCGGGGTGACGTGCTACCTGAACACGCCGATTGAGGCGTACCCGGACGTGACCAACTCGCACGCCATCGTCATCACGCAGTGGGCGGGGCGCGGGGCGGAGGAGGTGGAGAAGTTCGTGACCGTCCCCGTCATGCAGCAACTGAACGCGATCCCGCGCAAGTCGGTCGTGCGCTCGGTCTCGCTGTTCGGGCTATCGTGGGTGGTCGTCCATTTCGAGGACGGCATCGATGACTTCTACGCGCAGGTCTATACGGCGAACCGCTTGAAGGATGTGGAGTTGCCGGAGGGCGCGGAAATCGCCATCGAGCCGCCGAGTACGGCGACGGGGCTGATTCTGCGTTACTATCTGGAGAGCGATTTGCCCATCAGCGAAGTCGCGGCGGTGAACGAGTGGGTGGTGGAGCGCGAGTTGATGTCCGTGCCGGGCATCTCCATGATTTCGCCGTTCGGCGGCGAGGAAAAAATCTACGAGGTTCAACTCAATCCGGTCGAACTGAAAAACTATGACCTGACGCCGCTACAGGTGTTTCAGGCAATCGCGGAGGGGAACATCAACGTCGGCGGGGACATCATCGAGAAGGGCGAGCAGGCGTTCGTCGTGCGCGGCATCGGGCTGTTGACAAGCGTCGAGGACATCGAGGACGTGCTGGTCGAGACGAAGGGCAACACGCCCGTGCGCGTGCGGCAGGTCGCGATGGTGAGCGTCGCGGCGAAGCCGCGCCTGGGGCAGTGCGGGTTCAACGAGAACGACGACGTGGTGCAGGGGCAGGTGTGGCTGTTGCACGGGGAGGACCCCAGCGCCGTCATCCGCAGCGTGAAGGCGAAAATCGAGGAACTGAATGGTCGCCTCGAAGCGGAGGGCGTGAAGATTGTCGTTTTCCAAGACCGCATGAAACTGGTCAACCTCACGAAGCAGACGGTGATGACGAATATGCTGATTGGGATTTGCCTTGTCGCGCTGGTGGTGTTCATCTTTCTCGCCAACCTGCGCGGGGCGTTCATCGTGGCGTCGGTGATGCCGTTGTCGTTCCTTTTCGCGATTATCATGCTTCGCGTCAAGGGGCTTTCTGCGAACCTGATTTCCATGGGCGCGGTGGACTTCGGGCTGATGCTGCAAGGGCCGCTGGTGCTGGTGGAGATTGTGTTCGTCAACGCGCTGGCGAAGTCGAAACTCTTGGGAGAAAAATACCGCCTGATGTCCAAGGGCGGGCTAATCAAGCGCAGCACCGCGCCTGTGGCGTATGGAATCTTCTCGGGGCTGGTCATCCTGATGCTGGCGCTGATGCCCATCTTCTCGTTCCAGAAAGTGGAGGGCAAGATGTTCGCGCCGTTCGCCTACACCTTGGGTTTCGCGCTGTTGGGTTCGCTGTTGCTGTCGCTGACCTACGTCCCAGTGATGTGCAAGATTCTGCTGAACAAGCCCATCCGCGAACACAAGAACCCCCTCAACCATTTCCTGCCGTGGCTGATGTTCAGCCTCTATAAACTCGCCGCGCGGTTTCGCGTATTGACGCTGCTGCTGTTCGCCCTGTTGCTGGCGGGGTGCGTTGTGCGCTTCCTGTCGTGGGGGACGGAGTTCATCCCGCACATGAACGAGGGTTCCATCTTCATCCACGCCACGTTGCAACGGAGCGTCAACCTCAAGACCTCCGTGCGGGTGGCGAACGAGTTGCGGCGCAAACTGATGGCGTTCGAGGAGGCCGAGTTCGTCGTGACCATGACGGGTCAGCCGAACGACGGCACGGATCCGGTGGGCTTCTTCAACATCGAGATACTCGTTGACCTGAAGCCCGAGAAGCAATGGACGCGCAAGATTACGAAGATCGCGCTCGTCAAGGAGATGCAGGAGATGCTGTCCGCCTACCCCGGCATGAGCCTGTGCTTCACGCAACCCATCGAGCATGAGATTGAGGAGGAGGTCTCCGGCGTCCATGGCCAGACCGCGCTCAAAATCTACGGGCGCGACCTGCGCCAACTCGAGGCGCTGGCGGATCAGGCGGCGGAAGTTTTGAACGGCATCCATGGCTTGGACGACGTGACGGTTGTGCGCAGTCTCGGGGCGTCTGAACTGCAAATCAAGTTGGACGAGCACCGCATGGCGCGGTACGGCATCGCCAAGGTGGACGCGCAATCCGTCATCGAGATGGCCATCGGCGGCAAGACCGCCACCACCTTCTACGAGGACGACCGTACGTTCGACATCGTCGTGCGCTTCGCCCGCGAGTTCCGCAACGACGAGAAGAAAATCGGTGACATCCTCATCCCCACCATGGAAGGCCTGCAGATACCGTTGCGCGAGATTGCCGAGTTCCACTTTCTCGCCGGGCCCGCCTTCATCTACCGCGAGGGTGGCAGCCGCTACGTCGCCGTCGCGTTCAGCGTCCGCGACGACCGCGACCTCGGCTCCGCCATGGAGGAGGCCCAGCGCAAAGTGGGCGCGTTGCTAGCGCTCAAGCCCGAGAACAAGATTATGTGGGCGGGCGAGTTCGAGAGCCAGCAACGCGCCATGAAACGCCTCACGGTCATCGTCCCCGTGGCGCTGCTGCTGAGCCTCTTCGTGCTGTACATCACCTTCGGCACGATCCGCGACTCGCTCATCGTCGCCAGCGCCATGCCCTACGCCTTCATCGGCGGGCTCATCTCCATCATGATTTCCGGGATGACCTTCGGCATCTCCGTGGGCGTCGGGTTCATCATCATGTTCGGCATCGTCTCCATCGACAACATCGTACTCGTCACCGGCATCAAGCGGATGCTGCGCCAGTCGCGTGACTTGAAACACGCCATCGACGTCGGCGTGCGCCAGCGTTTGCGCCCCGTGCTGATGACCTCCCTCATCAGCTCCGTCGGGCTCCTGCCCGCCGCGCTCTCCACGGGCATCGGCTCCGAAGTCCAGCGCCCCCTCGCCACCGTCATCGTCGGCGGGCAGGTGTTCTGCATGCTCCTCTCCTTCGCCGTCCTGCCGCAGGTGTTCTACTTCGCCTACAGGCGGCATCCTCACGCAACGAAAGGGTAATTTCCATTTGGCCTTTGTCGTCCTATGTTGACTCTGATTACACATTCTGTTATATTCACCATCTCAACCCAACTGGCAACGGGTCGTTTAATCGTTTGGGAGATTGAGAAATGTTGAGAAGGCAGAGACTGGGTGCTGGGATGGGTGTTTTTGTTTCCGTTGCCGCG
>WRJS01000141.1 GCA_009778475.1 Kiritimatiellota bacterium | reverse complement strand
CCTGTCATCCCCAACGGCCTGAAACCCTTCATCGTCAAGGGCGCCGCGCCGAAACTGGACAAGGTTGCGGGCGCGTATGACTACGAGGCCGTGCGCAACCTGAACCCCTCCCTCGCGACCCTCTCCTACACCGCGAAGACGGGCGTGTTCAAGGGCTCCTTCAAACTCTACTACGACGGCTACAGCGCGAAGGGCGCGCTCGCACACAAGGCCGCAAGCGTGTCCTACTCGGGCGTGATGGTGCCGCACGAGGGCGGTCTGATTGGGCTGGGGACTGGGACGGCGACGATTAACAAACAGAAGGTCGGGCTGCCGGTGTATCTGCGGTAGATGCCGGGAGCGCAAGGCTTCCGCCTTGCAATTAGGAATGAGGAAAGGTGGCACGGGCATTCCTGCCCGTGGTCTCATGCGGGCAGGAATTCCCCTAAAGGGGCGCATACGGCCCGCACCACCTTAGGGGTCCCCTGTGTCCCCCTCGATTCAGTGCGCCACAAACCGATACGACTCGGCGTCCACATTCAGATAGCACCGCGCATGGTCGCGCATGATGGTGGCGGGGTAGTCGGGGGAGACGGGTTCGTCCAGCGTCCACTTGACCGCTTGCGCCTTGCGTTCGCCCGGCACGCTGTTGACCAGCATGGCGCACCGCATGATCTGTTTGACCGACATGGAGATTGCTTGTCTCGGCACGTCGCCCGTTGTCGCGAACCAGCCTTCGTTCACCTGCTGCTGGCGGCAGGTCTCGTTCAGGTCAACGACGATGAACGCATCTTCCGTCACGAAATCTGCGGGCGGGTCGTTGAACGCGATGTGGCTGTTCTCGCCGATGCCGAGACAGCAAATGTCGATGTCGTATTGCCCGATCAATGCGTTCAGGCGCGCGCACTCGGCGGCGGGGTCGTTCTCGCCGTTGACCTCGTGGAACGCGCCGATGGGGCGCGGCAGTTTCGCGAGGAACCGCTCGCGCAGATATTTACGGAAACTGGCGGGGTGGGTCACGGGAAGCCCCACGTATTCGTCCAAGTGGAACGCGACGACCTTCGTCCAATCCAGCGACGCGTCCGCCGTCAGGTGTTCGAGGAACTCGAATTGGCTTGCGCCCGTCGCGACGACCATGGCGACGCGCCCCTTCTCCTGCAACACGCGCCTCATCTCCGTTGCGACCACCTCCGCCGATTTCGCGCCCAGCGCGTCACGATCCTTTGCGACATGAACAATCATTTTCTCTCCTGTTACGCAAGGCTTACAGCCTTGATTTTTTTGTGCGTCCCATACGTAGGGCGTTGCCCTACGCTATGATACGGAAGGGCTTCGCCCTTCGCAGCTCGACTAATCACTATCCACTACTCACTACTCACTACTCACTATTAAATCACCATCGACTCGACGCTCAGCGGCTTGGCGGTTTTCCATGCGCCGCGTGTGAAGTCCGGCACGTCCACGGAGGCGGCGCGGCGGGTGCAGGATTTCTTGGTCAAGTCCACGAGGCAACTCCACAGCGCGGCGTCATACACATCCATGTCGAGCGGCAGCCCTTTCTGCAAGCAGTGGAAGAGGCGGCAGTCCATGATGTAGTCCATGCCGCCGTGGGCGCCGTCCAGCGTCATCGCCTTGTCGCCGCCCTGCTTCCAGAGCGGGTGCTCGTGCTTGACGCGGAACGCCTCCAGCTCGTCGGGCTTCAGCCAGTCGTGCGCGTCGGCTCCCATCGCCACGCGCAGGGGGAAGTCGGACAGGATGCCCTTGGAGCCGGAAATCACGTTCAGGCGCGTGTAGGGGCGGGGGCTCACGATGTCGTGCTGGATCACGATGGTGCGCCCGCGCTGGGTTTTCACGAGGCTCACGTTCATGTTGCCGTTCTTGTAGTGGGCGGGGTTCGCGCGGGGGTCGCCCGCGCCGAAATGCTCCGCCGCATACGCGGGGCGGCTGATCGCGGCGGACTCGACGGAGACGAGGTAATCCATCTTGTCGCCACGGTTCAGGCTCATGTACCAGCTGACGGGTCCGAGCCCGTGCGTGGGGTACGAGTTGCCGGCGTTCTTGATGCCGTAAATGCCGCGCCAGTTGCCGCCGGAATATTTCTGGTTGAACAGCCCGGCGCACATCTCATGGATGTAGGCAGCCTCGCCGTGGACAAGCTCGCCCAGCACGCCCGTGCGGCAGAGGTTCAGCGCAAGCAGCTCGTTGCGCCCGTAACAGCAGTTCTCCAGCATCATGCAGTGCCGACGGGTTTTCTCGCTGATCTCCACCAGCTCCCAGCACTCGTCCACGGTCATCGCCGCCGGCACCTCGACGCCGACGTGCTTGCCGCACCGCATGGCGTGGACGGACATGGGTGTGTGGTCAAGCCACGGCGTGCAGATATAGACGATGTCCACCTCGGGCAGTTCGCACATCTTCCGCCAAATCTGCGTCGTGCCGGAAAAGACCTTGGGCGTCTTAAGCCCCTGCTCTTTGAAGAACGGCAGCTGCGCCTCCACGCGCTCGGGGATGGAGTCGCACATCGCCACGATCTCCACGCCCGGCACTTGCGTGAGGCGGCGCACCGCGAGCTTCCCACGGTTGCCGATGCCCAGCAGCCCGACCCGCACGTGCGGTATCGGCGCGTGTTTCATCTCCATGTCCGCCCGCGTCCCCATGCCCACGACCGGACACGCGGATTTGCACCCCGCCAAGCGGCTCATCGCCACCGCGCCCGCGCCCATCAGCGCGGCGTTTTTCAGGAACTCACGCCTACTGCTCATTTGACTTCCCCTCCTTTGTTGATGTCCAGATAATTTATTGCGGCTTCGCTGAACCCCGCATCCCCCTTGCCCACATCTGGGCGCAACTCCGTCCAGTCGTAGTACCGCAACACGCCGTGTATGGTGTGCGAGAACAGATAATGCGGCAACCCGTCGCCCTTGAAATTCGGCGAGTTGAAATCACCGAAAAGGTTTACCGGCTTGCTCATGATTGCCTCGCGCCATGACAGCCTTTGGCGCAAATCGGGTTGCATAACCGAAATGGGGTCTGTACTTTTAACCCATCTTATTGGGGCGGGGCTGGGTCGCGGCAGGAGAAGGAATTCATAAAACAAATCCTTGATATGCTCTAGCTTGTCATACGCCCAGGCGTGTTGGATTGAGATTGTAAGCCCGTCCGCCTTCGTGTATATATCCACACATTCTTTGAACGTTTCAGAGGCGACCGCAACGGCGGACAAAATCTCCCGCGTCTGGAACTCAATCATGGAGCGTCCCAGCAGGTAGAGCATCATCGCCACGTTCTCGTTCGTGTCCTTCCCCTCCAAGTTGTAGTTGCCCTTACGCACCTGCCCGATTTCGCCGACGCCGATTAAGTCCATCACGACAACGGGTCTGCCGTCTTGCAATATGTGCGTCACCTCGTTCGTCAGCGACCGCTTGCCGCTTTGCGCCAACAGAAGCACGGGGTTACCTTTGACCTCGCTCGGGATGAAGGTGATCATGGGGACGGCGTTGGTCATGCCCTCGCCGTGGTTGACGCGCAGGACTTGGCGGATTTCCTTGACGCCGCCGTCGAGCGTAGTCTCGGAGAGGATTTCGGCGCGCGCCTTTTCGACGGGGAAGCGGTCGAAGTGCAGCACCTTCTCGATGGCGGCGCGCTGCCCGATGACGCGCCACGTCGTCGCGCCGTCATACGTGCCGGGGTGGCGGTAGCGGTCGGACATGGCGGTGCGGTCCATGCGCTTGAGCTGGTCGCGCATCAGGTCGAACGTCGTGCGGTTGCCCGGCAGGTCGAGGACGGAGCCCGTCGGCGTGACGAACGTCTCCTCCTCCGTCAGCAAGCCCTCGGAGTCCTTGGGCTTGAACGCCAGCCCGCGCAGCTTCGCGATGTCGTAGGGGAGCGCGTCCTTGTCGCCCATGAGCTTGGCACGCATCCACGCCAGCGAGCCTTGGATCATGCCCTCCGTCCAATCGTGCTTGCCGGGCGCGTCGATGAACCCCAGCGGCGAATCGAAGGCGGGCTTGGTGAGGTCGATGCCCGTGACCCCGAGGTTGGCATACGCCCGCATGGCGGCGGCGAGCGTCGCCTCCGTCCCCGCGATGGGGAAGAAATCCTCGCGCACCGAGGCGACGCAGACGGGCAACCCCGGCGCGCGCAGCATGAGCAGCGCGGTGTGGTTCAAGCCGTAATCCAGCTGACCGAAGAAGTTCTGTTCCGCGTCGTGCGGTCCGGTATGGGCGCAATGGTCGCGCAGGCTCGTGATGAAACACGCCGGCGCGGCAGCCTTGACGCGCGGGTCGAGCGCCATCAGGTAAGACGTGAGCGTCCCGCCGCCCGAATAACTCATCACGCCCACGTTGCCCGCGTCCGCGTACCCCAGCGTCGCCAAGAAGTCGATCGAGCGGATGCCGTCCCAGATGCGGAACCGCGCCGTGTTCCAGCCCAGCAGCGCCGCGCGCGCGCCCGTCGCGTTGTGCGCGATACAGCTGTCCTCCGAATCATACCCCTCGATCTGGAAACGCTCCCCCTGATCGATCGGGTCATACGACAGCACCACGAACCCCATCTGCGCCGCCAGCCGCGCCGCACGCTGATACGGCAACGCCGCCTTGCCCTCCAGGTTGTGACCGCACGGCATGAGGATACAAGGTGGCGCGGGCATTCCTGCCCGCGTGTCGGGGCGGTAAAGCAACGCCGTCACGTGATGCCCCGGCTGGCTCTCGTAGCGCACCTTGGTGACGGAGTAGCCGTCGCGCTCAAGCGTCGCGCCAAAGACAGGGTTCAGCGGCGTCCGCTCGGGGAACCCGCCGAACGACGCGATCCACTTCTCGCGGATTTCCTCTTGCAGCTTCTTAAGCCCCTCCGCATCCTTGCACTCCGCGAACGCCCTGTCCGCCTCCATGTCCTTTTTTTTCAGCTGCCCGTACACGAGATTGTACGAAGCCAATTCCTGCCCCGGCAGCACCGGCACCGCCAGCCGCTCCGCCACCGTCTCCGCGCCCGCGCCCACCGCCGCGCCCACCAGCAAAACCGCAATGCGTGTTCTCATCTCAAACTCCTTGCCCGTCCCCTTTCCAAAGGTAGGCTTCATATTATACACTATCCCGTGCATTTGTTCCACAGGAAATGTGGCGCAGGAAAATATAGAGTGCGACCTTCGCGGCTCACGGGGACGTTCGCCCTCCAATTGAAAACCTTGTCTCGCCCTCCAATGAAAACCTTCTCTCGCCCTCCAATTGAAAACCTTGTCTCGCGCTCCAATTGAAAACCTTGTCTCACCCTCCAATTGAAAACCTTGTCTCGCGCTCCAATTGAAAACCTTGTCTCACCCTCCAATTGGGACACAAAACCGAAGTGCACCCTACTTGGACATTGGATATTCCCTGTTGGATATTGGATATTCCCCGGGGCTTTCTGCCTTATGTTTCTTTTCATGCCCCTTCAGCAGCATCCCATGGGGGTGCTCCCCTCGCCAAGACGCGATCCAGTCGCGCACCGCGCCGCGCGGCAGGCCCATGATGTTGGTGCGGGAGCCGCTGTAGGCGGCGACGAGGAGGTCGCCGCTCTCGTCGATGTCGTACGCGCCGGCGCGGTCGATGGGGTTGGTCTTTCGCAGGTAGGCCTGGATGGCCTCTTCGCTGAGGGTCCTGAAGGTGACGGATGAGGCCTCGACGCGGATGTCGGGGTCGCGTCGCGCGGGGAGGCCGAGCGCGATGCCCGTATAGACGATCTGCGTGCGCCCGGAGAAGGCGCGGAGGAATCGCGCGGCCTCGTCGAGACCGGAGGGTTTGCCGATGAGCCGGCCGTCGAACCAGACGAGGGTGTCGGCGGTGATGATGGCGGCGGCGGGGTGGTCGGCGCGGCAGGCGCGGTATTTCGAGGCCGCGTTGGCGACGACGGTGCGCACGGGGTCGGCGGGGTCGTGGATCTCCTGCGCGTCGGGGACAACGACGGTGAAGGGGTAGCCAAGCGCGTCCATGATTTTCTTGCGGCGCGGGGAGGCGGAGCCAAGGATGAGGGGGAAGGGAAGGGTCATGCGCGCGCCCTCATTTGAAACGGATCGCCGCGATGCTCTTGCCGTTGCGCCGGGGGTCGCACAGGATGGCCTCGGACACAGGCGCGGCGCTGGGTATCAGGCTGGAACGCCGCTCGCGCCAGCCCTTGCGATGGCAGAACACCGTCATCTGGTATCCCTTGGTGAAGAAGAGGAAGAGGTCGATGCATTTCGCGAGCGTGTAGAAGAGGCGCGTGCCGAGGCCGGGGGCCGCGCTGGGGTCATTGTGGCGCAGTTCCCACCGCCGCACCATCTGCACCCAGAAGCGGCAGGAGTAGCGGAAGCCCAGCACGTCGAAGCCATCGCGCAGCAGGCGGAACATCTCGGCCTCGCTGTAGCCCGCGCCCGCGCCGGAGAGCGCGGAGGCATGGAGCTTCTGGCGCGTGACCGTGAACACGAGGTGGCCGCCGACCTTGATGATGCGGTGGCACTCGCGGAGGATGGCAGGGACGGTCGCGGGGTTCGCCGTCAGCATCGCGCACGACACGACGACGACGTCGAACTGCTTGTCGTCGAAGGGCAGCTCGCCGCCCTTTCCGGCGGCGAGCACCGTGTCCTCGCCCAGCGCGCCGGCCACGCGCCCGAGCCGCTGGTGCGTCATCTCGACCGTCATCCAGTAGCCGCCCGTCTGGCGGAACGTCTGCGAAGCCCACGAGTTCGTGAACCCGACGTCCAGCCCCGTGCGCACCGCACCCCTGCGCAGGCCAAGGAAGTGCAACACCGCCTTCACCTCGCGTTGCAAGGGGAACGCGTATGTAATGTCCTCAGACGTATTTTCCGCATGAAATTGCATGATGAAATCTGAAACAGGGAAACAGATTACCACGGATGAGGCCGTAACGTCAAGCAATCGCGGCCAGCTATTAAAAAGTAACTCCGCTATTTACAACCCGCTGAAATTCATGCTACACTAATGAATCCTAAATGAGGAGGGATTAGAGATGAAGAAGTCGATTGTGATGACGGTGTTGCGGATGTTTCTGGGATGGTATTTCCTGTATGAGGGGCTTGCGAAATTCGCGCAGGGCGACTGGAGCGCGGCGGGTTACCTGCGGGCAAGCCCATTGGGCGTGTTCCAGGGAATCGCGGAGAGCCCGGGGCTGCTGGGACTCGTGGACAGCCTGAACATGTGGGGGCTGACGCTCATCGGCGGGGCGCTGGTGCTGGGGGTGCTGGTGCGGTTCTCGTCGGTGTGCGGCATCCTTGTGCTCGCGCTCTATTACATGGCGAACCCCGGCGGCCCGGCGGAGCTTCATGCCATGTGGGTTGACTATCGGATCGTCATGGCGGTCGCGCTGCTGGCGGTGTGCTGTGCGCCGTCGTACAACATCGGGTCGCTCATCGCGGGGTGGCTGGGCAAGAGGCTGCGCGCGCGCGACGTGGCGGCGGACGGCGGGAGCGGGCTGGGCGTGAGGTCCGTGGACCGCCGCGACCTGCTCATCAGCCTGTCGTCGCTGCCGGTGCTGGGCGTGTTCGGCGCGGCGTTCCTGCGCAGGCACTCGAAGGAGCGCGAGAATCTGGAGGCGCAGCCCGATGCCGTCACCAGCGCGACGGTCAAGACGTTCGAGTTCGACGACATCAAGGATCTGAAAAAGAAGAACGAGCATTTCGCGAAAATCAAGGACGTGACGCTGAGCCGCATGATGCTCGGCGGCAACCTCATCGGCGGGTGGGCGCACGCGCGCGACCTGATCTACACGGACAAGCTCGTGAAGGCGTACCACTCCGACTGGCGCGTGTTCAGGACGTTCAAGATGGCGGAGGAGTGCGGCATCAACACCATCATGACCAACCCGGCGCTCATGCGCGTGCTCGGCGACTACTGGAAGAACGAGGGCGGCAAGATACAGTTCATCTCGGACTGCGGCCACAGCGAGGGGCTTGTCAGGGGCGCGGAGGAATCCGTTAAGGTCGGTGCGTGCGCGGTCTATACGCACGGCGGCTGGTCGGACAACTGGGCGCGCGACGGGAAGATCAAGGAGTTCGAGACCGCCTTGGAGGGGATGCGCAAGCTGGGCGTCCCCGCCGGGATCGGGGCGCACAAGCTGGAGACCATCAAGTTCTGCGTCGAGCACGGCATCATCCCCGACTTCTGGATGAAGACGTTCCACAACAACAACTACTGGTCTGCGCGGCCGCAGGACGGGCAGGAGTCGCACGACAACAACTGGTGCGCCGACCCGCAGGCGGTCATCGACTTCTTCGAGGGGCGTGAAGAGCCGTGGATCGCGTTCAAGACCATGGCGGCCGGGGCCATCCGCCCGCAGGACGCGGTGCCTTTCGCGTTCAAGGGCGGCGCGGACTTCGTGTGCATGGGCATGTACGACTTCCAGCTCATCGAGGACGTCAACTTCTTCACGGACTTCTTCCCGACGATCTACCCGAACTGCGAAGGGCGCAAGCGCCCGTGGCGCACGTAGAGGGATTGAACACGCCGATGACGCAGATTTTTTATGATGCTTGCGGATGATGCAGAAATAAAAATCTGCGTCATCTGCGGTTAACGAAAAACAGGCATTTCTTGACAGGGTTAACAGAATTTTTTCAACCACAGATTGCACGGATTGTTTTTTTATCTGTAAAATCTGCGCCATCTGCGGTTAAAAAAAACGGAGCACTTAATGACAAAAAAATCGGTTGTGATGACGCTCCTGCGGATGCTGGTGGGGTGGCATCTCCTCTATGAGGGGCTGTCGAAGATTTTCGCCGATGCGGGGGGGCTGGATGCCTGGGGGCTGACGATTACCGGCGCGGCGCTGGTGCTGGGCGTGTTCGTGCGCGTCTCGTCCGTGTGCGGCATCGCCCTGCTCGCGCTGGACTGCATCGCGCACCCCGGCGGCCCTGCCGAACTGCACTCGCTGTGGGTTGATTATCGGGTCATCATGGCGGTCATGCTGGCGGCGGTGTGCTTCGTGCCGTCGCACAACATCGGCTCGCTCATCGCCGCATGGCTAGGCAAGAGGTTGCGCGCACGCGACGCGGCGGCGGACGGCGGGAGCGGGATGGGCATCAAATCCGCCGACCGCCGCGACTTGCTCATCAGCCTCTCGTCGCTTCCGGTGCTGGGCGTGTTCGGACTGGCGTTCCTGCGCAGGCACTCGAAGGAGCGCGGGAACCTCGAGGCGCGGCCCGAAGCCGTCACCAGCGCGACGGTCAAGACGTTCGAGTTCGCCGACCTCAAAGAATTGAAAACGCCGAACACGCATTTCGCGAAAATCGGTAACGCCACGCTCAGCCGCGTGATGCTCGGCGGCAACCTCATCAGCGGCTGGGCGCACGCGCGTGATCTGCTCTACACCGACAAGCTCGTGAAGGCGTACCACAGCGACTGGCGCGTGTTCAAGACGTTCCAGATGGCGGAGGCGTGCGGCATCAACACCATCATGGCCAGCCCGCCGCTCATGCGCGTCATCGGCGACTACCGCGAGAAGGAGGGCGGCAAGATACAGTTCATCTCGTCCTGCGGCCATCCCGACGGGCTGGTCAAGGGTGCGCAGATCTCCGTCGATTTCGGCGCGTGCGCCATCTACACGCACGGCGTCCACTCGGACAGGTGGGCACAGGAAGGGAACATCAAAGCGTTCGAGACCGCCCTCACCGAGATGAAAAAACTCGGCGTCCCCGCAGGGATCGGGGCGCACCGACTCGAGACGCTCCAGTTCTGCGTCGAACACGGGCTGGTGCCGGACTTCTGGATGAAAACCTTCCACGACACCAACTACTGGTCCGCCCGCCCCCAAGACGGCCACGACACCAAGGACAACCTCTGGTGTGTCAGCCCCCAAGCGGTCATCGACTTCATGGCGCAGCAAGAGCAACCGTGGATCGCGTTCAAGATCATGGCGGCCGGCGCCATCCACCCCTGCGACGCGATTCCCTTCGCGTTCAGAGGCGGCGCGGACTTCGTGTGCATGGGCATGTACGACTTCCAGCTTGTCGAGGACGTCAACTTCTTCACGGACTACTTCCCCACCATCCACCCCAACTGCGACGGGCGCACCCGCCCGTGGCGCGCGTAAGGACACGACACCATGGCACGAAGCAAACGCGAACTGAACGGCATCACCCGACTGGGCAGCGCCAAGACCGCCTACCCCGACCGCTACGACCCGGCCGTGCTGGAGGCGTTCGCCAACAAGCACCCGAAGCGCGACTACTGGGTCACGTTCACCTGCCCCGAGTTCACCTCGCTCTGCCCCATGACGGGGCAGCCCGACTTCGCCACCATCACCATCCGCTACATCCCCAGCGAGCGCATGGTCGAGAGCAAATCCCTCAAGCTCTACCTCTTCA
>WRJS01000140.1 GCA_009778475.1 Kiritimatiellota bacterium | reverse complement strand
CTGTGCCGTATGCGTGGCTGGACACGCATTACGGCGTGAACGGCGGGGACTACGAGGCGGCCGCGAACGGCAAAGACCCGAATAACGGGTACTACGTCTGGGAGTTGTACGTCATCGGTTTCGAGAACCCGTCCGACCCGGACAACCGCTTCACGGCGCGGATCGAGATGGACGACAACAAGCCCGTCGTGACGTGGGACCCGCACCTCCGTGACGGGACGCGCGCGTACACGCTCTTCGGGCGGGAGGCGCTCGACGCAGGGGAGTGGACACCCGTTGACCCGAACGATATTCCCGAGGGGATGCGCTTCTTCAAGGTGCGCGTGGGGATGCCGTAGGGGCGGTTCGCGAACCGCCCCTACGGAATATCCAATGTCCAAGTGCCGGGAGCGCAAGGCTTCCGCCTTGCAATTGGGGATGGGCGGGTGGGGAGGGGGACTACGGGACTACAGGACGCCGGGACTACGGTGGGGGACATAGGGGACAAAGAGGACATAGGGGATTACCTATTACCTTTTACTTATTACCTATCACATATTACCTATCACCTTTTACCTATCACATATTACCTTTTACATATTACCTATTACTTATCACCTATCACCTATCACCTAACCTTTCACTTTTTCCGGCTTGAAAATTTGGGGCGGTTCGTGTACACTTGTATTTTTTTCAGCTCGCATAAGGATCACATCATGACAACACCTGCCCGTCCAATTTTATCAAGCGGAAACTGGAAATGGTTTGCGCTTGCGCTCGTTTTTCTGCTCGTCAATGCCGCAGGGCTTTGGCGGATCGCGTCCTCGCGGGAGCGGAAAACCGAGGAGCCTGAAACGCGCCCTGCGGCAAGCGCGGCGGCGCCCGCGTCGGTCATCAAGGAGCCACTGCGGTTGCGCGAGATTGAGGCGAGCAACGTTGACCCCGAACGGCGGTTCCAAATCCGCCTCCGTTTCAACGCCGCGCCGGACATCCAGCAGTTGCCGAAATTCTTCTCCCTCGCGACGCGCAAGCAGGAGGACATCGAGTACACCATCGACAACCATCCGGCGCCCAATCAGGTGGTCATCGTGACGGCGCCTGTGGTGGATGACGTGCTGAACTACACGCTCCAAGGGGGGCTTCCGGCGGTCGGGGAGAGTCACCTCGCCGCAGAAAAACAGGCGGGGGCGATCGACCTCAAAATGAACCTCGTCTTGCGCGGCATGGAGGCGGACTACCCCGCCTTTGAAAAGCCCCGGATACGCATCCGCCTCTCGCAGATTCCCGACGCGAAGGAAGCCCGGTCTTTCGTCGAGGTCACGCCCCCTGTCGAGATGACCGTCAGCGCATACGACGACTGGTGGGGGGGCAGCGGAATTGAGCTGAGGGGGGACTTCAAGCCGAACGGGGTTTATGAGGTCACGCTCAAGGAGGGGCTGCCCGCGCAAAACGGGAGCACCCTGCCCAAGACGGCAAAGCGATCCATCAAAATCCCTCCGCAGGGCAGCGCGATTGAAATCGACCACCTCGATCGGCACCGTTACCTTGCCCCGCACGGCACGTTGCAGGTTCCCGTGCGGACGGCGGGCATGAAGGCCTTCCACGCCTCCTTGGAACCTGTCGCGAGCAACAACCTCTTCCCGTTCGTCATGGAGGAGACCGGAAAAATCTATGACCGATTGGACTTGACGGGCATCGGTGAGAAGATGACCAACCTTGCCGTGCGCGTGAACGCGGACGGTATCGGCGCGGGTACTGTGGAACTGGCGAAACTCTCCACGCGCCGCCCCCCGCGCGGCATTTACCGCCTGACCGTCTGGGGCGATTCCGGCGTGGCCGACTCGCGCATGATTGTCGTGACGGATCTGGGCGTCGCGGCGAAGGTGTCTGGCACGAGCGCGGTGGTGTGGGTCAACGCCCTCTCCACGGCGCAGGCCGCCGCAGATGTGCGCGTCACGCTGATTTCCGACCGCAACGAGACCATGGCGTTCGGGAACACGGACGCGCAGGGGCTTGCGCGGTTGCAGTGGAACCCTGAGAAATGCGCGGGCGACCCGCTGGCGATCATCGCGCAAAAGGATGACGACCTCTCCTACATCGACTTTGCGCGGCAGCGCGTCCCCGTCGCGGGCCCGACCTCCGGTGCGCCTTATCTGGAGGCGGGGCAGTTCGACGCGGCCGTGTTCACGGAGCGCGGAATCTACCGCCCGGGGGAGACCATCTTTGTCCAGTCACTGGTACGCGATTCGCAACTGCGCGCGCCGCAGCCGTTCCTCGCGATGCTCCACGTCGCCCGCCCCAACGGCAAGACGCTCTGCGAGAAGGCGGTCATGCTGGATGCGTTCGGCTCGGTGACGAACGAAATCCCCTTGCCGGACTATGCGTCCACCGGCACGTATTCGATTGAGTTGCGGATGCCCGGCACGGACACGCTGCTCGGCAGGGCGGCCGTCGCGGTCGAGGAGTTTGTGCCGCCGCAAATCCGCGTGCAAGTCGAGATGCCGACCTCGCCTGTCCCGGCAGGTGAGAAAATCGAGGCCACCGTGAAAGCGGATTTCCTGTTCGGGCGGGAGGCCGCGAACCTCCCCGTGACCGCCACCGTGACCTACCGCGAGATGCCGTTCGCGCCGGAGAAATGGAAGGGCTGGATTTTCGGGGATGCCCAGAAGTCGTTCCCGACCGTCACCCGCGAGGCGGGCAAGGGGACGCTGGACGAGAAGGGCGCGTGGACGCTCGCGCTTGAGACGATTAAGAACGCGAAGCCGCCCGCCGCAATCGGCGCGGTCGTGAGCGCGACCGTCAGCGAACCCAACGGGCGCGCCGTCACCGCATACGCGTCGCGCCGCCTGGACGTCTATCCTTTCTATGTGGGGCTACGCCCCTCGTGGCAAGGGACGTTGCGCCTTGCGCAGACGCAGCACGTGGATGTCGCCGTCCTCCTGTCGGATGAGAGCGTCACCCCCACCCCGACACCCCTGACCCTGCAACTCTCGCGCGTCGCATGGGTGTCGGCCCTGCGGCGCAATGCGAACGGCAGGTACGAGTGGGTCTCCGAGCGGCAGGAGACTGAAATCCGCAAGGACACGGTGACCGCCTCGGCGGGCAAGGGCACGGCGTGGTGGCCCTTCGCGGTTGACACCGCTGGGCAGTACCTCCTTTCCGCGACGCACCCCGACTCCGGCGCCTCCGCGAGCATCACCTTCTACGCCGGGGCGAACGACGGCTATTGGGGCGAATGGAGCCGCGAGAGTCCCGATGCCGTCGAGTTGGAATGGGAGCGCAAGGGCGCCTACCAGCCGGGCGAGACCGCGCGTCTGCTCATCCGCTCGCCCATCACGGGCGAGGCCCTGCTGACCATCGGGCAAGAGGCCGTGCTGACGACCCGCCGCCTCACGCTCGAGCAGAACACCCTCGAGATTGACATCCCCGTTGAAGAGGCCTTCGCGCCCAACGCGTATGCCACGGTCATGGTCATCCGCCCGGCCGTGGCGGAATCGACATGGCGCGCGCACCGTGCGGTCGGCACAGTGCCGCTCACCGTCGAACGCCCCAAGCACCGCCTGGACGTGGCGATCACCGCGCCCGCGCGCATCGAGCCGCAGTCGCCGTTGCGCGCGCACATCCGTGTGCGGGACGCGGCGGGCGCGCCTGTCGGCGGCAGGGTCACGGTCATGGCCGTGGACGAAGGGATCTGTATGCTCACCGCGTTCCGCACCCCCGACCCGCTCGCGTACTGGCAACGCCAACGCCAACTCGGCATCAGCCTGTATGACCTGTACGGCAACCTCATGCCGCTGATGGACGACGCGCTGGAGTCAACGCCGTCGCCGGGCGGCGATGGCGAGGCCTCCGCGCTCCGCCGCCGCCTCAACCCCATTCAGGCGCGGCGCTTCAAGCCGGTCGCGCTCTGGCAGGCCGACGTGCCGCTCGATGCGAACGGCGAGGCGACCGCCGTGCTGAACGTGCCGGAGTTCACGGGTGCGCTACGCCTCATGGCCGTCGCCTACACCGCCGCGCAGGCCGGGCGCGGCACCGCGAGCGTCGAGGTCAAACGCGACCTTGTCGTGCAGCCCGCGTTGCCGCGTTTCCTTGCGACGGGCGACACCTGCACCTCCGCCATCCCGCTCCACAACACAAGCACCAACGACATGGACGTGACCGTGCGCCTGAGCGCGGACGGCCCGCTCCGCGTCACGCCCGCCGAGCAGCGCATCACCCTACGCGCAGGGCAGTCCGCCCGGCTGGAGGCGCAGTGGCAAGCCGACCGCACACCCGGCAAGGCGCACTGCACCATCGAGGCCACCGCCGCGAACATAGTGTACCGCGAGACCATCGAACTGGCCGTGCGCCCGGCGGGCGGCCTGCAGGTCGTCACAACGCCCGCCACCGTGCCGCCCAACGAACGCCTCACGCTCCACGCGCCGAAAGACTGGATACCCGAATCCTGCGCCGCGTCGGGCGCCCTCTCCGCGTTCGCCTCCGTCCAGATGGGGCGCGCGCTGGAGTACGTCGTGCATTATCCTTACGGCTGCCTAGAGCAGACCACGTCCGGCGCGTTCCCGCTCCTCTACGCGCAGCAGTGGGTCGACCGCCTGCCGCCCGCCGCGAAGGTGCAGGGCGACCCCGCCGCGCTGGTTGACGCGGCCATCAGCCGCATCGCCTCCATGCAGGTGCTGCACTACAACGGCGGTGGCTTCGCGTCATGGCCGCTCTCCAGCCTCCCCGCGGATGCCGCCGCCTCGCGCTACGCCATCCACTTCCTGCTGGAGGCGCAGAAGGCGGGCTTCACCGTCCCCGCCGCCACCCTTGACCCCGCCGTGGCGTGGCTGCAACGCACATTCGGCTCAAACCGCGACCGCGCCACGCAATGGCAACAGGATATGCAGGACAAGGCCTACACCTGCCACATCCTCGCGCTCGCGCAGAAGCCCGACTACGGGTGGATGTCCACGCTGACCGAGGACGCGGCCAAACTCAACACCGCCGCGCGCGCGCACCTCGCCACGGCGTGGATGCTCGCGGGCGAACCGCGCAAGGCCACGGCAATCCTCGACGCCATCCCGCTGCCCGCGCCGCGCCCCCGCGAAAGCAGCGACTGGACCAACAGCGACATCCGCGACTGCGCGCTCCTGCTCATGGCATGGCTGGAGATCGACGCCGAGACCCCCATGGTCAACCAACTGGTCCAAGCGTTGCGCTCACGCCAGCGCGACGGCCATTTCGGCAGCACGCAAGACAACGCCTTCGCGCTCCTCGCCTTCGGGAAACTCATGAGCCAGTTCCCCGACACGGAAAAGCCCTTCAGCGGCACCGTGCTGTGCAACGGCCAGACCCTCGCCTTCGGTCCCACGAACGACGTCTCCTACACATTCGGCCCCGGCGCGGCGGCGGGCACCCTCGAAGTCCGCAACGACGGCCCCGGCAAAGCCTTCCTCCTGACGCGATTCGAAGGCGTCGCCAACGAACCCGAACCGCCCAAGCAGCAAGGCCTGAGCATCGGGCAGGACTACCTCGACATCTTCGGCAAACCGCTGAAGGCCACCGACCTCCGCCAAGGCGACCTCGTGATCGCGCGCGTCACGGTGGACACCCTCGGCGCGACGCGCAGCCACCTCGTCATCGAAGCCCTCCTGCCCGCAGGCTGGGAAATCGAGAACCCCAACCTCAAGACCAGCATGACCGTCGAATGGCTCAAGGACGTCCACGAACCCGTCCTCTCCCGCGAGGCCCGCGACGACCGTATGCTCTTCTTCGCCGACGCGTTTTCCGGCAAGGCCTCTTTCCACTACGCCATCCGCGCCGTCACCCCCGGCGACTACGTCCACCCCCCCGTCACCGCCAGCGGAATGTACGACCCCGAACTCCGCGCCGTCTCCCCCTCCGGCCGCATCACCGTCAAGCCGTAGCCGCATAGAAAGAGGTGATAGGTTAGAGGTGATAAGTGATAGGTAATAGGTTACTGATAAGCAGAAACCGCTATCACTTATTACTTATCACCTATCACCTTTTACCTTTTACATTTTACCTTTCACCTATTACCTATTACTTATCACCTATTACTTTCTTTTTAATTCCCCAATTGCAAGGCGGAAGCCTTGCGCTCCCGGCACTTGGACATTGGATATTCTCATGCCCCATTGGCCGCGGTCGCGCCAACGGGGTCCCCTGTGTTGGATATTGGATATTCCGTAGGGGCGGTTCGCGAACCGCCCCTACGGCATCCCCACGCGCACCTTGAAGAACCGCATCCCTTCGGGTATGTCGCTCGGGTCAACGGGTGTCCATTCCCCTGCGTCGAGCGTCTCCCGCCCGAAGAGCGTGTACGCGCGCGTCCCGTCACGGAGGTGCGGGTCCCACGTCACGACGGGCTTGTTGTCGTCCATTTCGATTCGCGCCGTGAATCGGTTGTTCGGGTCGGACGGGTTCTCGAAACCGATGACGTACAACTCCCAGACGTAGTACCCGTTATTCGGGTCTTTGCCGTTCGCGGCCGCCTCGTAATCCCCGCCGTTCACGCCGTAATGCGTGTCCAGCCACGCATACGGCACAGGCACGGGTGTGGTCTGCGTCTCGGAGACGGGTGTCCACTGCGCATAGAGCGGGACAGTCGCGCCGTGTGTCGAAGATAGGTTAAGGACAATCTGCCCATCACTGTATTCGACCACGCCGTTTGCGGTCGTCGACCAACCTGCGAAGGCATGACCTGACTTTGTGAATTCGTTCGATGTCAGGTTCGCCATCGTGTCGTAGGTGTGGCTGGAGTTTGCCATAGAGCCGCCATCCGCGCCGTTGCCGCTGTAGGAAACCGTGTAGGCGGGGGGAGACGAATTGTACTCATACGCCCCGATGTCTACCGTCAGGCTAAACCCGCCATTAACGATGCGCCTATTCCCGTCAAGGTCAAGATTGCCAAAGTCGCCGCTATACGCATTGTTTCCCTTGTCGATGCAAGTTGTCGAGCCGGACGTCAGGTGGTAGTCGCCGCTGGCGGCAGTTGCATATGTCCCGAGGTTTACAAAACTCGCGCCTGTTGTGGTGGAATTGGGGAAGGCGGTACTGTTCAAGTCATTATCCGAAGTTCCATCACTACCACTGCCATCGGCAGTGCTATTCCACCTCCGATTATGTGAGACGATGCTGTTCACTACCGCGCAGTTATATGTCCCGCCCCCCATACGGCCTGCTTTGTCTCCATCTAACCAACGGGTTGTGCGGTTGTTCGCCACCGTACAGTTGATTAATGTAGCGCTGTTTACTCCGCCGCCGCGCTCGCTTCGGTTCCCTACCACCAGGCAGTTTCGCAACGTGCCTTGATGCGCCCCGCCGCCACGGCCGAGCACGCTTGACTTCTCTGAGTTATGAGTGTTATATGCCCGGTTGCCTATCAGTTTGCAACGGTCCAATTCACAGTAAAAAGCCCCGCCACCGTATGCAATCCCGCCGCTATCAGAGGGTTCCGCCCTATTCCCTGTCAACGTGCAGTCGTTCAGCGTGCTGTGAGCCGCCCCGCCGCCATCCGCGTTTCCATCACCGTGGGAGATTATCTGGTTGTTTGCCAGCATGCAATTGTTCAGCGTGCAGTAATAAGCACCGCCTCCATGTACGTTTCCGTATGAGAATGAGAATGTAAGTCCAGACCACTTGTAAATTCTACTTGTGCTTTCTGCTCTGTTATCCGCCAGAGTGCAATTGTTCAGCGTACTGTAAGCCGCCCCGCCGCCATCTGCATCGTCTGCCGAACCCAAGGAACCCAAAGGGTGTAAGGGAAATTGGGGATTGGGAGGTGGGAGGTTGAAAGATACGTATATATTGGTGGCGATAGCCGTGTTGTTCACCAGCATACAATCATTCAACGTGCCTCCCCACCCCCCCCCGCCTTGCGGTGCCCTGCCGTTGCACAGGGTGAACCCCGTGAGTGTCGTGCTGACATCTCCCGGCACTGTGCCGAGTGTCGCACAGCGGTTCGTGCCGCCGCCATTAATGAAGGTCATAGATGCGCCGTTGACGCTACGTATGGTGATGGTTTTGTTATCTGTCGAAAAGGGAGAATACGTCCCTTGCCACACGAGTATCGTGTCATGCGGTGCCGCCGCATTCACTGCCGCCTGAATATTTTTTTTCGCGGTCTCTCTGCTCTTGCCATCTCCCGAGTCGTCTGGGCATGTCAGATCGACATGCCACACATCGGGAGCAACCTGATACTCATACGCACCAATGTCCACGTTTCCGTTAAAGACACGCGGATTGCCGTCAAGATCGAGACTCCTCCACGTGACATAAGCATTGTTCCCCGTGTTAATGCACGGCGAATTCGCTTGTAATCGGAAATTCCCGTTTGCCATGTCCACGAAAAACGGGTCTGCATCTATATGAGAGAAATTTGCTGGTGAATCAAATGTGTTTTGTTGCGCAGAACTTCCTGTTTCTGATGTGTTAAACACAACGACACTGTTATTCACAGCACCATTATATGTCGCAGTGCATTCATAAAGGCCGCCGCCTTTTATGTGTGACTGATTTTCAACTACCGTGCAATTGTTCAATACGCCCTGATATACTCCGCCGCCGCCCCACGCCGCATTTCCCCACAGTAGGCAGTTGTTCAGCGTGCCGCTATACGCCCCGCCGCCCCAGCTTTCGTTGTCGTTAACCAGTGTGCTGAAAGCAGGACGTTGGACAGACCAATTGGATTCCCAATGTTTTTCCGTGGTGTATGTGTAGCTGCCGCCTACCTTAAATATCTTCCATTCAACTCCCGCCTCAACTCCTACGGAATGACTCGTAGAGCCGCCTACGGCGCCACCTTCCGTGATAATGATGCTGCTTTCTTTTTCATACGGCTCGCCACACACGGCAATGTTCTCAATCAACTCGCAGTTGTTTAACGTGGTGCCGTGCGCCCCGCCGCCATAAGAGGTTCTTGTTTTTGAACCGCACAAGTTCCCCTCCAACTTGCAGTTGTACAACGTTCCGCCAGACGCTCCGCCGCCATAAGCGACGCCATCTTTTGATATGCTCATATTAGCCACAAGCGTACAATTGCTCATAATCAACATGTCGCCCTGCGCCCCACCACCGCGTGCTTCGCCCCAGTAATTCTCGCCGCCGACGATGTTTTGAACTAAAAAGCAGTTGTTCAAGATATTATCACACGCCCCGCCCCCTTGGGCGTTACCCTCTGAGGCTTTAGCCGTGTTGCCTTCCAAAACGCAGTTGTTTAGCGTACCGCCATACGCTCCGCCTCCTCGGGCATTCACTTCAGCAACGGCTTCATTTTTATACAAGTAACATTCGTTCAACGCACTATTATGTGAGCCGCCTCCCTCGGATGCCATGTTATGCGCCAGCTTGCAATTGTATAACGTGCAACAACACACTCCTCCGCCATTACGGATAGCGGCATTGTTATACAGGTCGCAGTCAATCAACACACTGCCGTATGCCCCTCCGCCATCCATGATTGCGCGGTTATCCCACAACTGGCAACCAACCAACGTGCCGCCACACGCCCCGCCGCCGTCAATCCATTTCCCGTTTTGCAAGGTGAATCCGTCAAGGACGGTATTGGTCTGCGTGAGGTCTGTCCCCAATGTTGCGCAACATCTTGTCTCATTGCCGTCAATCACGGCAGCCCCTCTCCAGATACTACGGATGGCGATGTTTTTGTTGAAGGAGTTGATGGGCGAGTAATCGCCAAAGTCCACCCAGATTTCATCCCCTGTGTCAGCCTTGTCGATTGCCGACTGAATGGATTCTTTGGCGGTTTCCCATGTCAAACCGTCGTTGGCATTATTACCGTCGTATTCGCTGACGTAATACGTCGCCGCGTTAAGCGTTGCCGCACCCATGAGCGCGAGCATGGCTAGGACGCCATGCGCTATCCTTCGTGTGAAAGTAGCGGCGGCGTCCCTGCCGCCGTTATCGGAGGCGCGGAGGCCTCCGCCACTTTTCAAACTACCCCGTCTTGCTTCGCAATCCACCCCTTCAATGAAGGGGAATTTGTTGCCCGTGTACCTGTTCATTGTCATACCCTCAGTTAGCCCGTTTATTTTCTAAGGTCGGCTTTCCTGATAGGGCATGGAAAGACGCACCTCTGATTCCTGCAATGCCCATCGGAAGCACGCTCAAATGCCTGACTGCAAACACTGCATGTAGTTCAGCGGCACGCCTAAAAAAAAGGACGTACCCCATACTCTACACTTACAGTCATAAAAACTCTCGCGAATAAATGTGTGATGCACTTTATCCACAAGTTTGGTCGTTTTCTAATGGATGTTTTGCACAAGCGTACAAAAACATCTTTGCGAAGGAAGTGTGACCTTCGCGGCAAGGTGTCACGGGGAATCCCTTCCCCGCGACGGTCAAAGAACCAGTCTCAAAACGGCACCCGCCGATTGAGATGGGGAAAAGGTTACCCTTTCCGCCCTCCCATTGCAAGGGGAAACTTTATAATGCATAATTTATAATTCATAATGCACAATTGGGAGCCGCCGGGAGCGCAAGGCTTCCGCCTTGCAATGAGGAATTGAAGGAGAAGTAATAGGTAATAAGTGATAGGTAATAAGTAAAATGTAATATGTAATATGTAAAA
>WRJS01000139.1 GCA_009778475.1 Kiritimatiellota bacterium | reverse complement strand
GCGTGAAGTCCCCCGGCATGTTGACGAAGGGGTCGAGCGTCAGCAGCCGCCCCGTGTCGGGCACGATGGGCACGAGCCAGCCGCCGGGCAGCTGGCAGAGGCTGCGGAAGACGTTGCCGGTGCTGCCGTGGGCCCCGGTCAGGTTCATGTCCGCGATGAGGTTGCCGCCGATCAGCGTGAAGGCGTTGGTCTGCGCCTCCGCCCCGCCCTGCTGCTGCTGCTGCGCCTCGGCCCCCTGCGGCAGCAGCGCGGTCCCCGCCGCAACCAGGCACGCAGCGATGACGCATTTGCCGGGGGCGCAAGGCTTCCGCCTTGCATCGCCGGGAGCGCAGGGCTTCTGCCCTGCATCGTTAATATTGCAGGGCGGAAGCCCTGCGCTCCCGGAAGGGCTCCCGACCCGCTGATATACGTTCTTACGCATTGAGACCATTGTAGCAGGGAACGCCCCCGCGCGCAACCACAACTTCGTTTTCATTCCCGCCCCGCGCAAGCCCGGAATGAGGGCCGCCGCAAAAAAGTGAACACGGCGATTAATCCGGCGCCATTAATTGCGATGTCATGCGCTATACGCTTGCGGTGCCGCAGCGGGATGGGTTATACTGTTTTCTCAAAGGGGTTCCCCTTGGAAAGGATGTGCCATGAATGTTGCGGATGTGTTGCCCGCGCTGCGGGGGCTGATGATGAGGGACGGGGCGTTGCCGCGCCTGGAATGCGTGGGGACGGAAGGCGGCGAGCAGACGGTTGTGCTTGCGGAGGATTGCCCGGATGTCGTGGCGGAACTGCGCCGACAGCTGCCGCAGGGCGCGGCGCGTGTGACGATCGCGGGCGTCGGGACCTATCATGCGGCCTATGACGCGCCGCTTGGGCGCGCGTCCGGAAAGGTCGCAGTCGTGACAGGCGGTGCGCAGGGGTTCGGTTTCGAGATTGCCGCCGACCTCGCGCGGGAGGGCGCGTATGTCGCGCTGGCGGACATCAACGCGCAGGGCGTGGGTGTGGCTGTCGATAAGATCAATGCGTTGTGCGGCCGCGGCGCGGCCTGCGGTGTCGCCATGAATGTGGCGGACGCGGATTCCGTCCGCGCCGCGCTGGGGCAGGTGGTGGCGATGTTCGGCGGCGTGGATGTGTTCGTCGCCAACGCGGGCGTGCTGCGCGCGGGGAGCGTGAAGGATCTGCCTGTGAAAGACCTCGACTTCGTGACGAGCGTCAACTACAAAGGGTACTTCCTGTGCGTCCAGGCGGTCGCGCCGATCATGGCGCTGCAACACGCCGCCGCGCCCGGACTGTGGTTCGACATCATCCAGATCAACAGCAAGTCCGGGCTGGTCGGCTCGAACAAGAACGGCGCGTATGCGGGGTCGAAGTTCGGGGGCATCGGCCTGACGCAGAGCTTCGCGATGGAGCTCGTCGAGGACGGCATCAAGGTCAACGCCGTCTGCCCCGGCAACTTCTACGACGGCCCGCTGTGGTCCGACCCCGAGAAGGGGCTCTTCCGCCAGTACCTCGACAGCGGCAAGGTGCCGGGCGCGAAGACGTTCGAGGACGTGAAGCGCTTCTACGAGGCCAAGGTCCCCATGCGCCGCGGCTGCACCACGCCGGACGTGATGAAGGCGATCTACTACCTCATGGAACAGGCTTATGAGACGGGGCAGGCCATCCCTGTCACGGGCGGCCAGGTCATGCTCGCGTGAAGCGAGGCCGCGAGTGGATCTCTGCATGGCGGGCAGGAGGGTTTTTCACCACAATGGACACAATGGTTTTCGCAAGAGGCACGACAATCGTGTCCATCGTGGTTAACGAAGAACGGTTTCCCCCCCGAATGCAATGTGGTTTTAGACACGAGTCCCGAACGCCCAACTCCCATGAACGTCCCCCCCCTTGTGCGTGAAAAACTCAACGCCCTGCCCGACAAGCCGGGCTGCTACCTGATGCGCGACCGCAAGGGCACGATCATCTACGTCGGCAAGGCCGTCTCCCTGCGGCGGCGCGTGCAGAGCTATTTCCGCGACTCCACCGAGCGCGCCGCCCCCCCCAAGCTGCGCAGCCTCATCCACAGCGTCGCCGACCTCGAGACCCTCACCGTGCGCAGCGATGCCGAGGCCCTGCTCATGGAGAGCAACCTCATCAAGCAGTACCGCCCCCGCTTCAACATCCTCCTGCGCGACGACAAGCGTTACCCCGCCCTCCGCGCCGACCCCCGCGAGCCGGTCCCCCGCGTCACCACCTGCCGCATCGTGCGCGACGACGGCGCCCTCTACCTCGGCCCATTCCCCTCCGATTCCGTCGTGCGCACCGTCCTGGACTTCACCGAGAAACGCTTCGGCCTGCGCAAGTGCAAGCCCATCCACCCCGACGCCGAAACCTACCGCCACTGCATCAACGACATCATGCGCTTCTGCTCCGCCCCCTGCGTCGGCCGCGTCACCCCCGAGGGATATCACGCGCGCTTCGACGAGGCCTGCGCCTTCCTGCGCGGCGAGCGCCTCGGCATCATCGAGGAGGTCAAGGCCCAGATGCAGGCCGCCGCCCATGCGCGCGATTACGAGAAGGCCGCCACCCTGCGCGACACCTGGATCGCCCTCCACGAGATGGTCAGGCGCCGCCGACGCGCCACCCTCACCGCCCCCGACATGCTCGCCGCCGACGCGCGTGAAGGCCTGCGCGGGCTCCAGCAGGCCATCGCCCTGCCCGCCCCGCCCGCGCTCATCGAATGCTTCGACGTCTCCAACCTCTTCGGCGCCCACTCCGTCGCCGGCATGGTCGCCGCCGTCAACGGCCTGCCCGACCGCCGCCTCTACCGCCGCTTCCGCATCCAGACGGTGGAGGGCGCGGACGACCCCCGCTCCATCGCCGAGGCCGTCCGCCGCCGCTACGCCCGCGTGCAGGTCGAGGGCCGCCCCCTGCCTGGGCTGCTGCTGATTGACGGCGGCGTCACCCAGCTCCGCGCCGCGCGCAGCGAGCTCGCCGCCCTCGGCCTCGCGCACATGCCGAGCGCCGGGCTGGCCGAACGCTTCGAGGAGCTCGTCCTCGACGACGGCCGCGAGCCCCTGCGCCTCCCGCCCGAGTCCAAGGCCCTCAAAGTGCTGACGCGCCTGCGCGACGAGGCGCACCGTTTCGCGCTCGACTACCACCGCCGCCTCCGCAACCGCGTCATCCGCGAATCCGTGCTGGACGACATCCCCGGCATCGGCCCCACCCGCAAGGCTGCGCTGCTCAAGCATTTCGGTTCCGTCGCCCGCATCGCCAAGGCGGCGCCCGAAGAGCTCGACGCCCTCCCCGGCATCGACCGTTCCTTGGCGGAGGCGATCCTGCGGGGGACGCAGGGGACATAGGGGGCGCAGGTGTTTTCCTGAAAACGGCAACCGGTTGCGTTTCGTTCACCCCAGGTCACGCATTAGAGAAAAACGGGGGATTTTGTACCACAATGGGCACGAGAATAGTGTCCATCGCGAATCCTGTTGTGTCCATTGTGGTTAACGAAAGCAATCGGTTTTTCCCGAATGCCGGATTTGGGTTGAAATGTCAAATGCGGAGCATCAGGTGGCGCGGGCATTCCTGCCCGCAGGGGGTGTGCGGTCCCCCGCCGCTGGAAGGGTGGCTGGCGGCGGCGCCATGAATGATGCCGCAACGCGATCTGGGTTCATCCCCTGTGCCCCCTGCCCGCGAAAAAAAACGCTCCCCCTAAAAATCTGGTTGAAACATCGGCGGAAATAGTGTATCTTATGTTTTCTTTTTTGCGGCAGGCCAACTTAGCTCAGCTGGTAGAGCAGATCATTCGTAATGATCAGGTCGGGGGTTCGAATCCCTTAGTTGGCTCCATTTTTAAGACCTCGAAACCAGCGCGGCGCGTTTCGGGGTTTTGTTTTAGGGTGCGAGGTCATGACACATTCAGAGCAACCTGTTGTTCAGCGTTTCATCACTTCCGTGTTCACCGTTGACCGCGTGGGCCTCCTGCGCGACGTCACGCAGGCGGTCTTCTCGCTGGACGGCAACATCGGGAGCATCCGCCAGTCGGTGGTGGACGGATTCTTCACGCTCGTGTTCACGTCGGACCATCCGGGGCAGGTCGCGCCCGACGCGGTGCGGTCGCTGATCGCGGCGTCGCTGGACGCGGGGTCGGTGGTGACGGTGATGGAGTGCCCGGACGCGCCGCGGGCCGCGGCGCAGGAGGGCCTGCGCTGCGTGGTCACCACGCGCGGCGAGGACAGGCCCGGGACGATCTTCGCCATCACCTCGTTCCTGGTCGGGCACGGCGTGAACATCGAGGACTGGGTCGTGGAGGAGGACGGCGGGCAGGTCGTCTATATCGCGCAGATCGTCATCCCCGAGTCGGCCGACTTCACGCTGATACAGGAGCGTTTCCGCGCGGCCATGGCGGAGCGCAGCCTGGCGGCGCTGCTCTGCCACGAGAACATCTTCCGCGCCACAAACGAAATCGGCCCGATCAAGGCCTTGCTGTGAAGGAGGGGCACCCATGATTGCACGACAAAACGTTCTCTCGACAATCCGCATGGTGCGCGAGGAAAACCTCGACGTGCGCGCCGTGACGCTGGGCATCAACCTGAATGTCTGCGCGAACCCGGACCCCGACAAGCTCGCGCGCGCCGTGCACAAGCGCATCGTCGAGAAGGCGCACCACCTCGTCCGCTTCTGCGACGAGGTGAGCGCGAAGTACGGCCTGCCGATCGTGAACAAGCGCATCGCCGTCTCGCCCGTGAGCATGCTGCTGGAGGGGCACAGCGTCGGCACGGCGGTGAACGTCTGCCGCGCGCTGGACTCTGCGGCGGAGATGGTGAAGATTGACCTCCTGGGCGGCTACTCCGCGCTCGTGCAGAAGGGCGTGACCCCCGGCGAGCGCACGCTGATCGACTCCCTCCCGCAGGCCCTGTCCGCCACCAAGCGCGTGTGCGCCTCGTTCAACGTCGGCACGACGAAGGCCGGCATCAACGCGGACGCGGCGAACATGATTGCCAGCAAGATTATCGACACCGCCCGCGCGTCGCGCGAATCGAAGGGCTTCGGCTGCGCGAAGATCGTCGTCTTCGCGAACATGCCCGAGGACAACCCGTTCATGGCCGGCGCGGTGCTCGGGCCGGGCGAGCCCGAGTGCGTCATCAACGTCGGGGTCAGCGGGCCGGGCGTCGTCAAGCGCGCGATCGACCGCCTCGTGCAGCACGACCCGAAGGCGACGCTCAACGAGATCGCGGAGGAGATCAAGCACACCGTCTTCCGCGTCACGCGCACGGGCGAGCTCATCGGCCGCGAGGTGGCCAACCGCCTCAGCGTCCCGTTCGGCGTGGTGGACCTCTCGCTCGCGCCGACCCCGCGCGTGGGCGACTCCGTCGGCGAGATTTACCAGGCCATGGGCGTCAGCAGCATCGGCGCGCCCGGGACGACCGCCGCCGTCATGCTCCTGAACGACGCGGTGAAGAAAGGCGGCGCGTTCGCCTCGAGCGCCGTCGGCGGGATGTCCGGCGCGTTCATCCCCGTCATGGAGGACCACGCGCTCTCCAAGGCCGTCGCGGACGGCACGCTGACGCTGGAGAAACTCGAGGCCATGACCGCCGTCTGCTCCGTCGGCCTGGACATGATCCTGCTGCCCGGCGACACCACCGCCGAGACCGTCGCCGGCATCATCCTCGACGAGGCCGCCATCGGCATCAGCAGCCGCAAGACCACCGGCGTGCGCGTCATCCCCGTGCCGGACGCGAGATGCGGCGACTACGTTGACTTCGGCGGCCTGTTCGGGGCCGGCGTGGTCACGCGCCCGGCAAGCCCCTGCGGCGCGGAAACCTTCATGCGGCGCGGCGGCCAGATCCCCGCGCCCATCCACAGCCTGATGAACTGATGCTGCACTGGAAGGTCATTTTCGTCAAGCCGCGCACGGAGAAGAAACTCTCCGAATACTGCGGGCTTTACGGCATCCGCTACTACCTGCCGCTGCGGAAGAAAACGCGCATCGTCCAGCGGCGCAAGGTGACGGTCGATCTGCCGCTCTTCCCCGGCTACGTCTTCGTGCGCCTGCACCCGTCCCAGCGCCTCGCGCTGCTCCAGAGCAACCTGATCGTGCGCATCCTCGAGCCCCTGAAGCCGCGCAGGCTGCTGCGCGACCTCGTGATGGTGCGCCGCGCGCTGCGCGTGAACCCGCACGTCCTCACGACCCGCCCCCTCACCAAAGGCCGCCTCGTGCGCATCATGGCCGGCCCGTTCATGGGCATCGAAGGCCGCGTCACGCGCATCACCCCGAAGATGAAAGTCGTCCTCAACGTTGACATGATCGGCCAGGCCATCGCCGTCGAGATAGAGGCGGACTTTGTGGAAGCGCTGTAGTAGATTAACTTGGGGTTGTCATATATGGCGTTAAACGACGATAACAGCCAGACCGCCATCTCTTCCATTGTGGAATCTGTATTTGGCGGAACACGCGTGTCCTGTAAAATACAGATTTCACGATGGAGGGCGAGACAGGGGTCCCCATTGGCGCGGTGTGCGACCAATGGGGCAGGAAGCCGCAATGTGTCTAACGGCTCGCGGGGACGCTCGCCCTCCATATCACGTCATCCATATCCCGTCATCTGTGTTTTACAGGACACTAGTGTGCGCGGCTGAGCGTCGTCAGGGCGACGGTGTAAACCTGCCCACCGGCGACGCCCCATTGGTCGTGGGCGGCTGGGGGGCGCTGGCGGATTTGGTTGCGGATGGCGTCGGCGGATGCGGTGTTGCCGGCGGACTCGAAAGCGATGATTTTGGCGTAGTCGCGGTAGCAGTCGGAGGGTGCGGCGGCGGAAGGCTGGGTGTTGAGCGCGTCTGCCATGCGGATGCCGAGGGCCTGCAGGTCGGGAAAGGTTTTGCCCGCCACAATCAGGGAGTGCGCACTCAGCGCGGTGAGCGTGTCGGAGGGCGCGGATGCCGGGTGGTAGGCCATGCGCCCGTCGTCGCGGACGTTGTCGCGGAGCCAGCGCAACCCTTTCCGCAACGGGACGCGCGCTTCCACGACCCCTTGCGCCTCGGCGCACACCAGTGCGCGTGTCATCCATGCGGTGACGGCGGCGTTGCCCTCTTGCGTGTAGGTCCAGCTCCCGTCCGGTTGCTGGCTCGTCCCGATGTGCGTGACGGCGCGTGACAGCGTGGCGTTGTCGGCTTCGCAGGTCGCAAGCGCATACGTTGTTATCGCGAGGTTATAGAGTTGCGATTGCCCGCCGTCGCCGCCGAACGCGCCTTCGACCGTCTGCAACCGCTCCAGCGCGGATAGACCTTTCGCAATCTGCCCTGTGTGCCCCCCTACCCCATTTGCCTCGCGCAGTGCCAGCAGGGAGAGCGCGGTCAGCGCAGGGCGGAAAGGTTCAGCACCGCCGTGGCGGGCTGGGTTCCATGTCCCGTCGGTCTCTTGGTTTTCCGCCAGCCATCGGATGTCGCCGTTCTCGGTAGGCGAGCGATGTTGGAGAACACGGGCTACCCCGAGTAGCACCGTCAGCGACGCGGCGACACCAATCGTCCATTTCCAGAATGGCGGCATCTTGCGTTGTGCGGGCAACTGCGCGGCAATCCGATTATGCAGGTCGGGCGACGGCTCGGCCTCGGGCTGGGCTTTGAGCAGGCGGATGACCTTGCGGAACGCGCGCGCGTCGTCGTCCGTCAGTGTTTCGAGATGTGTCGTGATGTCCATGGTTTTCGTTCCTGATTTTTTTAACCGCAGATGACGCAGATTTCACAGATTAAAAAACAATCTGCGTAATCTGTGTAATCTGTGGTTAACATAAATTCTCCGTTTTTTATTACACAGAGTTTCACAGAGGAGTCACAGAGGGACACAGAGATTTTTAGATTCCTCTGTGAGCCTCTGTGTATTTTCTGTGGTTCTCTGTGTAACATTTATTCATCCGTCCGTCAATCACTTACCAGCATACGGCGCAACTGCGCCAGCGCATTGAACATCCGCGACTTGACCGTGCCTTGCGGGATGCCCAGAATCTCCGCGATTTCCGCATACGGCAAATCCTGATACACGCCCAGCTCGACGACCAGCCTCATGCCTTCCGGAAGCTTCGCGAGCGCGCCCGCAATGTCGGCCGTCCCGGCCGCGGCGACCTCATCCGCCGCCGAGACCGCCGTCTGCTGGCCCATCTCCTCCGCCAGCCCCTCCGCCAGCCGCTCGCGCCGCTTGCGCTTCCGCAACTCGTCAATCCACACCTGCCGCGCCAGCAGGAACAGGAACGTCGTGACCTTCGCACTCGGCGAATAACGGTTGCGGTAGCGGTACAGCCGCAGGAACGTCTGCTGAACCAAATCCTCTGCATCATATTGAACGCCGGAGCGGAGGAAAAAGTTCAGCAGTTTTTTTTCGTGCCGCCTGACCAGCACCGAGAACGCGCGGGAATCGTCCTGCTTACAGATCCGCTCCATCAGCAGGGCGTCATCCATCTCGTCATACGTCAGCACGGCTAGACCTATTACAGTTCCTGCCGCCGTATCGTGGCGATGTCCGAGGCTTGGAGGCCGCACTGCTCAATCACGCTGAACCATGAGGACAGATTCTTGACTTTGTCGTCGAAGTTGTTGGTGCCGAAGCTGAATTTCGCGCCCATCTGTTTCGCGAGGCGGATGAAGGCGGGCTTGGGGAAGGCGGACTCGGCCTGTATCTCCAGCGCGACGCCGCGCTCGATCGCCTTCGCGATGATCGCGCGCATACGCTCCTCCGTCCAGAGCCGATCGTACTGGTCGGCGATGCACGGCGGCAGGTACGTGGGGTTGGCGAGGATGGAGACCGGCTCGCCGAGAATGCGCAGGTTGTGCGCCGTGTACTCTTCCATCCATGCGTCCGCGTCGTCGATTTTCACATCGGGCAGCCACAGGCGGCGCGGCTTACCTTCCGCCGTCACGCCCATGATCATGGTGTCCGCCAAGATGAAGTCGAGTTGCCCGTACAGTTTCGGGTCAATCTGCTCGAACCAGTCGCGGTCGTTCACCTGCAAGCCGACGGGCAGTCCCTTGACCTTCTTGCAGTCCGCGATGAACGCCGCCAGCGCGACGTTGTTGGAGAGCGGCCACTCGCGCCCGAGGTTCTCCAGCGCAGTGCTGCGGATGCCGCTGTGTTTCTCACGCTCCGCCGCCTTCTGCGGTGTCATGCCGCCACGGATGTGGATGTGCCAATCCGTGAGCGTGAACGGCGCAGGCCGCACACTATCCTTTGGATACAACCACACCGCATCCTTCGGCGCGGCGGCATCCTCCCGCCCGCACCCCGCGATCATCACGCCCGCGCACGCCAGCGCCATCAACCACCCTTTGCTCATGTGTCCTCCTTGCATAAAAAGACAAAGTATAACACAAGCCGGAAGAGAGACGCCAGTGTAAAGTATCTGCGGTTAACGTAACCGGGCGATGGCCTGCCGGATAAGGCGCGTGTCCATGGTATGCACCTCGCGCTTCGCGCCGAGGGGGGCGGGGAGGGTGACGCAGAGGCGGCCGCCAAGATGCTCGCGGAACTGCTCGAGGCCGTCGAGGAGCTCGGGGCGCTCCAGCAGGGGGGAGTAGATGGGCAGGCCGCAGTCGGCGAGGCCACTCAGGATGGCGGCGTGCTCGTCCTCGGGGATCATGCGCTTGAACAGCGCGTAGGTGCTGTCGAGCGCGATGCCGATGGCGACGGCCTGCCCGTGGGTGAGCGTGAAGCCGGACATGACCTCGAGGCGGTGCGCGGCCCAATGGCCGAAGTCGAGGGGCCTCGCGCTGCCGGACTCGAAGGGGTCGCCCGATGTGGCGATGTGCCGCAGGTGCAGCTGGGCGGTGCGGTAAACCACCTGCTCCATGGCCGCCTGATTGCGTTTCTTCAGCTTGGGCGCGAGCGCGCAGAGGGTGTTGAAAAACGGCTTGTCCGCGATGATGGCGACCTTGAACGCCTCCGCCACGCCGCTGATCCAGTCGCCCTGCGGGAGCGTTTTCAGGAACGCGAAATCGTTGATGACGGCGAAGGGCGGGGCGAAGGTGCCGATGAAGTTTTTCGCGCCGCCCTCGTTCATGCCGTTCTTCACGCCGACGCCCGCGTCGTTCTGCGCGAGCGCGGTGGTGGGCAGGCGCACGAAGCGCACGCCCCGGTGGATGAGCGACGCGGCGAACCCCGCCATGTCCAGCACGCTCCCGCCGCCGACGGCGGCGATGACGCTGTGGCGGTCGAGGCGGGCGCGTCCGGCGCGGGTCATGATCTCGCGCACGTTGCCCCACCCGTTCTTGGCGTTCTCGCCGCCCGGCACGATGAGCGGCTTGTCGGCGAGGGTGATGCGCTGGGCGCGGGCGTTAAAGTAAGCGTCGATCTGCCGCATCAGGCCGGGCGTCGCGCCGGACACGCCCGCGTCCACGACCATCAGCACGCGGAGCGGCGACGCGCCCGCGCGCCCCCCGAGGACGGACGCGAGCAACGCGTTGTCCTGCGCGAACACGCGGCGCGTGAAATGCACGGGATAGGCGTAGGAGACGGTGAACCGCTCGCGGAGGGTTTTTAATTCATAATGCATAATTCATAATGCATAATGCATAATTCATAATTCATAATTCATAATGGGGGGACGGAGGGGACATAGGGGACGAAAGGGACAGAGGGGCAAAGCCAAACACC
>WRJS01000138.1 GCA_009778475.1 Kiritimatiellota bacterium | reverse complement strand
GCGGCGGCGGCACCTGCGCCTCGGCGATGTCCGCGTGCGGCGCCGCGCCGGCCAGCGCCGCCGCCAGCACGACTACTGAAACCCGTCTGCTTTTCTTTCTCATCATGATTTCCTCCTTTTCCCGCCATTGAGGATGCGGGCACTATACCATAATCCGCCGCGCCCGCGCAAGAAGAAAACGCCGGAACGAGGGAGGGGGGGGGCGGCCTAAAACCTCTGGCCATTTGGTTTGCAATTCACGGCTCGGTGATTTTCACGTTGCGGAAGAGGAAGGGGTTGGAGCTGATGACGTGGGGTTTGCCGCTCGTGGTGGTGAGGCGTTTGATGGCGACCTCTTGCGTGATCTGGTACGGGTACTTTTCCTGATAGTCCTCGCTGGTGTGGGCGCGGTTGAACGCGGCGAAGAGCTTGGGGCCCGCGTAACCGTTCGGGGGGGCGCGGTCATCGATGGTCAGGCCGTCGATGGTGATCTTGCGCGGCATGTGGCAGGGGTAGCCGAAGTCGTGCTGGCCGGAGTTGGCGCCGCTGATCAGGGTGGCGTCGGAGGGCTTGCCGTTGCGCGGGACGTACTCGCAGTTGCGGATGATAATCTCGCCCTCCCATGTGCTGCCGTAGTCCTCGCGCAGGTTGACGAGGCTGCCGCCGCAGACTTTGGAGCCTTCCAGTAGGAACGTGCCGCAGCCGATGATGTTGATGCCCTGATGGCCGAGGACGGAGTTGCGGATCGTCGCGTTGGCCACGCCCATGTGCGCGTCGAAGCGCGAGAAGGCGACGGTGTCGTAGGTGAGGTTCTTGGAGTAGTTGGAGCCGAGGATGCCCCAGCGGCGCGTGTCGTGGATGTTGTCCGCCTGCTTGCAGTCCTTGAAGGTCACGTTGACGGCCTTGTTGACGGACAGGTCATACGTCCCCATCGTCACCGGCTTGCCAGCGGAGCCGATGGTGCTGTAGGTCTTGTGCCCCGTCAGCACGCAGTTGCGCACCGTGACGTTCGCGCACATCGTCACCACGATGAACCCGCCGTAGGGCGCGCCGTGGTCGCCCTCCCCCGTGACGGTGTGGCGCAGGCCGTCGAGCAGCACGTTGGAGCGCATGACGCTGATGCCGCGGGAGTAGTAGTTGTACTTCGCTTCCTCTTGGTTGGCGATGGTCGTGAAACGCCCGCCCTTGACGGTCAGGGTCGCGGGGTCGATGGGGTAGGCGGTCATGGCGGTGATGGCGTTGAAGTCCCAGATGACGGGGGTGGCGGGGTCCACGGCGCCGTCCTTGCCGACGATGAACACGTCGGTCTGCGCGGCGCCGCTGTTCTGGTTCAGGCCGTATCGGATGTAGCGCTTGGTCGCGTTGTCGGTCGCGATGACGAGGGCGGGATAGTCCAGCGTCAGGTCGAGTTTCGCCTGTCCCTTTTTGAGCGTGGCCACGGAGGTCACTTTCGTTGACGGCAGGTGCGACGCGATGCGGAAGACGTGGCTGCTGCGGTTCTCGACGCTGGTGTCGTCGATGATGAATGTGGCGTCGCCCCAGTCGGTGTCGGTCTGGATCTGGGCGGTCTTGTTCGCGCCGCCGATGCGGTACGTCGCGCCCGCGTCGGCGCGGACGGGGCGGCCGGCCTTGTTCGCGGCAGCGTGTGCGCGGATGACGGCCTCGAGGTCATCGGCCACGCCGTCGCCGACGGCACCGTGCTCGCGGTAATAGATCGGCTGCGCGTTGTCGTCGGCCCTACAGGGCGCCATCAACATCATCAACGTCCCGGCAAAAAGGATTGTCTTGCGCATTGGTTTTCTCCTTGAAGGGTATCCCAGTAAACGGCAAAAAAGATAGCATAGGCGGGTAAAGGAAGCAACGCCAAAATGAAGCGCGCGCGCTTTTTGTCGTGTGCGGAGGATAGGTTGTTAAGGGGACGCAAGCTGCCAAGGGGACGAAGGGGATCTAGGGGACGAAGGGGAAAGGGGACATAGGGGCTTCATTGCTCTCCTCCCCTGTGTCCCCTAGGTCCCCTTCGTCCCCTTGGCAGCTTTCGTCCCCTCTCGCCATCACACGACGGTGCAGACGACGGCGTGGGCGGCGATGTCGCTGCTGATGTCGGCGATGAAGCCGGGGGCGACGGGTTTGTTGAGCTTGATGATGGCGAGCGAGCGGCTGGTCTTGTCGTCGTGCGGGTTGCGCATGTCCTCAATGTTGATGCCGGCGTCGGCGAGCCTGCGGCTGACGGTGGCAATCACGCCGGGGCGGTCGTTGTAGATGCAGAAGAGCGTGATGCCGGCGGGGTCGAAGTAGAGGCGGTCGAACTCGTCGATGCGCGAGACCATCTGGCGGCTCTCGGTGACGGTGCCGCGGACGCTGAAGGTCTTCAGTGTCTTGCCGGGCTGCTCGACGGTGAGGTCGATGGTCATGGCGTTGCCGTAGCCCTTGTCGTGGTCGGGGGTGCGCTCGAGGAGCTCGATGCCCATGTCCTTGACGAGCGCGGCGGCGGTCTTGTAGTCGCTGTAGCGGTCGAAGTCCTCCCAGATGCCGGAGAGGATGGAGACGGTGAGCCATTTGCCGAAGGGCGTGAGGCCGCCGTAGAAGGTGGTCTTGATGGTCTGGATGGGCGCGGCGGTGCCGGAGAGCTGGCGCACGAGGCTGGCGAGGTTGAAGGCGAGCTCGCAGTAGGCGCGCTCGAGGCCTTCGGGGATGTCGCGGTTGACGATGCAGGACATGTCGCCTTTCTCGTCGAGGTCGATGAGCTCGCGCGCGGCGCGCTCGGCGGCGACGTGGTTAGCCTCGGCGGTGTTCGCGCCGAGGTGCGGGAGCATGAGGTCGGCGATGTCGGCCATGGGCTTGGGCCCGGCCTCGTCCTTGGTATAGACATCGTTGAGGTAGCGCAGGCCCTTCTGGGCCTTGACGGCGCGGAGGGCGTCCTCGTCGATGATGCCGTAGCGGGCGCAGTTGACGAGCGTGGCGCCGTTCTTCATCAGGCCGATGAGCTTCGCGCCGATGAGGCCGCGGGTGCTTTCGCCGCCGGGGATGTGGAGGGTGACGTAGTCGCACTGCGCGAAGATCTCCTCGAGCGTGGCGCACTCGATGCCGAGCTCGCGCATGCGGTCGCGGGTGACGATGGGGTCGTAGGCGAGGAAGCGGCAGTCGAAGCCCGCGAGGCGGCGGGCGACGAGGCGCCCGATGTTGCCCAGGCCCACGATGCCGACGGTCTTGCCCGTGAGCTCGCGGCCCATGTAGTTCTTCTTCTCCCAGCCTCCGGCGCGGGTGGTGGTGTCGGCGGCGACGACGTGGCGCGCGTCCGCGAGCATCATGGCGATGGCCTCCTCGGCCACGCCGTTGGCGTTGGCGCCGGGGGTGTTCATCACGTCCACGCCGCGCTTGCGGGCGTACTTGGTGTCGATGGTGTCGTAACCGGCGCCGGCGCGGACGATGACCTTCAGGTCGGGGAGCGCGTCGATGACGGCGGCGGGGACCTTCTCGCTGCGGACGATGAGGGCGTAGGCGTCGGGGTGGGACGCGGCGAGGGCGTCGAGGGGCGTCTTGCCATCCTGCACGACGGTGTAACCGCCGTGCGCGGTGAGGATGTCGGCTGCCACGGAATCCAACTTTGTCGGGATGAGGACCTTTTTCATGCTTCTACTACTCCTTCGGTTTTTCTCGTCTCAATCTGAACGTACGGCGGAAAAAGCTCCAAGCCACATTCCGCGAAAAAGCATTACAGTTTAGCGAAAAATACGTCGGGGCGCAATACCGTTTTTCAAACGGCATCTACGGCGTTTTCACCCGTACAAAATTTCACAATCTGATGTTCTCGTTTATGCTTTTCGAAAGGGTTAAGTATTTCTTGTGTTCCATGAAAACATGATCCAAGACGTACTGTGGAAGCATAAACGCTTTGGCAATGTAATATTTCGGTATACCCAATCTCTCGAGCCTATCCAGCTGCGACCGAAGCTCCCACGGAAGCATAGTTTCAATAGCAAGATAAAAAGCCGTCTGTTCAGCGTCCAGCATATCGTCTGGTTGATCAGGAATATTCCCTGTTGTTATAAGTCGCATAAGCTTGCTAAGAGTTTCTCCATCAAACTCTGTGTTCGTAAACGTATCCGTATAAATATGCATGAGCTCCTTGCAGGCAACAAATCTAAACCAACAAAGATTGGGGAAAGTGACACGAATTTCAAAGTACGGTTTTCCTTTGAATTTTTTTGCAAGCCCAAAAGGATTTGGAAACTCATTTGATCTCCTTGGCGGATCATAAGTTGGTATTACCAGCTCTTGTTCTGCATCAATTTTTGGATTCGCAGAACGAACGAATTGTTCGATATAAAAAGAAGAGGAGAGGCGAAGATCCTCTTTCCACTCCGCAAGTTGGCTTCGCGTGTCTGAATCGTCTCCAACTATGGCAAGATGAGCAAGCGTCGCAATAAGAGATCGTGTCTGTTCACTTTCCCGCCCAGTCATGCATCCTGGAGCACCCGCAAGTTTCTTGAGGTAATCAGACCTCTTCTGTATTGTGCCTGATTTCGCCACAAGCTGTCGTGCAGACCTGCAAACCTCCTCAAAAGTCATACTTAATAAAAAACTCCTAGTGTGCCTGCTGGTTTGTTTTCAGTATCACCCTCGTGCGCATACACGAACTGCGAGGCGAAGTGTGCATCCGAAGCCAAAGGAGAAGCATTGTGAAAGACATGCATATGCGTCATGCCTCTTTTCTCCCGATCTCTCCTGATAATTTCTTGCATCCGCTCGACCATCGGGCTTTGACGCAGTGTCTCCTGTTCGCTCATTGAGTAATCCTTCTGTGTTAGAAACCCATTTTCCAACATCTTAGTCTTCACACATTATAAAGACCAAAGTGTTTTAAAATTAACAAAAACCGTTGCTGAATGCAAGCATATAAAACCATTTCTCAAAAAAATATTTTTTCGTCCGTATTGACGGCTGATACCTTTTAAACGGCATTGAGAATTGATATGTAGATTAACGGCTTGCCCCACTTTAAATCTCCTTCCTACGGCTGGCGCTGGAAGGTGGCGGGGTCAACGGGGGTGATGTTGAAGTCGGGTTTCCAGTTGGGCGACGCGCTGTAGAAGCGCATGGCGGTGTTGAACACCAGATCCTCGATGACCGCCTCGCTGTGGCCGTCGCCGCGCATGAAGTTGACGACCTTGACCAGCGAGAGCGGGTCGGACACGCCCCAGTCGGCGGAGCCGTTGACGATGACGCGCTCATGCCCGTACTGCCGCACCATCGCGGACACGCGCGCGGGGTCGAGCTTGGAGTACGGATAGACGGTCATGCCCGCGTAGCAGCCGGAGTCGAGCGAATGCTTGATGGTCTCCTCGGTGTTGTGGTCGAGGTCGATGCGCTCGACGGTGAAGCCTTCGGTCTTGATGATGTCGATGATGCGCAACGCGCCGCGCAGCTTGTCGGTGTGCGGCAGGTGCAGGACGACGGGCATCTTGCGCTCCTCCGCCATCTGGAGCTGGCGCAGCAGCGCGTGCTCCTCGTTCGGCGTGACGAGGTTGAAGCCCACCTCGCCCAGCGCCACGCAGCGCGGGTGGTCGAGGTACGGCGCCATGCCGTCGATGACCTCGTCGGCGAGCGCGCGGTCGTCGGCCTCCTTCGGGTTCATGGCGATGGCGCTGAAATGGTCGATGCCGAACCGCGCGGCGCGGACGGTCTCGAACTCCAGAATCAATTGGAAGTAGTCGAAGAACGAGCCCGCATAGCGGCGGTTCGCGCCGAGCCAGAAGGACGGCTCGACGCACACGCGGATGCCGGCCTTGTGCATGGCCTGATACTCGTCGGTCGTGCGCGAGAACGTATGGATGTGCGGTTCGATGATGTTCATGTGTTTTCCTCTGCGGTTGCGTTTTTTCCAATGGTTGCGATTGCCATGACGCTGATGCCCTCGCCGCGGCCCACGGCGTCCATGCCCTCATTCGTCTTTGCCTTCACGGAGACGCGCGAGACGTCCAGCCCCATCGCCTCCGCGAGGCGCGCGCGCATCGCGGGGACGTGCGGCGCGAGCTTCGGGGCTTCCGCCATGACCGTGGCGTCGGTGTTGACGATGCGCCATCCCGCCTCACGCAGGAGCGCGGTCACACGGACCAGCAGCGTCATGCTGTCCGCGCCCTTCCACTGCGGGTCGGTGTCGGGGAAGTGCTGGCCGATGTCACCCGCCGCTGCCGCGCCCAGCAACGCATCGCACAGCGCGTGCGCCAGCGCGTCCGCGTCCGAATGGCCGAGCAGGCCGCGGCCATGCGGGATCTCCACCCCGCCCAGCACGAGCCTGCGCCCCTCCGCCAGCCGGTGCGAGTCAAACCCTATTCCCGTGCGAATCATGCCAAGAGTATAGCGCATTACGCCGTCGCGGGCAACCGTTTTCGTGACGCTTTTCGCCTGCGCAGCTAAATCTCAAATTGGTCATTCAATAGCTTGACAAATCCGCCCGAGAGGGGTATGCTCCTGTGTACATCCTGTTGGAGGGGTGCGTTGAAATGGCGAATGTGTGAACGATCGGCAACAGTTGAGGTGTTAAGATGAATCGACGCGATTTCCTGAGTTTGACGACATTGGCCGCGGGGACGGCGGCGTTGGCGCCGCTGGCGCGGGCGGCGGAGGGGGCGGCCCCGGCGTGGGTGCCGCTGACCAAGGACGTGAAGACGACGCGTGTCGGCTTCGGTACAGGCATGAGGGGCTGGCAGCGGCGCTCGGACATCACGCGCATGGGATACCCGAAGGCCATCGAGCTGCTGCGCTTCGCGTATGACAGCGGGGTGCGGCTCTTTGACTGCGCGGACTTGTACGGCACGCATGACGTCGTGGCCGAGGCGCTGAAGGACAAGCCGCGCGACAGCTACGTGCTGATCTCCAAGATCTGGGTGCGCCCGAGCGGCATCCCCGAGCAGGAGCGCCTCGAGCCGCAGCTCATGGTCAAGCGTTTCCTCCAGGAGTTGCGGACCAACTATATCGACCTCGTGCAGATACACTGCATGTCGGACGCGAAATGGACGGATGAGTACGCCTCGGTGATGGAGGGCCTGGCGAAATTGAAGAAGGAGGGCGTGATTCGTGCGCACGGCATCAGCTCGCACGCGAACAACGCCACCGAGCTGGCCGCCGCGACGGAGTGGTGCGATGCCGTCCACGTGCGCATGAACAGCGAGGGCCTCTGCATGGACGGCCCGCAGGACAACCCCGCCAAATGCGTCGAGGACGCCCTCCGCGCCGCCAATAAGGTGCACGACGCCGGCAAGGGGATCATCTGCATGAAGGTCCTCGGCGAAGGGCGCATGACCGACAAGCCCGACATGCGCAAGAAGTCCACCCAGTTCATCTCCAAGCTCGACTCCGTCAACACGATGATCGTCGGCTTCTCCGAGAAGGAGCACATCACCGAGTTCCTGGCGAACCTCGCATGAGGGGGGTATCTATGATGAACGCGAAATTCGGGAAAATGAGCATCGGGTGCTTTGTTGCGAACGTTGCGGTTCTGGTGACGCTCCTGACGGCCGGGTCTGGCTGAGGGAACCCGCTCGCGATGCCGTGTGTACTCGCAATGTATGTGCTGACGCCGCTCGGGCTCCTGTCGGCGTTCCTCGGGGCGACGAAGGGAGAGACGCCGAAATATTACTACGCCGGGTTCTACCTGAGCCTTGCCATATTCCTGTTCCCGCTCGTGATGATGATTTCCCCCTAGTGTCCCGTGAAACACAGATTTCACGATGGAGGGCGAGTGTCCCCGCGAGCCGTCAGGCCCTTCCCATATCCCACCGAAGGGTTCGGGGCACACATCGGTGCTGGCGATGGAGGGCGAGCGTCCCCGCGAGCCGTCAGGTCCTTCCCATATCCCGCCGAAGGGGTCGGTGCACACATCGGTGCTGGCGATGGAGGGCGAGCGTCCCCGCGAGCCGTCAGGCACGTTGCGGCTGCCCGCCCCCAACCGCACCCCCCCGCGCCGCTACTCCCCCGCCGCACGCAGGCGTCTGGGCAGGGGCAGGGGGGCGATGCCCTTGGCCGCGAGCTCCCCGTTGAGCGCGCGGTGCGCGGCGAGAGCCTCCTCCCCGCCCCCGTCGCGGGCGATCTCGTGCAGGATGCGGCGCGCCTCGTTGAGCAGCCCTGCCTCCTGCTCCTGGCGCCGCTCCAGCTCGGCGAAGAACCCCGCCACCGTGCCGCCGCCGGCGAGGAAGCGGCGCATGTCCTCCTTCATCCACGCCACGAGCTCCTTGCGCCCCGCGTCCTCCGGCGAGTCCTCCGCCGTGACCACGACGCTCTCCTCCAGCGCCGCCAGCGCGTCGCGCTCGAAGTCGGCGCCGAACGGCGTCGGGGGCACGGCCCTTCCCGGCTCCGCGTAGAGCGCGAGCATCTGCTCCGCCTCGCGCCGGAACAGCGGCTCGCGGTAGTTCCTGCCGAACGCCTGGGGCGCGGGCGCCTCGGGGGCCTCGCCCGGTCCCTCCCTCACGCTGCCCTCCCCGACTGCGGCGGCTGCGCCGTGGGTGGCGCCATCGCCGTGGGCGGCGGGGGCTGGCGCACCCTCCCCCTCGCGCCATGCGTCGGCGGGGTCGCCCGCGCCGGGGCCAGGCGCCGTGCGGCCGGGCCGCGGTGCCGCCGGGGCGGCCCGCGCCGACGCAGCGACCTCGCCCTGCCCCGCGCCCGCGGGGGGCCGCCGGGGCCACAGCAGCGCGGCCGCGAGCGCCAGCGCGACGGCGGCGCAGGGCAGCGCCCACCACCGCAGGGCGGCGCGGCGCGCCCGCCGCGCGGGGGCACCCGCCCGCTCGGACAGCGACACGGCCGCAAGCCCGCGCGCGCTCAGCGCGCGCACCGCCGCCGCGCGGTCCGCCGCCTCCACCGCGCCCCGGACGGCGCGGCCGCCGCCGTCGCGGCAGGTGTACTCGAAGGTCTTCATTTAGTGGTTAGTGATCAGTGATTAGTGGCGGCTGCGACCGATTGCGGCCGATGGCAGTCGATTGCAGTCAGCGGTGCTCGATCGCACCCGGCCGCGCCCGCCCGCCTCTGGCTTTTGCCCGGTGCGGCGCCGCCCCTCCCCGCAAAAAAAGCCCCGGGCTTTCGCCAGAGGCTCTTTTTAACTGTCCGCAGTTCCACGCTACTTCCGGAACCTGCGCCGCAGCCCGACCGCCGCCAGCCCCAGCGCCAGCAGCGCCGCAGACACCGGCTCGGGAGCTATCACGCCCCAGCTGCCCATACCAGCGCCAAACTGGTCTGAGGTAAATACTGGCGGAGTCCCATCGTCAGGATTGGACGTATAACCTGTTCCTTCAAAAGTACCTGAGTATGTATAATACCAAGTACCGCCAAGTTGCAGGAAGGCTATCGCAACATAATCCTGTGCTGCAGTAGTCACTTTGCTTGAGGTTGCAGTTGTTATATCCATTGCACCATTAGTACCGGTAGCAGACTTTGTACCCCAGCCCAAGAACACCGCATTACCGTTGCTTCCGATTGTATCAATGAATGACCCGTCTGCATTGGTTATGAGACCAAGTGCGGTACTCAGGTCGCTTCCCAGAACTAACGCATACGAGAGCGATGTGGAACCAGGAATCTGATTCTCACCTGTGCCCCAGCCTGTGTAACTTCCAGGGAAAACTGGATTGGCTGAGCCAACAAAGTTACGCGCCACATTCCAATCTATGTTTGCGGCAGAAGCCATCCCCGCCGCCAGAACCACGGCAAACGCCGTCATCATCACTTTTTTCATTTCTGTTTTCCTTTCCTTGTTCACAAAGGCGGTTTCCTGAACGCACACGGAACAGGTAACCACCGAGAGCATCAACTTAAAGCATTACGTTGTTCGCAATTTTAACCTGAGGAGCCGGCGCATTAGGCGGCACTACAATCCAAAAACCTTCGGTTGGGCTGAATGTATGCGACACCGCCTCCCAAGTACCTGCATCACCCCATCCGATGTTATTCTGAATGTCGTCAACTTCGTCAACCCATGCCGCAATTTCGTAACGGAAGCCATTCCACCATTGGATGGACGCACCACCGGCAGTAGAAACTCCAACAAGCGAAATGTCGGCAAGGCTCAAGTCTGTCGGCAACGGGTTAATCATCATGAACTTCTTGTTGGCTGCTAGGTCTGCGTCATAAGTAACCAATTCAGAAAGCGCAACCTCGCCAGCCTGTGTGACCTTCGCATTGGAGGCACCGGGTGGCGTTACAATCCAAAAACCCTCGCCAGGGGCAAAAGTGTGCGCGACAGCCTCCCAGCTACCCGCATCACCCCACCCGATGTTGTTCGGAATGTCATCAACCTCATCGACCCATACCGCCGTCTCGTAAGCGGCTCCATTCCACCATTGGATAGAGGCACCACCGGCCAACGAAACGTTCTCAAGTTTAATGGAGGCAAGGTCAAGCCCCTCCTCGCCGACCTCGACGAACTGTGCGCCTGAGATGGCCTTCTGGTTTGCCGCCAAGGGCTTGGTGGTGTAGCCGACGACATTGCTGTCCACGGCGGCAGCCATGCCCGCGATCGCGCAGGCCGCGAATACTGTAACTAACTCCTTCAGGTCCAGGCGCCGCCGCGCAACCCGTTGGGGCGCGGGGGGTTACGGCGCGTTTGCGGGGGTGCTTGTAGGGGCGGTGTAGGGGCGCGACCCCTACAG
>WRJS01000137.1 GCA_009778475.1 Kiritimatiellota bacterium | reverse complement strand
GGGGAGCGACACGAACGTCGGCACAAAGAAGGCGCCGTTCGCCACGCTGGAGCGGGCGCGTGACGAGGTCCGCGCCGCACGTCAAACGGGGGATGAGCGGCTTGCGAATGTCATCCTGCTGCCGGGGCGGCATGAGCGCACCGCGCCGTTTGAGTTGACGGAGGCGGATACCCGCACAGCGTATGTCGGGCATTTCACCACGATCATGACGGGCGGTTTCTTGGTGCAGGGCTGGCAGGACGCGGGCAATGGCGTGTGGGTCGCGGACGTGCCGGGGCTGAAGGACGGGGAGGTGTATTTCGAGCAACTGTTCGTGAACGGCGAGCGTGCCGTCCGCGCGCGCTGGCCCAAGACGCAGACGGATTGGAAATTCGGCGAGGCGCGTAAGGACTTCTTCTGCCCGGCGGAAATCAAGCAGGTGCTCACGACGAACGAGAACAAGTCCGTGCGCATCGACCAGTACCTCACGGCGAACGCGGGCGAGCTGGACGTGCTGGCGAAGGTGCCGAAAGAGGAGTTGAAGTACGCCACGCTCGTGGTGCATCACCACTGGGACACCACGCGGCGCATGATTCAGGATTACGACGCGGAGACGCGCACCATCGGCGCGGTCGGCGGCATCTGGAAGCACTGGAACCCGTGGCGCACCAACTCGCTTTACTATGTCGAGAACGTGCGCTCGGCGTTCACCGACCCCGGCGAATGGTTCCTCGCGAAGGACGAGGGCAAGGTCTATTACCGCCCGCGCAAGGGCGAGGACATGAAGGCCGCGACCGTCGAGGCCCCGCGCAACGGGATGACGCAGCTGCTGAAGATGAACGGGTGCAAGGGGGTTCATTTCATCGACATCCAGTTCAGCGTCTCCGACACGCCGCGCCGCGTGCGCGAGATGAACAACGGCGACCTGCGCGGCGTGATGGGCGACGACCTGACCGCGCCCGGCCCCACGCAGTTCGAGCCGTGCCAAGCCGCCGGGAACACCGAGGCGCTTATCTTGGCGGACGACATCACGGAGTGCGGCTTTAACCGCTGCACGGTCAAGAACACGGGCGAGTACGGGCTGTGGATACGGAGCAACAGCCACAGCAACGTCATCGATCGCTGCACGTTCGAGGACACGGGCGCGGGGAGCATCCGCCTGAGCGACTTCCCCAACAAGAAGCCCAGCACCTTCAACGCGATCCTAGACTGCACGATCGTCAAGGGTGGGCGCTTCCACGCCAGCAGCACCGCCATCTGGATCGGCGAAGGCACCGACAACGTCGTGGCGCACAACACCATCGCCGACCACTACTACACCGCAATCTCCATCGGCTGGGAGTGGGGCTACCGCGGCAAGAGCTTCCGCAACGAGATAGCATGGAACCTCATCGAGAACCTTGGGCAGGGCGCGCTCGGCGACATGGGCGGCTTCTACTCCCTCGGCACGCAGACCGGGACGCGCGTCGCCAACAACCTCATCCGCAACGTGTGGTCCTACACCTACGGCGGCTGGGGCATCTACCCCGACGAAGGCTCCGAAGGGCTGCTCATCGAGAACAACCTCGTGTACAACGTCAAGGACGGCGGCTTCCACCAGCATTACGGCAAAGAGAACACCGTGCGCAACAACATCTTCGCCTTCAGCCACGCCGACCAGATCGCCACGACCCGCAAGGAGGACCACACCTCCGTGTTCTTCACCGGCAACATCATCTACTGGGACAAGCCCGCCGAAGTGTTCGACCGCTACCGCACCTCCGACGTGAAGATCGAATGGGACAAGAACATCTGGTGGTGCGAGACAGGCGCGCCCACGTTCAAGGGCAAGACCTTCGCCCAATGGCAAGAGATGGGGCGCGACGTCAACGGCCTCGTCACCGACCCCCTCTTCACCGACCCCGCCGCCCGCGACTTCCGCTTCAAGTCCGACGAAGCCTGCAAGAAGATCGGCTTCATCCCGTTCGACTTCTCACAAGCCGGTGTGCGAAAGAAACGGTGAAATAAATAGGAATATGGCGTGCGGCGCCCCCGCGAGCCGTTAGACGTATGGAGGGCGAGCGTCCCCGCGAGCCGCCGCAATGCGCCTGACGGCTCGCGGGGACGCTCGCCCTCCATATCGCACCCTCCATATCACGCCATCTAAACAGGGTAATCCTCTATCCCGTTTACAGGACACTAGGGGACGAAGGTGTTTCCCCTGTGTCCTCGTCCCCTCCCGCTGGAGTTGTGGGCGTTGGCGGTTTTGCGCTATTTCAGCAGCATCACCGTGCCTTTCGCGCGGATGTCGAGCATCACGCAGCCGTCCCTGACGGAGAGGGTGATGTTGTATGCGGGGGCGGTGGGGAATGCGGAGAGGTCGAGCGCCCAGTTGGCGATGGCGGCGGCGTTGTGCAGTTCGCCGAGCGCTTCTAGCACCTTGAACGCGCCGGGGCGGAGCTCGCCGAGGATGACGGTGCCGCGCGGGGAGAGGCGGATGTCGCCGTCTGCCGTGATCGCTGCCGCGCCCGCGGCGGGGAGGGTGTCGAGGCGGATGATGGCGCCTGTGTCTGCCGCGTCGGGGTAGAAGTCGAGGTGCAGGTTCGCGAAGCGCATCCCGCCCGCGCCGGGCGCGAGCTCGCGCGCCAGTGCGCCGGTGCCGCCGAAGGTGCCGCTGCCTCTCAGCGTGAGCAGGTCTTCCGTGTCCAGGCGGTATTCGCCCTCGTGGAGGCGCTCGCCCCACCATTTCCAGCGCAGGTAGATGTCGTTCTCTTTCTGCTGGTCGGGGGTGAGCGTGACGGCGTCGTAAACCAGCACCTCGCCGAGGCGTTGTGCGCCGGAGCGGTCGCCGTACTGACCATTGCCAGCGTTGTTGATGCGCTCGCTGGCGAATGCCGCCGCCCATGTCGGTCCCGCCGTGCGGAGGGAGAGGAGGTGGTAGTCGCGCGAGGGGAAGCCTTCGGTGTGCGCGGGGGCGGTCATGACCTCGCCGTTCATGCAGGTGACGCCGTCCACGACGTTGGCGACGAACTCGCGGGTGTAGAACCTTCCGCCGGACCACAGCGGGGTGCGCGGGTCGGCGAAGCCGAAGTTGTAGGGGTCGGCTTGGTCGTTGTAGCGGAAGTAGTCGATGTGCCCGCCGTTGTAGTCGCCGAGCAGCATCCCGCCGCCGTCGTGTGCGCCGATGACCCAGTGCACGGCGCGGACGTCCGTGAGCCGCCGCGACCAGCCCATGCCTTTCTCGTCGCCTGACGCGCCGAGCGTGCCGAAGTCCACGACGGGCAGACCGTTGAGTTGGTCGGTGAGGATGGCGGGGATTTTCCCGTTGGCGTTCGTGGAGACGGCGGACATCAGCCCCGCCGTGCCGTCGCGCGCGGTGCGCTTGTCGAGCCAGACGAGGTGGTTCTGCGCGTTCGTGGCGAACGACCCTTCCTGCGAGGCGTCCACCCAGAAGGTGGGTTCGACGACGGGCGCGGTCGGGATGATTTTCACGCGTGGCTCTGGCAGGGTGGCGGTGCCGCCGTTATTGACGAGCGTCCCGCTGAAGCTGCCCAGCGGGGTCAGCACGTCGAGCGTCGCGCCCGCGCCGAGGGTGACGGTGCCGTTTCCGGCGAGCGCGTCGAGCGTGACCGCCTGCCCGCCGGAAATGTCCATCGCCGTGCCGTCGGGCAGGGTCAGCGTGGTGCCGTCCAGCGTGGCGCCGACGAGGAGCGAGCCGTTCGCGAGCGTCATCGCGTTGGTCAGCGTGGCGGGGCTGTTGACCGTCACCACGCCTGTCGCGCCGACGTCGAGCATGAAGTCGCGGCGGGCGTCCCACTGCGCCAGATCCAGCACCGTGCCGTCGGGGAAGATGATGCCTTGGGCGTTGACGATGTAGCCGCCCGCCGACGCGCTCTCCAGTATCCGCAGCACGCCGCCGACCAGCGCGAGGCGGCGGCTGCCCCCGGCGGCGACGTTGAGCGCGTTCACGGTCGTCACCTTGTCCATCGGCACGGCGATCGGGCAGTTGTCCGACGGGTTCAGCGTCAGCACCGAGAAGGTGCCTTGCGCCGGGAACACAAAGGAACCCGCGGCGGTGTGCGTGAGGTTACTCGCCGTCACGTCCGCCTCGGGCGCGAGCGTGAGGGTGATGCTGCTGGCGTAGTTCTCCGTGCGGAGCGTGTTGAGGGTGAGCGGCGCGTCGCCTGTGATGGTCGCGCCCGGACCGGAGAGGCGCAGCATCGGCAGGTAGCCGCCCGCGAAGAGCGCGGCGTCGAGCGTCACCGAGGAGCCACCCTCCGTCTGTATCAGCGTGTTGATTTGGACGCAGTCCGTGCCCGCGCGCGTCATCGCGAAGTTGTTGCCGACAGCCCTGACCGTGTTGATCCTGAACGGGATGCCGCCCGTGTTGAGGTCGAACGCGATGTTGCCGCCGTGCAACGTGAAGGTGTTGACGGATGCGTTGATGTTGCCGTCGTGCGTCCACTGCGCGGCGGTGCCGATTTTGCGGAAGCCTCCGTACGTCAGCGGCAGCGTGGGCTGTCCCGCGTAGCGGATGCCCGAGTCGCCCGTCTGGTCGAGCGACAAGATGCTCAGGCTCGTGCAGCCGCCGACGGTGAGGAAGCCGTTCCCCGGCGCCCACCCGTAAACCTCGAGCGGGACGGCGGGCGTGTTCAGCGCGATCTCCTCGCCGCCCACGGTCTTGAGCCCCGGCACCAGCACACCGCTTGCGTTCGCGACGCTCACCGCGCCGCTCCCCGAGAGCGTCCACAGCCGCACCGTCCCCGACACCGAGGACGCGTCCACCGACACCGCCGCGCCGTCAAGGCGCAGTTCGTTCACACTCACCGCCGACGGCGACGCGCTCGCCGGAAGCATCGACGGCGGCGCGGTGAAGGTCGGCGCAGTGACCTCCACCGTCTCAATCTTTTTCACGCCCGTGACCTGCACCGCAAAATCGACACCCGCGTCGGCGACCTCCACCGTATCGACAATCAACGCGCCGCCCACCGCGCTGAACCGCGCCGTTGCCGAGCCGAGGCGCACGCGCCCGACGCGCACGCCGCCGCCGAACCACTTCGCGTTGAGGTACGCCTCCGTCGCGGCAATCTCCGCATCGCCCACCGCGTTCGTGAACACCAGCACCTCCGCCAGCCGCTGGCATCCCGAGCGGTCGTTGTACACGGGGGCGAGGCGCTCGCTCGCGAACGCCTTCGCGCACGTGTCGCCTGTCGTCCGCAGGCTCACGAGGTGATACCCCGCCGACGGGTAGCCCGTCTGCCCGAAAGGCTTCTGCGCCCCGTCCAGCCGCGTCACGCCGTTCATCACAAACGGCAAGCCGTCACGGTTGGCGTTCGCGTAGCGCTGGCTGATGATCGCGCCGCCGAACGCGTTCACGGGCCAGTCCACGCCCGCGGCGCCGTTGAACACCTCGCCGCGCAGGAAGTCGATGCGCGACGTGTCGCCCAGCAACTGCCCGCCGCCCTCCTGCGCCCCGATGACGAAGAACACGCTGCGGATGTTCTCCAGCCGCTCGTTCCACTCCATGCCGCTGTACGACCCGCCCGACGGCGAGGCGAACTTCACGGCGGGCTTGCCGTTGAGCGCGGTCTCCGGCGCGAGCAGCGTCGGCGCGTTCGCGCCCGCGAAAGCGTAATTCGTGTGCGCGCCGCCGCGCCAGTCGCGCCACTGCATCAGCGCACTGCCCGCCAGCGTCATCGACGGCGCATCGCTCGCGTCCACCCAGAACGCGGGCGGCACCTCGAACGCGGGCGGCGACTGCGATGCCGCCGCCATCGAGACCTGCACCTCGCCCGCCAGCAGGTCGAGGCTCACGCCCTCGCCCATCTCGCCGACGACCAGCGACCCCGCCGGGAGCGCCAGCGTCCCCGCGCCCGTGACCGCGCCCACAAGGATGGTCGAGGGCGTACCGTTGTCGAACACCAGCGTACTCGTGACGCCCGGCGCGAGGATAATCTCGCCCACCGTCAGCGTGTACGCGCCCGAGACGGTGAACGTCCCCGCGCCCACGAACGACAGGCGGTTGAGCGTGGTGTCCTGCACGAGCGAGAGCATCATGTCGCCATAGACAGCGATTTCGGGAATCTCGTCGTACCCCTCCTCCCACACCGTGCCGTCGTTGGCGACGCTCGCGTTCCCCGCGAAGCCCCCCGCGTCCAGCACATAGAACGCCCCGCCGCCTTCCGCGAGCAAATCGCCCCCGCCCGTCAGGCGCGCGATCGTCACCGTGCCGCCCGTCTGCAACACCGCGCTCTCGCCGACGGGGACATCCAACGCGTCGATGAACACATTGTCGCCCACGACCACCAGCGTGCCGGAGGTCAGCGTCACCGCGCTCAGCATCGCGTTGGACGCCACCAGCACCGCATCGGCGGACGTGACCACCAGCGGCACCGCCAGCGCACCGCCTGAAACGTCGAGGCCACCCTCCGCAAGTTCGAGGCCGCCCGTCCACGCAAACTGATCGCACAGCATCCGCAACGTGCCGCCGCCTTCCTTGCGCAGCCACCCGCTGCCCGCGACCGGCACCGTCCACGCCGCCTCCCCCGACGGGATGACCAGCGCGGAATCCGTCCCCTGCAAGTCAACCGTCACGTTGCCCGCGAACAGCGAATTACTCGGCGCGGACTGCGTCCACACCGTCCCGCTCCAGAAGACGGCGATCGAATTGTTGGCGGTGGTGGAGATTCTCGGCGTGAACATCTTCCCGCCCGCCTCCAGGTGCATCTCGGCAGGGCCGCCGTTGCCAGCATCCCGCTTCTCGACAAACTCGGCGAAACGGGCCGTGCCGCCGTTGCGCAGGAAGAAACGGTTCGTCCAACTTTCCGTGCTGGAACTGTTGCTGCTGTGCCACCCGAGGAACAGCCGATTGACCTCCACCTCCGCCGTCGGGCCATCCACCACCAGCGTCCCCTCCCGGCGCGGGCCCAAGACGATGTTCGCGTTCTCCACGTCCCCCGTCGACACGAACGAGCCGCCCAGAATCTCCATGCGGGCCGACCCCGTCCCGATCGCCTCCCCGCCGTAGCCGACGACGATGACGCACGTCCCGTACCCCCCGAAATGCGCCGTCCCCGCCGTCATGCGGAACACCGCGCCGTCCGCGATGGCGGTCTCCCCCATGCGGATGATACGCGCCCCGATGTGGCCGCCGTCCACCTCCAGGCAACTCGTGCCGTCAACGCAGATGTCCGCGTTCAGGCCCGAGTAAAGTTCGCCCCCGACGCTCACGCGCGTCACGCCCTGCGTCAGTATCAGGTGCTGCGCGCTCCCCTGCCGCAACGCCGCTTCCAGCCGCCACTCCCCCGCGCCGTCCCTGAGGTAACGCGCCGCGTTCCCCAGTTGCGTCGGCACCGCGAACGCCACCGCGCTCTCGCCCTTGACCGTGAGGCCTCCGCCGAGGTTCGTGAACGCGCTCGTGGAAGGCGTCCCCGGCGCGAGCCGCCAGTCGCCGCCGCCGAACGTCATCCGCCCGTCCTGCGCGCGGTCACCGTCCAGCGCGACCTCGACCGTCCCCCCGTGCGCGTTCGTGAAGAACAGCGCCGCGTTCCCCGGCGGCACCGCCCCGCCCGACCAGTTCCCCTCCACATCCCAGCTCCCGCTCACCGGCGCCGCCCAATCCTGCGCCAACGCAAAGGAACACGCGACAACCGAAACCGCCTTAACAACCCAATAAATACGCTTCATAACCTTCTCCTATGGTGAGGATTTTTACCACATAATACGTGCCAAAAAATATCATAAAGGGAGCATCCGTGTCAACACAAACAAGCGCAAATTCCGCCCCGATTCGCCGCATCCCTCATTTCCCCCTGCACCGCATGAGGAATGCGGCGAAGTCGGGCGTGAGGGGGGCGGAGAGGGCGAAGGGGAGCCCGTCGGGCAGGAGAATGGTCGCGCGCGCGGCGTGGAGGAAGTGGCGGGTGCAGCCGAGGACGGGACGCGCGCCATAGAGGATGTCGTTCACAACCGGGTGTCCGCCGAGTGCGAGCTGACAGCGTATCTGGTGCGTCACGCCTGTGCGGATGGAGACCTCCAGCAGGGTATAGCCGCCGATGCGTTCAACGGGCCGGTAGGCGGTCTTCGCGAAGAGCCGCCGACCGGGGGCGGCGAGCGAACGCGCGTCCACCATCTTGCCGCGCGACGACGGGTGGTGCGCCAGATGGTGCGCGAGCCTGGCGGGCGCGTCAACGCGCCCCTCGACGAGCGCAAGATAAATCTTGTCAACGGCCTGGGCGGCGAATTGCGCGCGCAGGAAAGCGAACATCGCGTCTGTCCGCGCGACCAGCACAAGGCCGGAGGTGCCGGTGTCGATGCGATGCAACGCGCCCGCCATCAGCGGCTGGTCACCGACGCCCGCGAGCTCGGGGTAACGCGCCACAAGGCCGTTCATCAACGTGCCGCGCTCGTGCCACGACAACGGATGCACGGGCTGCCCGGCAGGTTTGCTGACCGCGATCAGCCCGTTATCCTCGAACACGACCTCCGCCGCCAGCGACGGGTCCGGCTGGACACGGTTATCCCGCGCCTCGGCGAGCCGGATTACGGACACGACCTCACCGGCTTGCGCCTTCGCGCCTTTCAGGCACGCCGCACCGTTCAGGCGCACGTCGCCCAAGGCGACCGCCTCACGGCAGAACGCACGCGTGGAGGTCGGGAAACGTGCCGCCAGCACACGGTCAATGCGCTGCCCCGCCTCGGCGTGGTCAATCGCGAATGTGATATCCGTCAGCATTGCGTATTACCGTAGCACACTTTTGACAGGGTGAACAGGATTTTCCCTTGGGGTGACGCCTTCTGGCGGGGTCACTCATAGCGGAGGCAGTCGATGGGGTTGAGGCGGGAGGCGCGGAGGGCGGGGTAGAAGCCGAAGAACACGCCGACGAACGCGCTGAACCCGAACGAGATGACCACGGATGCGGGCGTGATGAAGATCGGCCAGTGGTTGATGTTGCCGACGGTGCGCGCGCCGGCCATGCCCAGCCCGATGCCGATTAGCCCGCCCATGGTGGAGAGCACCGCGGCCTCGGTCAGGAACTGCATGAGGATGGCCGCGGGCGATGCGCCGATGGCCATGCGCAGGCCAATCTCGCGCGTGCGCTCGGTCACGGACACGAGCATGATGTTCATGATGCCGATGCCGCCGACGAGCAGACTGATGGATGCGACGACCGCCATGAGGATGGTCATCATCTTGGAGATGCTGGTGGCCATGTCGGCGATCTCCACCATGTCCACGGCGGTGAAATCGTCGGGGGTGCCGGGGGCGAGGCGGTGGCGCTGGCGCAGAAGCGCGGTGAGCTGCCGCTTCGCCTCGGGTATCTGGTCGAGGGAGTAGAGACTGAAGAGCAGCTGGTCCACGTTGTTGAACGCGCCGCTCTTGAGGTTGCGCTTGACGGTCGTGAAGGGCGCGATGATGATGTCGTCCTGATCCATGCCCATGGAGTTGGTGCCTTTGCGCGACAGCACGCCCAGCACCCTGAAGGGGATGTTGCGGATGCGGAAGGTCTCGCCCACGGGGTCCTGGCCGTCGAAGAGGTTGTCCACGACCGTCTGCCCCACGACGCACACGCGCGTGGCGGAGCGCAGGTCGGCATCGGTGAAGGCCGCGCCGGCGGCGATGTCCCATTTCCGCAGGGGGAAGAACTCGGTGGTGACACCCTGCACTTGGGTGGACCAGTTGTTCTGCTGGAAGATGGCCTGCCCGCCGCTGCGCAGGAGCGGCGTGAAGGTCTTGATGAGCTCGGGGTAGTCGCGCCGCATAGCCTCGCCGTCCTCGAGCATGAGGGTCTGCTGCCCGCCCGCGCCGAGGCGGACGCCGCCCGTGTTCGCGCTGCCGGGGAACACGATGATGATGTTGTCGCCCATCGAGCTGATCTGCGCCTTCATGCTGATGGACGCGCCCTCGCCGATGGCCACCACCGCGATGACCGCCGCGATGCCCACGATGATGCCCAGCGCCGTCAGGAACGAGCGCACCTTGTTGCGGAACAGCGCCCGCATCGCGACCTTGAAAATCATGTAAACGTTCATGGGAGTTGTGAGTGTAGGGGTGTGGATGGATGAGGGCGGTCAATTGGCCGCCCGTGCATGTAGGGGCGGCCAATTGGCCGCCCGTGCAGGGTGTTCATAGCGGCGTCACCTCCAGTTCCGGCGGGGCGTCCGCCAGCAAGAGCTCCAGCATCCCCCCGCGACGGAGGTTGCCGATAATCAGGCGGCCGCAATGATTCATCACATATTCGTTGCACCATGCGGCGCGGCGCACGGATGGCGCGTCTGCATCTGCAAACGGCGAGATGAGCAGCAGCCGACCCTCATCCACGGCGGCGCGGATGGCGGGGGTCGAATCGGCCAATTGGCCGGCCTTCCCGATACCCCACGGTTTCACCCAGATCATCGGGTGCTTCGCCGCAAGGCAGGCGCGGAACACACGCCGCTCCATCGGGGAAAGGAAACCCGAGATGACGGTTTCCCCGCGCCGGAGGGGCAGGGGCGAGCAATTGCCTAGGACGGGCGAGCAATTGCTCGCCCCTACATCCCGCGAGGCCAGGAAGCCCAGCTTGGGGGATTGCATGAGCGCCGGGTTCCCGATACATTGCGGCTCGCCGCCTTGAACAGCCATTTCGTAGTTTTGCGGGTTTTCGCGGATGTAACGCCGCACGTTCGCGAGCGCGGCGTCATCGCGCACAATCACATCCCAATAATTGCGATGCCAGAGCGGGGCGGGGGCACGGGCGGGCAATTGCTCTGGACGGGTAGGCAATTGCCTACCCCTACGCGACACTGCGGATTTATATGCGCCGATGACATCGCCCAGCGTGGAGGCGCGTTGTTGCCCGGTCTGCGGCGCAAAGCGCAACAGGCCGTGGACATGGTTGGGCATCACCACAAACTCGTCCAACGCCACAGGGGGGAAGTGCTGCGGGATTTCCCGCCAGCAGTCGTCCGCGACGCGCCCGACATCATTCAGAAGCACCCGCCCCTTGACGATGGTGCCGAACACGCAACGCATCCCGTGCGCACACATCGTGACGAAATACCAGCCGGGCGTTGCGTAATCCCACCCTTTCAGGCGGATGCTCTGCCGGTTTGGCCACGACTCTTGTGCTGGGCTTTTCATTGCCGACACCCTGCCGTCAGTTAACGATTTTCCCGTCGCGCATGACGATCTTGCGCTTCGCGAACGCCGCCACGTCGTCCTCGTGCGTGACCAT
>WRJS01000136.1 GCA_009778475.1 Kiritimatiellota bacterium | reverse complement strand
TGTCGTCCTTGAGCGAGGGGGTGGGGATGCGAGAGAGGGGTTGGGGGGGGGGGGCGAGGGCTTTGGGGGAGGTGACGGGGCGGGTGGCGGTGATGGGGAGGTAGTCGTGCCAGCCGAGGGGGGCGAGCGTGGCGTTGGTCTGCACCATGTAGGCCTGGTTGACGGCGGAGGTGAAGGCGAGCGTCCCGGTCTCTTTGTGGACGTGGACGGAGAAGCGCAGGATGTTGGGGGCCACGGCGGGCGGGTTGGCGATCGTCACGACGGTGTCGCCGAAGATGGTGTCGAACCCGCCGATCGAAAGCGAGCCTTGCCCGGACAGCGAGTAGGCGCCGGGGGTTCCCGTCACTTCGTAGGAAAGCGTCTGGGTGGCGGGCGACAGCCACATCACGAGGTTGTTGGCTGGGGACATCCCGCCTGCGCTGACGCTTTCCGGGACGACGTCTAACCCGCTGGATAGCGTCTCCATGATCATCGAGTAGTTCGACGGCGGCTGTATCACGTGGATGGTCACTTGCGTGCCGTTGATGACGCGCAGGAGGTTGGCGTGGATGAGTTGCGTGTCGCCGGTGACGGCGGCGGGCATCCCCGAGGGGGCGGTGGTGACGCTGCCGCTGACGGGGTAGAGGCCGCTCGCTGCGGTGACGGTGTAGGTGAGGGTGGCGGGGGTGGCGCCGCTGAAGGTGAGGGTCCGCGCTCCGCTGTCCCACACGCCGGGGGCGTAGTCGGTCGGGGTCACGCCGCTGGGGAGGGTCTCGGTGAGCGTCCAGCCTGTGGCGCCGTCGGGCATCTGCACGGTGAGGGTGGCGTTGGTGCCGCTGATGGCGCGTGAGGCGGTGGCGAGGATGGGCGCGTAGGCGGCGGTGCAGGCGGCGGCGCCGGCGGGCGCGACGGATGCGGTCTGGTTCGTGGGCGTCGTCCAGCCCGCGATGCTGGCGAAGGTGACGGTGTAGGCGTCGGGGCGGAGGGTGAGGGTGGCGCCGCTGCTGTGCCATGCCGCGCCGCCGTCGATGCTCCATTGCGCGCCTTGCGCGATGGCCTGCGGGGGCGCGAGCGTGGCGGTGAGCGTGCCGTCGGGGATGACGGTCAGGCGCGCGACGCGGCTGGTGGCGCAGCCGAAGATGTTGGAGGCGACGCAGCAGGCCAGGGTGCCGTCGGCGGCCGGGGTGACGGCGGGGAGGGTGTAGTGGGCGGCGGGGTTGAACACGGGGATGTTGTTCGTGGTCCAGTAGTACGTCGGGGAGGGGGTGGCCTGCACGGTGAGGGTGAAGGTGGCGTTGTCGCCTTCGTGGGCGATGACGTCCTGCATGTCCGCCGTGATGGCGGGTGGCTCGCCGGGGCCTTGGGTCCATTTGCCGATGAAGCCGTAGCGGGAGCCGTCGTGCTTGTCCCAGGTATCCCAGAAGCCGTCGTAGGCGAAGCCGGGCGAGAGGGTGGTGCCGCCCGCGAAGACGGCCTCGTCGGCGACGGCGATCGCATAGAGGGCGTCGTTGGCCGCGCCGCCGACGTAGGTGGCCCAGCGGGGCTGGCCGGATGCCTTGTCCAGCTGGAGCAGGAAGCCGTCCATCTGCCCTTGGTGCGCGATGGCGGCCTCGCCCTGCGTGTCGAGCCAGCCGCCCGTGTCCGTGAAGCCGCCCGCGATGATCTGGCCGTTGTCCATCCACGCGAGGGCGGTGACGGCGTCTTGCGCGGTGTTGCCGCCGACGAAGCGGAACCAGTTGGTGTGGCAGGACGCGCCGAGGTCGGTGAGGCTCATGACGAAGCCGTCGGCGGTGCCGTTGCGCGTGTTCGAGGCGAGGCCGGAGCAGAAGTCTGCGGAGGCGGTGTGGCCGGCGAGGATGAGCGTCCCGGCGGCGGCGTCGCAGAGGATGGCGGCGATGCTGTCGATGGAGGTGCCGCCGAGGAGGGTGGAGTAGAGGACCGTCCCGTCGCCCGCAAGTTTGGCGAGGAAGCCGCAGGCCGGGCCGGTGATGGCGGGGTTGCCCAGCGTGACCCAGCCCGGCGAGCGCGTCTGGCCCGCGACGTAGATCGCGCCGTCCGCGCCGAGGGCGATGGCCGCGGCGGAGTCGTCGTTCGCGCCGCCGAGGTAGCGCACCCAGAGGATGGTGCCGTCGGGCGCGTGCTTGACGACGACAGCGTCCCGTCCGCCGCCGTGGTGCGAATCCACGAGGCTTGTGGGGATGTTCGTGATGGTGGTGTAGCCCGCCGCATAGATGTTTCCGGCGGGGTCGGCGGCGACGGCGGTGTAGCCGTTGAAGGTGCAGAAGTTGTCGGCGGCCCCGCCCAGTTCGCGGTCCCAGATGAGCGCGCCGGTGGCGTCGTCGAGTTTGACGAGGGTGGCGTTGGTGCGCGTGTCCGTGTCCCACTCCTCGACCCACGCCCAGGGGTCGTTGTAGCCGAACGCGCCGGCGGCAAACACGGCGTTGCCCGCGTGCGCGATGCCGTTGATGACGCTCCCGTTGCCGTAGGTGAGGCAGGTGCTCCAGAGGAGGGTGCCGTCGGCGGCGGCCTTCGCGGCGAAGCCGTCGCCGAAGCCGTCGCCCTGCCACCCGGTCGGGTCGTCGGTCGGGACGTCGTCCGCGTTGACCAGCCAGCCGTGCGCCAACTGCCCCGCGAAATAGGCGTTCGTGTGGCTGTCCGCCGCGATGGCATAGACGGCGTCCGGCTCATACTCCGCGCCGACATAACTGATCCATTTCGCAGACAGGGAGTGCTGCGCGTGGGCGTGGTGCGCGAGTGCGGCGCACGCGGCCCAGCACAGGAAATGGCGGCTCTTCCTCACGGCATCTTCACGTCGATGTAGTCCAGCCCGAACATATAGCGGCCGCCCTGCATCCGCTCGTTCGCGCCGGTGATTTTCACGTTGAGCGTGTTCTCGCCTTTCTTGAGGTTGACGGTGCCGAGCTCGACGGTCTTGGTGATGACGTCGCGCTCGACGAACCCGTCGAAACTGGCCAGCCGCTGGCCGTTGATGCCCAGGTCAACGATCCCGTAGTCCACGGCGCAGGTCAGGCAGAGGGTCAGCTTGCGCGGGCCGGCCTCCTTCATGTGGAAGGGCACGGTGAGCTCGGCGCCGGGCTTGCCGTCGATCCACCACATCTGCCGCCCGTCGCTCCAGAGCTCGCGCGACTGCCCGGTGGTGCGCCCGCCCGTCGTGGCGGAGTCGAGCGCCTCGCCCTCGAGCCGCCCCTCGGCGATCGCGGTGACGCCGTAGATGTCCTGGCGCTTGGTGACGACGGGCATCTGCGCGAGCTCAGCCTCCGCGCTGCGGTTGGACGTGCCGCCGGGCTTCATGTACCACATGGTGACGGGCGCGTAGTTGATGATGACGTCCGCCCAGTGCCACATCTCCATGTCGAACTGGATGCTCTTGCGGAACGGGATGGCGTCGAGGGCGCGGTAGCGGGTGTTGATGGAGATGTCGGGGCTGCAGTTGCCGTTGCCGTAGGGCTGCGCGATGAGCGGGTGCATGAACGGCGTGGAGTTGCACCAGGCGTAGCCGTAGTAGTCCTCGGAGCCGGTGCCGAAATACGACGGGAACGCCTCGCCGTCGATGTAGATCTTCTCGTCGCCCTCGCCCCACCAGTCGGCGCAGGTGTTGAACACGGTCACGCCCGTGCCGACCAGCACGCCCTCGCCCGTGAGCGTCACATAGTTCACGTCCCAGTGGTCGTTCTTCTCAAACGCGTTGTCCTTGCGCGTGCGCACGCGGTTGTGCTCCATCCAGCCCGCGCCGAAATACATGCTGCCCACGCCCCACGCATACGGGGTCGTCATCAGCGCGCTCTGCGAGACCGTCACCGCTTCCTTGCCGAGGTTGCGGACGGTCAGCACGCACTCCTTCTGGAACGGCATGACCCACGCCGCGAACATCCGCCCGTCCGCCGCCACCTCCGTGTAGCGCGTCTTGTACGGCGTGAAGCGGTACCCCGTCCCGAAGAAATCGCCCGCCGGCGCCCACACGGTCTTGTTGCCGTCGAACGCCATCTCGATGACGGTCGAGCGCAGGGCCTCGCGCCAGCCCTCCTTGCCCGGCAACAGCCCGTCGCCCGTCGTGAGCGTCATCGACAGCATCCGCACCGCCGACGCGCCCGTGACCGAGCGCGTGACCGCCTGCCCCGGCTTGATCACGCCGTCGAAGTGCGCGATCGCCGCCGTCTTGGAGACCTCGGCGGCGTGCCAGTCCAGCGGCTCGCCCAGCAACGCGTTGACCTTCGCGATCCGCGCCTGCTCGCGCTTCAGCACGTCCATCGAGAACGACTCCACCCGCACGCCCGCGCCGTAGGTCCGCGCCTCGATGTTGTAATAGCACGACTCGCCGTGCTCCTTCGCCCACACGTGCGGGCTCTCGTAAGTGATCTTGCAGCTCTTCGCGTAAGGGATCGGCAGGTACAGGTTACGCCCCGACGACGTGTACGCCGACAGCGGCGCGCCGCACAGTTTGTCGCCGCTGATGAAGTCCTTGAGCCTCCCGCTGAACACCGGCTCCGCGTTGCCGTCGATGTAGAGCCGCAGCGTCGTGCCCTGATCGTTGTCACCCGTGTGCCACCAGCGCACGATCGCGCCCGGGCCCTTCGCGTCCAGCATGACCAGCTCGCGCCGACCGCGCTCCTCCTCCACGCGGATGAACTGCGAGTTGTCGCCGTTCGCGAACCACCCCGGCTTGTCCTTCGCGACCGACCCGCGGTCGTAGCTGCTGTACATGCGCGACGTGTACGCCGGCGACGGGAACCGCGTCAAGCGGTCGCGATCCACCATCTCATCCAATAGCGTGCCGAGCGACACATCCTGCGCCGTAACCACGGCAGCCGCCAGAAACACAGAGAGAATCCACACCATCTTTTTCATCGTAAGCAATCCTTTCCTAAAGGTTAAGGCAAATAAGATAACAGACTTTTGGATGCTTGCATAGCGGAAAATTCGTTTGCCTATCACTCGTAAACCAGCCACGCCGTTGCTGTGCAGGGTTTGTCCGCGATGACGCGCAGCCAGTAGGCGCGGACGTCGCTCAGGTCGGCCGCGGCCTCCTTGCCGGGTGCGACGGTGTAGGTCTCATACGCACGCCAGACGCCCGTCCCCGTGATGTCCAGTTCGAGCGTGACGTTCACTGGCTCCGCGCCGGTGTGCGAGAGCGTGAGGCGTTTCTTGTCGAAGCCCGTCATCAGGTACGGGTCGGACGGCTCGCCCGCCTTGACCGCCGTGTCCTTCCACGGGCCGCCCTGCCCGCGCGGTTTGCCGAACGCCCACAGGTCGTCCACCGCGCCGACCCACACCGCCGCGAGCTCGTCGTCCGAGCGCACGATATGCCCCGAGGCGGGCGCGCCGTCGGCGATGCCTGTCATCACGAGCAGGCCACGGAAGGAGCAGTAGTCGTGGATGCGGCGGCCGTGCGTGGCCACGGCGCGGACTTTGGTGAACCCGCCCGCGTTCTCGGCGGGGAGCTCGTAGAAGGTGCCGCAGAGGTTCAGCAAATCGCGCTCGGTGACGACCTCGCGGCAGAGCCGTTCCGCGCCCCACAGGCCGGGCGCGTCGTAGGCGGTGCCGTCCTTCGGGAAACGCCAGCGCCGCCCCGCGTCGTCGGTGATGACGGCGGAGGCTGCATCGACCGCCAGCCCCGTGCCGTCCATGGGGTAGGAGGTCACGGCGTAGGTGTAGGCGTTGGGGTCGTCGGTGACGCGCCGCAGGTTGAGCGCGGCGTCCATCTCGTAGAACCCCACGGGCTTCACGCCGTCCGCGCCCGCCGCCATCGCGGCCATGCCCATCGTGCGCTTGTCCGCGCCGCGCCCATAGACGATGCCGCACACGCCTTTGGTTGCGGCCGTGCCGAGGCCCGCGAACATCGCGTCTGCCTCGGGCTTGCGCGTGTCGGGGTTGGCGTACTGGAAACAGGCATAGACCGCCGCCGCATCCGTCTGCGGCACGAGGCGGATCCACGCGCCGCGCTCGGCGGGGGCGAACGCGCTGAAACTCAATTTCGAGGGCAAGACCTCGAACACACACAAGGCCGCCCATGTGCCGTTGCCCTCGCGGTCAATCTCGACCGTGAAGCGCACGGGCGTGTCCGCGCCGTGCGCGAGGTAGAGCGAGCGGGCGGCGTAGCCGCCGAAGAGGTAGGGGTCGCTCGGCTCGCCCGCCTTCACCGCGTCGCCCATCCACACCGCGCCGCGCCCGATGACAGGCCCGAGCGCGTCGAGTTGCGCGGGGTCGATGAACCACAGGTTGGAGTTCGACTGGCCAGGGCCTTTGAGCGAGCCCTTGGCGCGGCGCTTGTTGAGGAACTCGGACTGTGCGCTGTCGTCGCAGCCCAGCACCACGCGGTCGCCCCAGCGGCAGAAGTCGCCGATGATCTTCAGGTAGTTCGAGCGCGGCGCGAGGCCCGCGGAGCGCGTCGGCGAGAAGCCCTTGGGGAAGCGCCAGAACGTGCCGTGCATGGTCGCGAGCAGGTCGCCCTCGCCGATCTCGCGGATGCGCGGCCACTCGGTGTTCCAGCCGTGCGCGCCGTCGTAACTGTGGCTGGCCTTGGGCAGGCGGTAGGCGTGCCACGCGCCCTTGTCCAGCACCATGAGGATGAGCGAGCGGAAGTCCCAGCCCATGCTCCAGACGGGGTCGGCGGCGGGGTCCGCGCTGCCCTCGATGCCGCCCGGCCCCGTGACCTCCGTGAACTGGTTGCGCCGCACGACGCGCCACGCCTTGCCCGGCCCCTCCCACTCCGCGAGGCAGCCCGAGTCTATGGTCGGGTCCACCAGTGCCTTCGCGCCGCGCTCGCCGTTGTTCGCATAGACCACGCGCCCCTGCCCCAGCCAGAAGCCCTTGCCGTGATAGCCCGGCAGATCCGCCACCCTGCCGCCGCCCTGCGCGTTCGTGTCCCTGAACAGTTCCGTCACCGCCAGCGTCCTGACGTCCACCTCGTAGAACCCCTCCTCCATGGTGGCGTAATAGATTTTTCCGGCGGGGTCGGAGAGGTGGCGCGCGTTGCCCGTGTGGCGGCCGGGCATCGCGGAATACGGGATGACGCGCACGCCGCCGTCCTCGCCGACCGCGTAAGGGCCGATGAACAACTGCCGCGACTCGCGGTGAATCATGCGGTTGGCGGGCGTGCCGCCGATGCTCTCGGGGCGCACCGTCTGTTTCAGGTCGGGCGAAATCTCATAGAGTTTGTCGCTCGACCCGTTAGGCTTGTGCGGCGCATAGGTGACGGCCCACAGCCGCCCCGCCCACGGCACGACCGCGCCCGTGCCGCACTCGCCCTCACTGTTGTACATCGCCAAGTGCGGGTAAATGCCGCTCACGCACGGCTCCGCCCCCGCCATCCCCGCCGCCGCCAACGCCACCCCCAGCCCGATCCACTGTGTCCAATACCGCATACCGCCCTCCTTGATTTCAATTCGAGTGACCCGTATTGTATCAAAACAGGCGGCGTTTACAAGGCGGAGAAATAAAGAAAGTAATAGGTGATAAGTGATAGGTAATAAGTAATAAGTGATAGGTAATAGGTAAAATGTAAAATGTAAAAAGTAAAAAATATCTGCAAAAAAAAATCCTTTGTGACCTTTGTGCCTTTGTGTGAGATATTATTTCTCTGCGGCCTTGCGCCTCTGCGCGAGAAAAAAAGCCCGCCCCGTTTTTTCCCCTTGCAAAGAAGGCGCGGAAAGGGTAACGTTGATGCTGTCTTTCTGGGGCAACGGGTGTTGCTTTCGGAGGGTACTGGTTCTTTGACCGCCACGGGGGAGGGATTCCCCGTGACACTTTGCGGCGAAGGTCACACTTCCTTCGCAAGATGTTTTTGTACGCTTGTGCAAAACATCCAACAGAAAACACCCAAACTTGCGGGTGATGTTGAACACACTTATCCGCAAGCGTTTTCGAGACTTCAAGTGTAGAGTATGGGGTACGTCCTTTTTTTAGGCGTGCCGCTGAAATACATGCAGTGTTTGAAGTCGGGCATTTGGGTGTGCCTCTGTTGGGCATTGTTAAAAATCAGAGGTGCGTCTTTTTATGCCCATCAGGAAAGCCGCCCCGATAAAACGGATGGGCTAACTGAAGGTATGACAATGAACACATGTTCAAGGACAGGAAAGGTAGCGCATGGTGTCCTCGCCATGCTCATGTTGTCGGCGTTCACAGCGAACGCCGCAACCATTAACGTTAGCGGCGGCGGCTCTGCACTCCAAACCGCAATCAACGCCGCCAACGCTGGCGATATTCTTCGTGTCGCGCCCGGCACCTACTCCCCCATCACCTCCGACAACAAAGCCATCACCATCGAAAGCACGGGCGGCGCGGAAGTGACCATCATCGACGGCGGCGGTGTGAGCCGTTGCGCGACGCTGGGGGCCGCATGTTATGATTATGATTGGGATTATTACACGAGCGAAACCAACACCGTCCTCACGGGTTTCACGTTACGAGATGGGGTGGCGTCGCATAATGGTGTTGACTTTTCGGAGTACGGCGGCGGGGCGTGTTTCGGCACGCTGAACAACTGCACACTCGCGGGCAACTCGGCAGAATGGGGCGGCGGGTCGTGTTTTGGTACGCTGAACGACTGCACGCTCTCAGGCAACACGGCAAACCAAGGCGGCGGGGCGTGTTTCGGCACGCTGAACGACTGCACGCTCGCGGGTAACTCGGCAGAGTACGGCGGCGGGTCGTGTTTCGGCACGCTGAACGACTGCACGCTCTCAGGCAACACGGCAAACCAAGGCGGCGGGGCGGCTAGCGGAACGCTGAACAACTGCACGCTGACGGGTAACGTTGCGGAAGGATACTGGAATGATGAACGGAACGCATCATGGTTCGGGGGCGTCGGCGGCGGGTCGCATTACTGCACGCTGAACAACTGCACGCTCTCAGGCAACACGGCAAACCGCGGCGGCGGGTCGCATGATGGCACGCTGAACAACTGCACGCTGACGGGCAACGTTGCGGAAGGATCCTGGAATGGTAAATGGCAAGTATGGTTCGGGGGCTCTGGCGGCGGGTCGTCTGGCGGCACGCTGAATAACTGCACGCTGACGGGCAACGTTGCGGAAGGATACTGGGATGCGGAAGGATACTGGGATTATGAATGGGCAGTGTCCTTTGGCTCCGGCGGCGGGTCGTCTGGCGGCACGCTGAATAACTGCATGCTGGCGAATAACACGGCGGCAGACGGCGGCGGGTCATCTTACGGCACGCTGAACAACTGTATTCTGACGGGCAACTTGGCAACCCACGGCGGCGGGTCATCTTACGGCACGCTGAATAACTGTATTCTGACGGGCAACTCGGCAACCCACGGCGGCGGGTCATCTTACGGCACGCTGAATAACTGCACGTTTGCGAATAACACAGCAACCTACGGCGGCGGGTCATCTTACGGCACGCTGAATAACTGCACGCTGACGGGCAACTCGGCAAGCCAAGGCGGCGGGTCGTCTTGGGGCACGCTGAACAACTGCACGTTGACGGGCAACGTTGCGGAAAGATGTTGGGATGATGAATGGTGGCTCACGGGCTTCGGCGGCGGGGCGGATGGCGGCACGCTGAACAACTGTACGCTGGCAGGCAACACGGCAGACTCTGGCGGCGGGGCGTATAGAGGCACGCTGAACAACTGTATCGTCTGGGGGAATTTCCTTAGCGGCACGGGTACGGCCACGAATTATTACGACAGCACGCTCAATTATTCCTGCACGGCACCGTTGCCAGAGGAGGGCATCGGGAATATCGGCGCGGACCCGCTTTTCGTGAACGCGGCAACCAACAATTTCCGCTTGCAATCTGGCTCGCTGTGCATTGATGCGGGACTCAACCTCGGCGCGATCGGAGACGTGGACATGGACGGCAACCCGCGCATCCAAGGCCTCCGGGTGGACATGGGAGCGTATGAATATGAACAGGAAACCGTAGTCGTGCCACCTGCGTCCGTATTGTATGTAGATGCCGAGCGTCCCGATGACAGCGGCGACGGGCGGAGTTGGGCGACGGCGAAACAGACCATCCAGTCGGCGATTGTTTGCGCCTCCGTAGGTTGCGAGATTGTCGTCACGAACGGGGTCTATGCACCCACCGTTACCATGAACGGTGCCATTTCAATCCGTAGCGTCAACGGTGCAGAAGTCACCATCATCGACGGTGGCGGTACGAATCGTTGTGCGATGTTGGGGTCGGGGGAGAGTAACCACACCAACACCGTCCTCACGGGGTTCACACTGACGAACGGATACACATCTACCTCCGGCGGCGGGTCATCTGGCGGCACGCTGAACAACTGCGCGCTCATGGGCAACATGGCAAACAACAACGGTGGCGGGTCATTTTACGGCACGCTGAACAACTGCACGCTGACGGACAACTCGGCAAGCCAAGGCGGCGGGTCGTTTGGCGGCACGCTGAACAACTGCACGCTCACGGGCAACACGGCGAACAACCACGGAGGCGGGTCGTCTTACGGCACGCTGAACAACTGCATCGTCTGGGGGAATTCCCTTAGCGGCACAGGCACGACCATGAATTACTACGGTAGCACGTTCAATTATTCCTGCACGGCGCCGTTGCCAGAGGAGGGCATCGGGAATATCGACGCTGATCCGCTCTTTATGGATGTGGCAAACGGCGATTTCCGGTTGCGGGAAGGGTCGCCTTGTATCGGCAAGGGGAGTAATGACTATGCCGTCGGCGATGTTGACCTCGACGGCAACCCGCGCATCCAACATGGTCGAGTGGACATGGGCGCGTATGAATCCCCGTTCGATACTCCCTACCTCTCGGATGCAGATGCCGCGCCGCTCCTCACCACCACCGCCTATGACGGCTTCCTCTACGACAACAATAACACTGTGCGCGGGACGGTGACGTTGAAGGCGACGATGAAGGCGAAGGTGGACAAGAAGACGGGTATCGCGACGACTAACTGGACGGTCTCCGCAAAGGCCGTGATGCAGGCCGCGACGGTGAGCTTCTCGGGCAAGCCCGTGGGTGCGTTGGAGCGGTTCACGGCCTCCACGAAGAACAACGCGGAGACGCTGGACGTGACGATGGAGGGCGACCGTTTCTATGGTACGGTCTCGGGCGGCAAGGTCAACGGGACGTTCACCGTGGACGGCGCACGGGCGGTGTTCGCGGACAAGAAGGACGAGGGCGCGAAGGGGCGGCTCGATAAATTCCGCGGCCTCTACAACGTCGCGCTGTTGGAGACGG
>WRJS01000135.1 GCA_009778475.1 Kiritimatiellota bacterium | reverse complement strand
CCATCCTCCGCGACAGCATGGTCAAGACGCACATCACCATCTCCCACGACGGCAACGGCGTCATCTCCTGCGTCCTGCGCCGCAACGGCGGCATCATCGACCGCTGCGACATCGGCGGGGTGGACATCTCCGGCCTCCTCGGCGGGGACATGGGCTACATCGGCCTCACGGGCGCCACGGGCGGCTCCGTCATCCAGCAGGGCTACCTCGGCGACATCACCTGGGACCCCGGCGCACCCTCCGCGACCCGCCAAGAGGTCTGCCAATACGGCGGCAACATCGCCCTCGGCGGAGGCACGCTCAACGCCGCCATCAACAACCTCTCGCCCCTCCAGAGCGTCTCCGCCTTCGACACCCTCACCTTCGCCGACGGCGCCACCCTCAACGCCGAGATGGCCGTCAAGACCCTCACGCCCGACTTCGCCAGCCACGGCCTCTGGACGCTCAACGGCCACTCGGTATGGCAAGGCGACACCCTCCGCCTCACCCGCGCCGAGAACAACTCCATCGGCACCTTCTTCTCCAACGACCGCTTCAACGTCACCAACGCATGGGACTCCGCCTTCACCTACCTGCTGGGCGAGAACAGCGGCGCCCCCGCCGACTTCGTCACCTTCACCATCCAGAACATCGCGCCGACCGAAAACATCCCCGGCGCAGACCCCCGCGTCATCCTCAACGGCCTCACCCTGATGTGGGAATACTACACCCAGCGCGACACCACCGCCAGCGACGGCAACAAAGGGTTCACGCAACTGCGCCTCTACACGAACGGGCTTCTCGTCGCCACCGCCGAAATCACCCCCGTCCGCCTCGTCAACAGGGAACTGACCGACATCGCCATCGCCTACGATCCCCCCGCGCAGACCCTCACCGTCATCTGCGAACAACCCAGCATCGGCGCCGCCCACACCAACACCTTCGCGAACGTGGACATGGCCGCCATCATGGGCTCACCCGACGGCAGGGCCCACATCGGCTTCACCGCCCGCTGCGGCGGCCAGCACGCCGAGAACTTCATCAGCGGCTTCACCTTCGACGGCGCCCGCGACATCCTCCCCGCCGCCGCCCTCGCCTTCCGCCGCTACGACGGCACCGGCCTCATCAACCACCACGGCACCGCCCCCCTCGCCCTTCTCGGCGACATCGACCACGCCCCCGCCGACGCCACCCTGCGCCTTAGCGGCGGCGGCCTCACCCTACGCCGCGCCACCGACGAACCCCTCGGCACCGCCGCCACACGCGGCGACTGGGGCACCGTCTGCACCAACCTCAACTGGCAGCCCTACTGGAACGCCGCCGGAGACGCCGTGCTCACCCCCAACCAGAACTACATCACCGCTGGCTTCGCCTCCCTGCGCCGCATCAACGTCGCCCGCGACTTCACCGCCGACTTCACCTACACCAGCGCCAACGCCGGAGCCGACGGCTTCAGCGTCGTATTCCACAACGACCCCCGCGGCCCCGCCGCCATGGGCGGCACCGGCAGTTCCCTCGGCTACGCCGACGCCTCCGGCGCCCCCACCCCCATCACGAAATCCTTCGCCGTGCGCTTCAACATCTACGACAACAACGTCGCCGGCGCACCCTGCCAGATCGGCATCGGCAAAAACGGCGCATGGATCGGTGGGTTCGAAAACACCATCAACCTGAAAAACACCACCGTCAACATGGCAATGACCTACGACGCCACCGCCAAGACCCTCACCGTCACCCTCACGAACACAGAGGCCAACCAGACGCACGTGTTCCCCGACGTGGACCTCCCCGCGCTCGCCGAATCCGACTACGCCACCGTCGCCATCATCGGCGCCACAGGCGGGCAGAACGTCAGCCAGTCCATCCGCAACTTCATCCTCGACTACCCCGCCCCCGTCACCGTCACCGACGAACGCCTCGCCATCGGCGGCACGGAAATCCCGGCGGGCGAGACACAAGTCATCACCCTCCACGCCCCCACCGTCACCAGCCCCGCCTTCCTCATCAACGAAGGCACCTTCGGCGACGGCTCCACCCTCCGCCTCGAATCCGCCACAGGCGGCACCCTCCGCTACGCCAACGCCACGTTCGGCGGTCCCGCCACCTTCGACATCCAACCCGGAGCGACGCTCGCCCTCTGCGGCCCCAACGGCGACGCCACCCTCAACCTCTGCGGCGGCAACACCGACATCAGCGGCCTCGCGACGGGCAACGGCACACTGCTCAACCTCTCCGGCGGAGCAACCGTCACCGCCCTCCCCAAACGCATCATCGGCGGCGCGACCCTCAACGGCGTGAAACTCCCCGCTGGCATCTACCGCGCCGCCACCACCCCCTGGGTCGCCTCCGGCCAAGTCAACATCGGCTCCGTCGGCACGATAATCCTGCTGAGGTAAAGTATTAGACTTGTTGTGAAACACAAGGTGGTGCGGGCTATATGCGCCACCTTGGCATCTTTCATTTTTAACAGAATATTAACATGCGCCTAACAAAAGCGAAACAGTCATGGTTTAAAGTGGAGGTGACTTTATGAGAATTGGGATTTTAACGAGCGGCGGTGATTGCGCGGGGCTGAACGCGGTGATGCGCGGGTTTGTGAAGGCAATCACGGCGGTGGACCCGAAGGTCGAGATCTATGGGATCAAGGACGGTTACGGCGGGCTGATTAGCCGCGAGTACCGCGTGATTGAGCCGGGGGAGTTTGCCGACATCCTGAAGCTCGGCGGCACGATCCTCGGCACGTCGCGGCAGCCGTACAAAAAACTTATTTTCACCGAGCGCGACAAGGTCGAGCAGATGAAGGAGAATTACCGCAAGATGGGGCTGGATGTGCTGGTCGTCCTCGGCGGGCAGGGCACGCACAAGACGGCGGCGTTTCTGTCGGGCGAGGGGCTGAACGTCATCGGCTTGCCCAAGACCATCGACAATGACATCTGGGGGACGGATTTCACGTTCGGTTTTCATTCGGCGGTGAGCGTCGCGACGGAGTGCATCGACAGGGTGCAGACCACGGCGGAGAGCCACGGGCGCGTGATGATCGTGGAGGTCATGGGCAACAAGGCGGGGTGGCTCACGCTGTACGCGGGCATCGCCAGCGGCGCGGATGTCATCCTCATCCCCGAGATACCCTACTCCATCGACAAGGTGGTCAAGGCGGTGGAGCGGGCGGAGGAGCGGAAGGGCTTTTGCATCATCGCCGTGGCGGAGGGCGCGATGGATGAGTCGGAGGCGCCGCTGACGAAGAAGGAGCGTTTCCAGAAACGCGCGGAGCAGGGCGAGACGACGGCGTCGAACAGGATCGCGAAGGCCATCGCGGAGCGGCTGGGCGTCGAGACGCGCGTGGTCGTGCCGGGGCATATCCAGCGCGGGGGCGGCCCCGTCCCGTATGACCGTGTGCTGTGCACGCAGATGGGCGCGTATGCCGCGAGGCTCGCGGCGGAGGGGCGCTTCGGGGTGACGGTCGCGCTGGTGGGAGGGGGGATCACGTGCAACAGCCTCGCCGACATCGCGGGCAAAACAAAGTTCGTGCCGCCCCGGCACGAGTTGATCCGCGCGGCGAAGGACATTGGCGTTTCATTTGGCGAGTGAGGTTAATGCGTGAATAGTTTCATCCGAAGGACGTTTATCAACCGCGAGTATTCGTGGCTCAAGTTCAACGAGCGGGTGCTGGAGGAGGCGGTCTGCGAGGGCAACCCCTTGCTGGAGAAGTGCAAGTTCCTCTCCATCTTCACCAGCAATCTGGATGAGTTCTTCATGGTGCGCGTGGGCAGCCTGCTCAACGGCGTCGCCCTGCACCCGAGCAACCGCGAGAACAAGACCGGCTTGACCCCGAGCGAGCAGTTGAGCGGCATCTACAAGCACACCAAAAGCCTGTACGCTTTCAGGACGAAAGTCGCCCGGCGCATTCTGTCCCAGCTCAGAAAGGAGGGCATCCATGTCGAGAACGCGCGGCTGGACAGCAAAGCCGTCGGCAAGCGGTTCGAGAAGTATTTCCACAAGACGATGCTGCCCCTGCTGAACCCCATCATCTTGGACAGCAAGCACCCGTTCATCCATCTCGACAACCTCAAGATGTACGTCATCCTGCACCTGAACCGCGGGGGCAAAAACTTCTTCGGCATCCTGCCCGTGCCGGACAAGTACGAGCGGATTGTCGTGGATCAAGCCGCCAGCGGCGCACGGATCATGACGATCGAGGATTTGACGTATCACTTCGCGGACAGCGTTTTCGACAACTACAAGGTCGTCGGCAAATCCCTCGTCCGCCTCACGCGCAACGCCGACGTGGACACCGAGATCTACAGCGTGGACTACGAGTCGGACTATGACTTCTCCAAGCTGCTCAAAGGCAAGGTGGACTCCCGCAAAAAACTCCAGACCGTGCGGCTGGAGCTCAGCAGCGACAGCAAGGCGATACGCGACTTCCTCTGCAAGCACCTCAACCTCGCCCATCACCAGTGCTTCACCGTGCACTACTTCTTCGACTACAAATTCCTCTTCGCGCTGGATAAACACTTGCCATGCGAAAAACTCGCCGCGCTCAAATACCCGCCGTTCAGCGGCAGGAGTATTCCCCTGCCCAAGCCCAACTCCGTCATCAACAGCGTGCTGGCCAAAGACCTGTTCCTGTCCTACCCCTTCGACAGCATGGACACCTTCCTCGACCTGCTCGACCAAGCCAGCACCGACAAGCGCGTCGCCGCCATCAAGATCACCATCTACCGCCTCGACAAGCAATCCCGCATCGTCGAAGCCCTGCGCCGCGCCAGCCGCAACGGCAAGGACGTCACCGCGATCATTGAGCTCGCCGCCCGCTTCGACGAAGAGAACAACCTCCACTTCGCCGAGGTGCTGAAAGAGGCCGGCTGCACCGTCGTTTACGGCGTCGGCAACTACAAGGTGCATTCGAAGATCGCGCTCATCGTCCTGAAAGACGGCGAGAACATCTCCTACATCACCCACCTCGGCACGGGCAACTACAGCGAGACCACCTCCAAGCAATACACCGACCTGAACATCCTCACCGCAGACCACGAGATCGGCTCCGACGCGGCGGACTTCTTCCGCGACCTCTCCATGGGCGACGTCACCTTCAACTGCTCCACGCTCCTCGTCGCGCCCCAGACCCTGAAGAAGGGGCTGCTGCAGAAAATCAAAGAGCAGACCGCCCTCGCCAAGGCCGGGCAGCCCGCCAAGATCGTGTGCAAGATGAACAGCCTCACCGACGCGGACTTCATCAAGGAGTTCATCAAAGCCTCGGCCGCCGGGGTGGAGGTTCAGCTGATTGTCAGGGGCATCTGCTGCCTGCTGCCCGGCGTGCCGGGCAAGACCGAGAACATCACCGTCAAGAGCATCATCGGCCGCTTCCTCGAGCACAGCCGCATCTACAGCTTCGGCGCCGCCGACCCCGACATCTACATCTCCAGCGCCGACCTCATGACCCGCAACACCGCCAAGCGCGTCGAGATCGCGACCCCCGTGAAGGACGGCAGAATCCGCGCGCGCATCAGCAAGATGCTCGCCATCCTGCTCGCCGACCACGAGAAAGCCGGCTACCTCACCCCCAGCGGCAAATACACCCGCAAGCAAGACCCCGGGCCATCCAGCCAGAGCTATTTCATGGGCAACGTGGTCTAACGTCCTGTAAAATACAGATGACGGGACAGAGGATTACCCTGTTAGGATGACGTGATAATGGAGGGCGAGACAGGGGGCCCCATTGGCGCGGCGTGCGGCCAATGGGGCAGGAAGCCGCCGCAATGTGCCTGACGGCTCGCGAGGACGCTCGCCCTCCATCGTGAAATCTGTGTTTTGCAGGACACTAGTGCCCTGCCTGGAACAGGCGCACGGACATGCGAATGTCATGTGCAAGGACGCGGCGGCGTTTTTGCCCGTTGACAGGAACGCGCCGGATGCTAAGGTGGCGCGGGCATTCCTGCCCGCAGAAATCACGGGAAGGGATGCCCGCGCCACGGAGGTAAAAATGTTGCTTTTTCTGTTCCGCTATTGAAACCCTAATAAAGAAAGTGTATGATTTCGGCATGAAAAAATTACTCGTACTCTGTCTGCTGGCCCCTGCGGTGCTGCTGGGGAACATTTGCCCGTTGCCGCTGGGTACGGCCGCGAACACGGGGTTTGCCGATGAGACGGCCGATGACCAGAAGGGCGGCTGGATCGACCTGGGCGGGAATGACCTGCGGGCGATGCCGCCGGGGGAACTGATGGCCGGGGGCGTCCCGTTCACCGTTGCGGATTCGCAGGATGCGTCGTGCATCGTCCTGGGCGGCCCGACGCGCGCGTACCTGCCGAAGGCCGCGGCGCTGGACGTGCCGAAGGACGTTGCGGGCAAGTGGCTCTACCTCTTCCATGCGGCCGCGTTCCCGCCCGCGCTCAACGAGGTGGCCGGGCTGCTCACCGTCGAGTACGCGGACGCCAAGACGAAGCCGACGGAGTTCCGCGTGCGCTTCGGCCGGGACGTCGCGGACTGGCACGCGCCGAAAAGTTACCCGAACGCGGCGCGGGCGTGGACGGCCTATAACGGCAACACGCAGGTGTCGCTGTTCGCGTCGAAGTTCGAGCTGGCGACGAACACCGTGAAGCGCGTGCGCTTCGCGTCGAAGGATGCGACGTGGATGGTCGTGGGCGTGAGCCTCGGCGACGAGACGCCGCTGCGCCCGCTCCTGCCGGAGTTCAAGGTGACGAAGACGTTCACGCCGCCGCCGCCGCTGACCGCGCCGCTGCCGTGCGTCACGAACGACGCCGCGCCGCGCAACGTGATCCTCATCATCGGCGACGGCATGGGGCAGGGCGCGCTCAAGCTCACGTCGCTGAACCAGCACCGCGCGGAGGGGCGGCTGATCATGCAGCAGCTGCCGTTCGCGGGGCTCTGCACCACCTACCCGTTTGGCGCGGACGTGACGGACTCGGCGGCCTCCGGCACGGCGTTCGCGTGCGGCCACAAGACGAAGAACGGGATGGTCGGGATGCTCCCGAACAAGAAGCGCGTCGAGTCCGTGGCCACCGAGGCGAAACGCGCGGGGCGCTCGGTCGGCATCATCACCTCCGACGCGATTTACGGCGCGACGCCTGCGGTGTTCTACGCGCACTCCGAGAAGCGCGGGGCTTCCCAGGAGATCGTGGATTTCCTGCCGGGGTGCGGCTTCGACGCGCTGATCGGGGATGCGGGGGGGCGGAAAATTTTCCTGCCCAAAGCCCAGAAGGGCGATCGCACGGACACGCGCGATGTGGTCGCGGAGATGGCCGCGAAGGGTTATGCGCAGGCCGCCACCATCGCGGATTTCCGCGCCGCGCCCGCAGGCCGCCCCGTCCTCGGGTTCATGGACGGCAAGACGGCGCTCGCCACGGAGACGTGCCTCAGCGAGCTGCTCGAGACCGCGGTCGGGCGCTTCGAGAAAAACCCCAAGGGCTTCTTCATCATGCTCGAGTGCAGTATCACGGACGGCGGCGGCCACGGCAATATCCCCAACACGACCGTCCTCGGCACGACGCAGGTTGACTGGGCGGTGCGCACCGCCGTCGAGTATGCGCGGGCGCGCGGCGACACGCTCGTCATCGTCACCGCCGACCACGAGACCGGCGGGCTGAGCGCGAACATGTCCTACGCCACGGGCGATCTGACCATCCTCTACACGACCACGAGCCACACCGCCGACCCCGTCGCGGTGTACGCGTTCGGTCCCGGCGCCCACCGCTTCAGCGGGCGCATCGACAACACCGACATCGCCAAGACCATCCGCGCGTTACTGGAATGAATGATTTCTGGACAGTGGGGCGCGCAAAGGCGCAGAGATTTTATATGCCTCCGAAAAACGCTGCGCATCCCTGTGGCCCTGTGTGAAAAAGAAAATGTGATATGTGTTAAAGAGGGATTATGACATGGACATCGATTTGAAAGACCTGCGCGAGAAGAAGGCGTTCATCTGCGACATGGACGGCGTGATTTACCATGGCAACCAGGTGCTGCCGGGGGTGGTGGACTTTGTGGAGTGGCTCCAGCGCGAGGGCAAGGCCTTCCTGTTCCTGACGAACAGCAGCGAGCGCACGCCGCGCGAGCTGCACGGCAAGCTCAAGCGCATGGGCCTTGATGTCGGCGCGGGGCATTTCTACACGAGCGCGCTGGCCACGGCCGCGTTCTTGAAATCGCAGACCCCCGGCGGCTCGGTCTATGTGATCGGCCAGACCGGGCTTGTGAACGCGCTCTACGACGCGGGCCTCACGATGAACGACATCGACCCCGATTACGTCGTCATCGGCGAGAGCATGGAGTACACCTACACCAAGATCATCCGCGCCGTGCACCACGTCCGCAACGGCGCCCGGCTCATCGGCACGAACCCCGATGTCACCGGCCCCGTCGAGGGCGGCATCATCCCCGCGACGGGCGCGCTGATGGCGCCCGTGGAGCTCGCGACCGGCTGCAAGGCCTACTACGTCGGCAAGCCCAACCCGCTGATGATGCGCCATGCCCTGAAGTGCCTCAACATGCGCCGCGAGGACACCGCCATCATCGGCGACCGCATGGACACCGACATCGTCGCCGGCATCGAGTCCGAGATCGCCACCGTCCTCGTCCTCAGCGGCGTGACCGCGCCGGCGGACATTGCGACGTTCGCCTACCGCCCGAACCTCGTGCTGAACGGCGTGGGGGACATCACGGGGTAGGGTGCCGACTTTCGTGTTGCGTCAAATAAAAACGTCACCGATTCGGTGTCACGGATGATGACGCAACGCGGCCATAAAAAAAAATGAAAAAAGTTCTTGCATTCTTTCCGCCCGCATGATAAAGTGTTCTCACGATTACAAAAGGGAGGATAGTGATTCGAGTTAATCAGTGTTCTCCATGTTGAACGAAAAGTGGTTCTTTGATTAGTGAATCGGGTCGGCAGGATAGGGCTAACCACGACAGCGATGTCGGCGGCGGCCCCATGAAAATCCTGCCAAGAGGATAGAGGATGCTACAGCGTACAGCCAGCGGCGCGGAGGCCAAGACAAGTTGTTGGTTCTTTCGTTATAAATCTTGGTGCCGTTCCAAGGCGACGGCGTTGATGCCCCTGACGCGTGGAGGTTGTTTCGTGAAAACCGAGCGGTCACACGGCATACCAGCGTTCCGAAATCCGAATGAGTTTTGAAGTCCGGGCGCGCGCGGTGATCGGCTTTACGGTCCAACCGCAAGCGTGGGCAGCCAGACTCCCCGAAATGGCCTCTTACGCCGTTGGACATGGGTGTGTTCAGGGCAGAAAGAGCCATCACGAAAAAAAAATCAGTTTTTCAAAAAAAGTTGTTGACGTGCTTTGCCGAGTGTGGTATAGTGCGGGACATCAATGGGTGTAAAAGACCCTTAGGACTAGGCTTCGGCCTTTAACGAAGGAGAAAATGATTATGAAGGAGTTAGTTACAGTATTCGCCGCCTGCGCGATCGCGGGCATGGCTGCCGCCGTGGACAGCAATGTCGTCGGTTACACCACCAAGCCTTTGACGGCAAACCAGAAGGTCATCTCAGGCGCACAGTTCGTCGAGGTCGGCGAGGAGGGGCTTGAGTTGTCTTCTATTAAGCTTGAGAATGTCATTGCGGACGGTGGCGCATCCATCCAGTGGTGGAACGGGTCGAAGTACGAGAGTGCCGCATGGTTGGACATTGATTTTAGCGGTCTTGATGGGTGGGGCGACGAGAACACTGCTGAGGCGGTTAATCACATGTTTGCTGCAGGCGAAGGTTTTTGGATTGTGATGCCGGGTGGTGTCTCGGGTGCAACAGTTACCCAGGCTGGCGAGGTCACGCTCTCTAATTCGCTATCGTATAACTTTGGTTTAGAAGCCAACAAAAAATGCATGGTTATCAACCCATTGCCGACGTTATTGGGTCTTTCGGACATTAAACTCGTCAATGTTGTTGCGGATGGCGGTGCGTCTATTCAATGGTGGAATGGATCGAAATATGAGAGTGCCGCATGGTTGGACATTGATTTTAGCGGTCTTGATGGATGGGGTGACGAGAACACTGCTGAGGCGGTTAATCACACATTTGCCGTAAACGATGGTTTTTGGATTGTGATGCCGGGTGGCATCTCGGGCGCACAGGTACAAATCGCAAACAAAGTACAACTGTGATCGGATTTATTCTCGGCGGTCACCTGTCTGTATAGTTCAGGAAGCCGCCTTTGTGAACAAGGAAAGGAAAACGGAAATGAAAAAAGTGATGATGACGGCGTTTGCCGTGGTTCTGGCGGCGGGAATGGCTTCCGCAGCAAATTTGAGTTGGAATGTTGCAATTAACGCCTGTAATACGCTTCCTAATGGTATTGCATGGGATTCGAGTAATCAGACTACACCTGTTTACTATGCACTCATTCTGGCGGGTGATGTGACTACGGCGGTGACTACGATTACTACGGAAGGATTCGTCGTAAACACGTCTGGCGGCGGGGAAAGTGGTATTTTCCTTGATTGGGCGAACTCGACAGGTAACCGTGGAGCTTCAGCATCGACTGGTGATCCCAATATCGCCACCTCAACGCGAATCTTGACAACCGCGCAGGATTACATTGCTGTTGCTTTTGTCCAAGTCGGTGGAGGGGATTGGTATTATTGGGTATCAGGATTAGCCGAAGATAAAATTGGCTATACAACGGATCCGAGTACTGGGACAGCAGCAACGTTTACATCAACGCTCTTCAACCAAAATTTAGATGGTTGGGTGCTCATCCCCGAGCCGGTGTCTGCCGCGTTGCTGGCGCTGGGGCTGGCGGCGGTCGGGCTGCGGAGGAGGTTCCGGAAGTAGCGTGAGCGGGCGGTCGGCGTGGATGCCGCCGCCCCGCCTAAAAAAGAGCCCCTGGCGCGAGCCCGGGGCTTTTTTGCGGGGAGGGGGGAGGCACCGCACTGGGCAAAAGCCGGAGGCGACCGATTGCGATCGAATGCAATCGAGTGCGGTCGCTTGCAATCGAGCGCGATCGACTGCAATCGACAGCCGTCGGCCGCAGTCGTCGGCAGCCACCCCCGGCATCCCCCGGCCACCGCGCCAACCGTCAGCGAGCAGCCATGAAGACCTTCGAGTACACCTGCCGCGACGGCGGCGGCCGCGCCGTTCGGGGCGCGGTGGAGGCGGCGGACCGCGCGGCGGCGGTGCGCGCGCTGAGCGCGCGCGGGCTTGCGGCCGTGTCGTTGTCCGAGCGGGCGGCGCCCCGCCGGGGCCGCCCGCTCGCCGCCCTGCGGTGGGCGCTGCCCTGCGCTACCGCCGCGCTGGCG
>WRJS01000134.1 GCA_009778475.1 Kiritimatiellota bacterium | reverse complement strand
GACGCTGGTTAGGGGGGGAGAGGGGGATGTGGAGGGGGGGGGGGGAGGAGGGGGGGGGGGGGGGGGGGCGTTTTTTTTCGCCGCGTGCGCGGCGATGATGGCGGGGGCGCAAGGGACTCCGCCTTGCAATGCCGGGAGCGCAAGGCTTCCGCCTTGCATCGTTAATATTGCAGGGCGGAAGCCCTGCGCTCCCGGAAGGGCCGCGCTTCCGGAAGCCTCGCGCTCACGGAAGGCTGGGGAGCCACATCCCTGCAGATCGCACATTTTTAACGAATCGCTTGCGAGCGGAAGAAATCGCTTGTCATTCGGCGGAATAACGGGCATTATGATTATCGCTTCTGACGGGCAGGAGCGGGATTGAACCAACAGGATATGACATGACGATGAGTTCTGAACAGATTGCGCTGGAGATTGCAAAGGCCTTGGATGCGAAACAGGCGGACGACATCAAGGTTTTCGATGTCGGCGAGGTGTCCGGGGTGACGGATTTTTATGTGGTGGCGACGGGCACGTCCGCGCCGCACCTGAAGGCGCTGGTTTCCGAGACGCAGCGGCACATGAAGAGCCTTGACGTGGCGAGTTACCGCACATCGGGGGCATCGGACAGCGGGTGGGTCGTGGTGGATTACATCCATGCGGTCGCGCACGTGTTCTCGCCCGAGGCGCGCGCCTATTACAACATCGAGCGCCTGTGGGCTACAGCCAGAGAAGTCCAGCTTCCTCATCCGGGACGCTGAAGAACGATTCCTGGTCCAGCCCCTGCATGGTGAGCAGCAGGTGGGCGAGCTCCGAGGTGTCGTCGGAGAGGGAGTACGCGCCGTCCTGCGTCGCGAGGCTGATGCTCAGGAGCGTGAGGGTCTGCTCGCGGGCGTTGTTGCTGTGGTAGCGCTGGTAGGTCTGGAAGGATCCGCCCAGCAGCAGGGCGAACACGGCGGCCGCGGCCAGCCTGCGGAAAACGACGTTGAGGCGCAAGGCCCGGCGCCGCTCGGCGGCGGCCTTGGCGGCCTCGGCACGGATGGCGTCCAAGACGCTGTCGGAGGGTCCGCCGATTCGTGCAAACCCGTCCCTGACCTGCGGCGCAAACGCCGCAAGCTCCCGAAGCACGCCGGCCTCGTTAAGGTCTGTCAGGTTGTCACTCATTTCTTCATCTCCTTTGCCATTATCAATCGCAGTTTCGTCGTCGCGTCGTGCATGCGCCCGAGGGCGGTGTTCAGCGGGATTTTCAGCGTCTCCGCAATCTCGCTGAACGAGAGGTCGCCCTGCACGCGCATCAAAAAAATCTCGCGCTGGACTGCCGGCAGCTGCCCGACGGCCCGCATGGCCAGCCGCGCAAGATCCGCCTGCTCCAAATCCTCCGCCGGGCTCCTGTCCGGCGAGACCAGCTGCTCCAGCAGCGGCTGGTCCTCATCATCCTCGACCGCGTCCAGGCTGACGGACGGCTTCTTCTTCCGCCTGAAGTCAATCAGCAGGTTGCGCGCGATCTGCCACATCCACGCCCTGAACGAGACGTTCTCAAACCTGTCCGCATTGCGGATGACCCGCACCCAGAGATCCTGGAACAAATCCTCCGCATCGGCGCGGCTCCCCGTCATCCCCAAGAACCACGAGAAGAACGCCTGCCTGTAACGCCCGACCAGACAATCCATCGCGGCAACATCGCCCTTCGAGTAGGCAAACAGCAACTCCGCATCCGTCATCTGCTCGTCTGGTATCACAGGTTTCATACAAAGAAACGCACCGCGCCGCGATTTATTGCCGTGAAATTTTTGTTTTCAGGAGACAGCCCCCGGGGCGGCAGGAGGCCACCCCGGGGGCGGGGATTACTTCAGGTAGTTGTTGTACCACTTCACGCACTCCGCGACCTCGTCCTCGAGCGTCGCCGACTGGTGCTCATACTCGCAGGTGATCGGGCCGCTGAACTTCTGCCGGCGCAGCTCGTCCAGTATCTTCGCGATCTCGCCCACGCCCTTGCCGTAGGGGACGTCGCGGTTGCCGCCGCCCATCTTGTCCTTGTCCACGAGGTGCAGGGTGAAGAACCGCCCCTCCAGCTTCTTGACGCCCTCCAGCGGGTTGAGCCCGGCGGTGACCCAGTGGCCGGTGTCCGTGCCCGAGCCGACGTTCTTGCGGTTCCCGAGCTGCTGCAGCTGCGCCTCCGGGAAGCCCTCCTTCTGCGCGTGGTTGTGCAGGGCGACCTTCACGCCGTACTCGGCCGCGAGCTTGTCGAGCAGGTCCATGGTCTTGTCGTCCTTGCCGACCTCGACCTGGAGAATCTCGATGCCCATGTCCTTCGCGAAGCTGAACAGGTCCTTCCAGCCGTTCTCGTCGCCCGCGCCGCACACGCCGAACACGATCATCTTCAGCCCCTGCGCCTTCAGGAAGTCCTTGACTTTCTGACGCGTCTCCGCGTTCATGCCCGTGCCGATGCCGCCCTCGAAGCCCTCGCCCAGCCTCTGCCCCGGGTACGCCTCGACGTACTCGAACCCGACCTTCTTCGCCGTCTGCACCGCCTCGACGAACGAGCGGTCGCGGAACGAGTACAACTGGAGCGCGAAGCGCGGCTTCCACGTTTCCGCCGCCATGCACGACGCCGCGACGATGCTCGCCAAAAGACCGATAACCAACTGTTTCATCTCTCTCCCCTTGTGTGCAGCGACCGCAAAGCTGCCCCGTTCCTCGCGGCAGATTCACTCTGCTGATACGGACTGCATTTTGAATCATTGTAGCCCATTCCGTTTTCAAGATGAAGCAAAAAGTAAAGGGAATTTTTGATTGGGGATTTTAGACGCCGTTTAAGCGTCTCAAAATTGAATGGACATGAATTTTACGGCTCACGAGGACGTTCGCCCTCCATCTTGCATATTTTTGTGCCCTCCATCTTGCATATTTTGGCACCCTCCATCTTGCATATTTTGGCACCCTCCCTTTTTTTGGAGGGCGAGCGTCCCCGCGAGCCGTCTTTCAATTATAACAAACGTGTCCATACTATAGAGGACAATACAAATGCGGTCAAAAAAAAATTGCCTTGTGCCGTGTGCGCGTGGGTGCTAATATGGAAGCATGGAAATTACCACGAGAAAGGCAGGAGAACGCACACATTTTTTCTGCGCGGTTATGCGCGGGGTTTTCAGCCTTTGCGGTTACGGCTCGCGGGGACGCTCGCCCTCCAAAATGCACAATGCACAATGCATAATTTACGAACATCCCAGAGCGCATTTAACTTGGACATTGGATATTCCGTGTTGGATATTGGATATTCCCGAAGGTTTTCCACTTTCCACCTTTTACCTTTTACCTCTTACCTCTTACCTATCACTTATCACCTAAATGACTGACATCATCATCACAGGCGCGCGCCAGCATAACCTCAAGAACATCAACGTCCGCATCCCGCGCGACGCGCTGACGGTCGTCACGGGGCTGAGCGGTTCGGGCAAGTCGTCGCTCGCGTTCGACACACTCTACGCGGAGGGGCAACGGCGGTACGTCGAAAGCCTCTCGGCGTATGCGCGGCAGTTCCTCGGCCAGATGCAGAAGCCGGAGGTGGAGCATATCGAAGGCCTCTCGCCAGCCATCGCCATCGAGCAGCGCACGGCGGGCGGCAACCCGCGCTCCATCGTCGCGACCGTGACGGAGATCCACGATTACCTGCGCTTGCTCTACGGCAGCGTGGGGCTGGCGCATTGCCCGCAGTGCGGGAAGCGCGTGCAGCGGCAGAGCGCGGAGCAGATCGTGGACCAGCTGATGGCGTTGCCGCAGGGGACGAAAATCGTTTTGCTCGCGCCGCTGGTGCGGGGCAAGAAGGGGCGGCACGAGGAGGTTTTTGAGGCGGTCAAGCGGCAGGGCTTCACGCGCTTGCGCGTCGATGGCGCGATGGTGGCGGCCGAAGATGCGCCGACGCTGGACAAGAACAAGGCGCATACGATCGAGGTAGTCGTGGACCGCCTCGTGGTCGGCGGCGGCATCCGCGCGCGCCTGACGGACTCGGTGGAGCTCGCGCTCAAACAGGGCGAGGGCGTTCTGCGCGTCCAGCGGATCGGCGCGGACGGGAAGGCCTCCGAGACGCTCTACTCGGAGAAGAATGCGTGCGTGGACTGCGCCGTCAGCTTTGAGGAACTGAAGCCGCGCGCGTTCTCGTTCAACAGCCCGTACGGCGCGTGCCCCGTGTGCGCGGGGCTGGGGGCGCAGTGGGTGTTCGACGAGGATCTGGTCATCCCCGACAAGGCCAAGCCGTTGCGCGAGGCCATCCGCCCGTGGCGCTGCATCGGGCATCACATGATCGTCTATCACAAGTACCTGCTGCAGACCATCGGGGAGCAGTTCCGCGTCAACCTCGACACGCCGTATGAGAAGCTGCCCGGCAAGCACCGCGAGTTGATCCTGCACGGGAGCGGCGACAGGCCGCTGAAGCTCGACTGGCGGAACGTGGACAAGCCGTTCGAGGGCGTGCTGGCGAACCTGAAGCGCAGGTACGAGGAATCCGAGTCCGACGAGATGCGCGAGAAGTTCGCCGCCTATATGAGCCGTCAGGTCTGCCCGGCCTGCCGCGGTGCGCGCCTCCGCCCGGAGTCCTGCGCGTGCACGGTCGCAGGGCTTTCGATCGTCAAGGTCATGGACATGACCGTGCGGCAGAGCGTCGCGTTCTTCGAGGGGATGAGGCTGCCGGCCGCGGATGAGAACGTGGTCGCGGAGGTCTTGAAGGAAATCCGCAAGCGCCTCAAATTTTTGTCGGATGTGGGGCTGGACTACCTCTCGCTCTCACGTGAGAGCGCGACGCTCTCGGGCGGCGAGATGCAGCGTATCCGCCTCGCCACGCAGATAGGGTCGGGGCTTGTCGGCGTGCTGTACGTCATGGACGAGCCGACCATCGGCCTGCACCCGCGCGACAACGAACGCCTCATCGCCATGCTGCACCAGCTGCAGCGGCGCGGCAACACCGTCGTCATCGTCGAGCATGACGAGGCCATGATACGCACGGCCGACTATGTCGTGGACCTCGGCCCCGGCGCGGGGCGGCACGGTGGTGAGGTCGTCTATCAGGGCGACGTGAAGGGCCTGCTGAAGAGCAAGGCTTCCGAGACCGCGGCCTACCTCTCCGGTCGCAAGCGCATCGAGCCGCCGGTCCGGCGCGTCGCGCCCGGAAAGGCCCGCATCAAAATCACGGGCGCGTCCGAGAACAACCTCAAAAACATCGACGTGGAAATCCCGCTCGGGTGCTTCGTGTGCGTCACGGGCGTGTCCGGGTCCGGGAAGTCCACGCTCGTGAGCGACATCCTCAAGCGCCAGCTCTTCAAGCATTTCTACGCCTCGAAGGAGAAGCCCGGCGCGTTCACGAAAATCAGCGGCCTTGAGCACCTCGACAAAGTCATCGAGATCGACCAGAGCCCCATCGGGCGCACCCCGCGCAGCAACCCCGTCACCTACACCGGCGCGTTCACCGCCATCCGCGAGCTCTTCGCCGCCACGCCCACGGCCAAGGTGCGCGGCTACGGCGCGGGGCGCTTCAGCTTCAACGTCAAGGGCGGCCGCTGCGAGGTCTGCCAAGGCGACGGCATGCGCTGCTTGGAGATGCACTTCCTGCCCGATGTCTATGTGACCTGCGAGCAGTGCGGCGGCCTGCGCTACAACAAGGAGACCCTCGAGGTGCGCTACGGCGACAAGAGCATCTCCGATGTCCTGAACCTCACCGTCGATGACGCGCTCGAATGCTTCGCGCCCGTGTCGGCCATCGCCAACAAGCTCAAGACCCTCTCCGAGGTCGGCCTCGGCTACATCCACCTCGGGCAGTCCTCCACGACGCTTTCGGGCGGCGAGGCCCAGCGCATCAAGCTCGCGGCCGAGCTCTCCAAGCGCGCCACGGGCAAGACCCTCTACCTGCTCGACGAGCCCACCACGGGCCTGCACTTCGCGGACGTGCACAAGCTGCTCGAGCTCCTCCTGCGCCTCCGCGCGAGCGGCAACACCGTCGTCGTCATTGAGCACAACCTCGACATCATCAAGTGCGCCGACCACATCATCGACCTCGGCCCCGGCGGCGGCGACGAAGGCGGCACGGTCGTCGCCACCGGCGCCCCCGCGGCCATCGCCGCCTGCGCCGCATCGCACACCGGACGATTCCTACGCGAGGCGGGGACGAAAGGGGCCTAGCGTCCTGTAAAACACAGATTTCACGATGGAGGGCGAGCGTCCCCGCAAGCCGTCAGACGCGATGCAGGGCGGAAGCCCTGCGCTCCCGGCACATGGAGGGCGAGCGTCCCCGCGAGCCGTCAGACGCGATGCAGGGCGGAAGCCCTGCGCTCCCGGCACATGGAGGGCGAGCATCCTCGCGAGCCGTTAGACACATTGCGGTTTCCTGCCCCATTGGTCGCACGCCGCGCCAATGGGGACCTCTGTCTCGCCCTCCAAACAGGGTACTGAAAAAAACTTCCCTTGCCTGCTTGACAGCGGCGGGGGGCGTTTGCTATCGTGGATGCGTTTCAGATAGGTAGCCTTGCCGTGGGTACGGCGGGGCTGACCAAGTGAGGGCGAACGGAAGTCCGTGAGAGTCGGACGCGGTCGCGCCGCTGTAACCGGATACAATTTCCAATCCGCCACCCGCAGGGGGAAGGCTGGGAAAAGGTCAAGCCGGAAGCCAGAAGACGAGCCATCACTTGCCGAGACGCCCGGAAGGGTGTCTGCCTCTCTCGCGTAAAGAGAGGAAGGGTCGTTCCCCATCTCCGGGGCCTTCACTTCCTCTAGAGGATAAGTGAAGGCCTTCCGCTTTCCGGGGGCCAAGGAGGATGGGATGAAGAAGATGCTGACGGTCGCGGCCATGGCGTTCGCGGCCACGGGGCTACAGGCGGCGGGGGGCTGGGAACAGTTCCACGGGACGGACGGTAACACGGGGCGCGCGGCGAGGGGGCCGGACCTGCGGGTCTATGGCGCACCGAGGTTCGCGGCGACGGTCGAGGGCTACAATGACCTCTGGGGCTTCGCGCCGTCCGCGACGGGGCCGGTGGTGATGGACGGCAGGGTGTTCTGCTACGGCAACGGCGGGGCGGTGTCGGCGTTCGACGAGTCGTCGGGCGAATGTCTCTGGCGGACGCCGGTCGCGTATGGCAACGCGAACGATTCGAACGCGTCGCCCTCGGCGAGCAACGGCAGGGTCTATGTCGGGAGCGGCACGGCGCTCTATTGCTTGGACGCGGAGGACGGCGCGGTCGTCTGGGAGCATGATTTGGAGCGCGAGGTGGTGAACGCGGCGGTGACGGTCGCGGAGGGCATCGGGCTGTGCTTCCTGCACACGTGGGGCGCAGGGTCGCCGCTCCGGACGCGCCTGCACGCGGTCCGCGTCGCGGACGGGACGCTGGCGTGGTCGCTGGACATGGGCGGGCAGGGGCAGGGGAACGTCGCCTACAACGCGGCGGCGGGGCTGCTCTACACGACGGTCGGCGCGGCGGACGGCGGCTGGGCGAGCGGGCGCGGCGGCATCGCGGCGATTGACGCGGTGGGCGGCACGAACGTGTGGTTCAGCGCGGGGAGTCTCGACAGGCCGTGCTACGGCGGCGTCGCGTTCGACGCGGCGCGCGGCTGGGTCGTGGCGGCAGGGGACACGGGAGGGTCGTCCTACTCCTGCCTGCTGGTGTGCGACGCGACGACGGGCGCGACCGTCGCGCAGGCCGCGGACAGGTCGCTTCCGTCGGGGAACTACACGCCGACCATCGGCGCGGACGGCTGGGTTTACGGTTGCGGCGCGGAGTGGGACGACGGGCCTTACGTGTTCGCCTACAACCCCGCGACGGGGGACGTGGAATGGCAGTTCGGGGAGATGTACGAGGGGCCTTTCGGGAGTTACAGCGTCTCCCTCGCCTACGCGCAGGACATCGGCGGCGGCACCAGTGCCGTCTATTGCCCGAGCAGCGGGCTGGCCGCGTTCTGGGATGTCGAGGAGTACGCGATGTTCGACGCGGCGGACGGCACCCTGCTGGCCACGCTCCCCATGACGGGCGGCAACGCCGCGCTCGCCAACGGCAACCTCTATTTCGTCAACTGGGCGGGCGACCTCGTGGCGTTCGGGCCGCCCGTGCATATCGTCGAGGTGGACTGCGGCGCGGACGGCAGCGTCTCGCCGTCGCGCCGCCAAGGCGTTGCGGAGGGCGAGAGCGTGACCTTCACGTTCGAGGGCGCGGTCGCGGACGTGCGGGTCAACGGCGTGTCCGTGGGCGCGGTCGCGTCGTACACCTTCGCGAACGTGACGGGCAACGAGACGCTCGCCGTGACGTTCCGCCCCACACTCTCCGCCGCGCTCCCCGAGAACCACGTCGTCGGCGTGCCGTTCGTGATGCAGGCCGAGGTCCGCGACAGCCTGAAGCCCGCGAGGTTCAGCGCGTCCAAACTGCCGCCGGGGCTGAAGATTGACGCGACCACGGGCGTCATCTCCGGCGTGCCGACGAAGGTGGGCGTGTATGCCCCCGTCATCACCGCCGTCAGCGTTGCCGACAGCAAGAACGCCGTGAGCGCGATCATCCCCATCGCCATCGAGGCGCTGCCCCTGAACGCGCAAGGCACGTTCAACGGCGTCATCGCGGACGGCAGCGCGGCCGTCATCGGCACCTTCACCGCGACCGTCTCCGCGACGGGCAAGTTCAGCGCGAAGGTCGCCTCGGCCAACGGGACGCTTTCCTTCTCCGCGCCGTCATGGACAGCGCGTGACGGCGACATCTTCACCGTCGCGGCGGCGGCCAAGGCAGGGCAGGCGATCACGCTGGCGCTCGACGTGTCAAGCGCGTGGAACGCATGGCAGATGACCGGCGCCCTTGGCGGCGGCCTCGCCATGACGGCGCAGCGCAACCAGTTCGCCAACCCGAACTACGCGGCGTTCAACGCCTCGCTGAACGCGCTCGGCGCGAGCGTCGGCTACCACACCGTCGCGCTCGAAGGCGCCCTCGTGCCGGGCAGCACCGGCACCGCCGCGAACATCCCCGCAGGCTACGGCTACCTCACCGCGACGGTCAGCGACAAGGGCGCGGTCAAACTCGCCGGGAAACTCGCGGACGGCACCTCCGTCAGCCGCAGCGCGACGCTCCTCACGCTCGGCGACGCAGGCGTGATGCCCTGCTTCGCCCCGCTCTACGGCGCGAGAGGGTTCTTCTCCGCCATGCTGGCGGCGGGCGCAGACGGCAGGATCGGCGGCGTTGGCGACTGGTCGTATCCCGGCAAGTCCCCCGCGGCCAAGGTCCCCGCAACCGAAGACCGCTTCACCATGGAGGTCGCCGCCCGCGGCGCGCGCTACAGCACGCTCGCCACGCTCGCCAGCCACTATGCGGGCGCCGCCCTCTCGGCGGACGGCACGGGGCTCGCCACGCTCATCGACAACGGCAAGGGCGCGCTCAAGCCCGACACCGCCGCCGCGACCTTCTCCGCGAACGCCAAGACCGGCGTCTTCACGGGCAAGATCAAAGCCCCCTCCGCCACGCACCGAGGCGTGCTGGTGCAGTTGCCGGGCGGCGGCAGTTTCGGCGCAGGGTACTACCTCGTCACCGAGCCGCTAACCCTGAACGGGGTCAAATACACCGTCAAGCGCTCTCACCCGATCTGCGTGGAGCGGTAACACATTTCACGCCCTCGCGGCGGTGGTAGAAACCGCCGCCGCGAGATTTTTTGAGACACCCCCATGAAAACATCTTTGCGCTTCTTGCTCTTCGTTCTCGCCACCGCACCCGTGGCGTTCGCGGACACCTTCTCGCTCGACGCCATCGAGCGCTGGACAGGCACCGGCTCTTGCCGCGCCGCCCTCGTCATCGACTGGCACGACGGCACACGCCCGCACGCCCTCGCGTGGGGCTTCCGCTTCGACCCTCCCGCCACGGGCCTCGACATGCTCAACGCCATCACCGCCGCCGACCCCGGCCTCTCCGTCACGCTCGACGGCGGCCTCCCCGCCCGCATCACCTACGGCCGCCCCACCCGCCCCGGCGACATCCTCCCCGAGACCGCCGACCACCCCGGCCTCGCCCGCGCGACCGCCTACACCTTCGACCACGCCGACCCCGGCAACGGCCTCTGGAACTACTGGACGTGCGACGCCCAGCCCGCCTTCGCCCGCGACGGCATGACCCCCTGCGCCGCGCCGCCCGCCGCCCGCCCCCTCGCCGACGGCGCATGGGACGCGTGGACCCTCACCACCGACACCATCCCCGCGCCCCCCGCCGCGCCCGCCGCCGCGCTCCACTACCCCTTCGCCACCGAGGTCGTCTCCTACACCCAAGGCGGCACCGTCACCCGCGACTGGATCAGCGGCGCCTACTTCAACAACCCCCTCACCGCCCTCGGCCGCCCCACCGTGGACACCACCGGCGACACCACCACCGTCCCCACCTCCTACACCGTCCCCGTCGTCCCCGTTTACGCCGCCTTCCGCGCCCACGAGATCGTCTCCCTCGGCCTCAGCGGCGGCGAGATCATCCTCGGCTTCGACCACCGCGTTTACGACAACCCCGACAACCCCTACGGCGCCGCCCTCATCGTCTTCGGCAACACCTTCCAGCCCATCGACCGGGACTCCTACTGGCACTTCGGCGACCCCGCCCTCGCCCGCGTCGGCGGCGAATGCAACGACGAAGGCGGCGAGGTTTACGTCAGCCAGAACCCCGGCGGCCCTTGGCACAAGGTCTCCGGCGTGGCGGGCGCCGGATACGCCGACGACTTCGCCCCCACCCTCGGCCGCGTCTATGACCCCTCCCGCCCCGCCACCGCCCTCATCGACGGCCAGAACGAATGGTGGGGCGGCGCCACCGACCCCACCATCCCCGTTGACCCCGCCGTCCTCCCCGCCGACCTCACGGGCATGACCGCCGCCGACATCGCCCGCCGCTACCGGGGCAGCGCCGGAGGTACCGCCTTCTCCATCCGCGCCCTCCCCCTCCCCGCCGACCCCGACAACGGCATGAAATGGATCCGCTACGTCCGCATCACCTCCGAGAACACGTGGGACATCCCCGAGGTGGACGCCGTCGCCGACGTCTCCCCCGCTCTCCCCGTCAACCTCTGGCGCGACGACCACTTCCCCTGGCTCGGCGACCCCGCCCTCGAAGCCGACGACGCCGACCCCGACAACGACGGCACGCCAAATTTCATGGAGTACGCCCTCGGGCGCGACCCCCGCTCGCCCGCGCCCCCCGCCGACCTCTACACCCTCCAGCGTTACCGCGCGCCCGACGGCCTCGACGTTTTCGCCTACACCTTCACCCTCAACCCCGCCGCCCGCGACGTCTTCTTCGGCGTCGTCCGCGCCGACGACCTCCGCGCCCCCCCCGCCGCATGGACGACCGCCGGCACCCGCGTCGTCCGCG
>WRJS01000133.1 GCA_009778475.1 Kiritimatiellota bacterium | reverse complement strand
CCAAGAGCCTAGACCCCGCGCTGGCCTCCTTCCGCTTCCGTTTCTTCAAGACCAACGTCAGCACCAACCTCACCGAGCTCATGTCCCGCGACTTCACCACGCCCAAATAATGGGAAATGTATGAACCGTAATCCCTTGCATTAAACTGGGAAACACGAAAGGAGAAAAGGGCATGAAGAGAGTATTTGCAGGTATGGCGGTCTTTGCCTTGATGGCGACAGACTCTTCCGCGACGCGCGGGATGGGCGTGTGGGAGCGCTTTGAAAGATTCCCAGAGGAGGAGGTTGAACGGCTCCGGGAGGAGTTCAAAGACGCGGGGAAACTGGAGAGATACATTAAGGAGCTTCTCTGGAGGGATAATTTCATGGGGGACGTCCCCCCGCGGTTCAAGCGGAAATTCAACGTGAGCGACGAGGTGATGCGGGCCGCGCTGATGAGCCTCATCCGTGACTGCTCCGCAAAAGTCGGGTGGCAAGATGACGAGACACCAAAGACAGGCGAATTGTTGTGGACGAGGGCGGTCCTGGGCGCCGCGATTCTATGGCTGGGCGCCTGCACGGACGCGGAGACAAAGCAGTTCCTGATGGGCATTGCCGCCGACGGCACGCAACGGAAATGGTATCGCTCGAATGCCGTCAAAGCGTACCTGTACCATGCCGACGCGCAAGAGACACGGGACACGCTGGCGCGTTTCCTTATTAAAAGGGAGGCAGAAATTTACGTTCATTTTCTGGCCGCCATACGGGTGTATGACGAGTCAGAGGACGACCCGCAGAAACGCGAGGTCATCATTGCCTCGCTGATTGTCGCGCTGGCGCAGGAGGAGAACAGAGGTTTTTTTGCCATGATGGATAAGAATCTGGCTGAGCGGAACAAGGAATATGCGACCTCCCACCAGCGTCTCGCCATGGTTCAGCGGATGAGCAAACTCCCGCCGACCAACTGGTATGGAGACAGTGAAAAGGCTCTAGACCCTGCATTGAAATCCTTCCGCTTCCGCTTCTTCAAGACCAACGTCAGCACCAACCTCACCGAGCTCATGTCCCGCGACTTCACCCAGCCCCCCGTGAAGCCCAAGCCATGACGCCCGGTGACCGCCCTCTCAATTCCTCCCCCTCGTTGGGGGACTCCCTTTGGCGCGACCGCGGCCAATGGGGCATGAGAAAAATCAACGTCCACATGAAAATGCGTTACGAGGTAGGGCGAAGATCGTCCTGCCGATCTGCGAAGGCCGAAAGCCCTCGGGAACATCCCATAGCCAACAAGGAACATTCAGCATCCACGTGAACCCCGCCGCACGCCATATAGGTGACAACGTTTAAATGACTATAATGTCCCGATGCATCCCACGGGGTGCCGTAGAGGTCGCCGTATCTACAGGTCGATTCGGCTCGCAATCGAGAGGATGCCTGAGGAGACGGAAGATCGGGGGTTGGCGCATGTTGGCGAGTCGGCTGGACGGGAACAAGCAGGGTGCACACGCGGAACCCGCAGTCGTGCGCCATATCGCCGGAGGCGCGGGCGTAGCGGTGTCCCGAGCGGTTGTAGAACGCGAAGTTGCTGCAACCGCCCCCGCGCAGAAGCCGGTTCTGGCATGAATCCGGCCATACGTTTCCGTTTCTGATTACGCGCCGTGCGCAACGATGATCGCGACGTGCGTGTTAGCGGCGGAGGTGAGGATGAGGCAGGGGCGCGTGTGGCCGGCGAGGAGTGCGAGGCAGGTGTGCAGGAGGGTGGTCGCGCCTTGCACGTCGCCGCAGAGGGTGGCGGGGTAGGGGGGGGTGTCCACTGCGTCGGCGGTGAGTCCCGCTTGCGCGAGGGCGGCTTGCGTGGCGGTCTCTGCGTCGGGCGCGAGTGCTGCGCCGAGGATGCGGCCGATGGGGCGCGCGCCTCGGCTCGCGGCGGATTCGGGGGTCTCGAGCAGGAGGGTCGCGGCGGCCTCGCCTTGGGGCTGGGTGGCGCAGGCGCGGAGGCGCGTGGCGGAGAGCGCGTCCACGCCGCCGACGGCGATGGCGTTGGCGGTGCCGTCGCACAGAAGCCCGAAGGCTTCGACGAGGGCCGCGCCGGATGCGGTCGCGCCGGAGACGAAGTTCTCGTGCGGGCCTGTCAATGACCATTCCATCGCGGCGAGGCTGACGGGCGTGTTGGTGTAGGTGTGGGGGAAGAGCATGGGCTTGACGAGGCGCGGGCCTTTCTGGATGTAGTCGGCGAAGAAGAGTTCGGCAGTGCCGAGGCATCCCCATGCGGTGCCGGAGAATATCCCCGCGCCCATCTCGCCCAGTTGCGCGGCGGTGAGTCCGGCCTGCCGGAACGCCATGCCGCACGCCGCGAGGAAAAGGTGGCTGGCGCGGTCGAGGAAAGGCTTGGGCGTGACGCCGCAGTCGGCGAGGTCGGCGTCGGGGGTCTCGAAGCCGGGGGGCGGCTCGCCTTCGGCGAGGGCGAGCGCGATCTCCTCCGCGTCCGCGCCGAGGGCGCAGATGGCGCCGAGGGCGGTGATGAGCGGCCGTGAGTGGCCGCTCATCACTGGCCGTAAACGGCCAGGCTGGGACTGGATAGGGCAGTGCTGGGACTGGATGGGCTGGGTAGCGTACGGCATCCCCATCGTGCTGGATGGAGGGCGAGCGTCCTCGCGAGCCGCAGATTCATGGGTGAGGACGATGGCGGCGTTGCAGCCGCCGAATCCGGCGGAATTGGAGAGGACGCAGTCGAGGGGGAGGGCGCGGGGGGCGGTCACGATGTCGAGGGCGATCTCGGGGTCTTGCTCGCGGAGGTTGCCCGTGGGGGGGATGATGCCGTGGCGGAGGGTGAGGACGGAGACGACGGCCTCGGCCGCGCCCGCCGCGCCGAGCAGGTGTCCGAGCAGGCCCTTGACGGAGGTGACGGGGATGCTCGCGGCGCGGCCGCCGAACACGTCGTGGATGGCCTGCGTCTCGGTGGCGTCGTTGGGCTTGGTGGCGGTTCCGTGGGCGTTGATGTGGCCGACGGCGGCGGGGGGGAGTGCGGCGCGTCGGAGGGCCTCGCGCATGACAAGGGCGGAACCTGCGCCGCGTGGCGCGGGGGCGGTCATGTGGAAGCCGTTGTTGCCCGTGGCCCATCCGCGCAGGTGCGCGAGGGGGGCTGCGCCGAGGTCGGCGCGTTCGATGAGGAGTGCGGCGGCGCCTTCGGAGAAGATGGTGCCGCTGCGGTTGAGGTCGAAGGGGCGCACCTCGTCCTTGGTCATGGTGCGGAGCGAGCAGAGGCCGCTCCATGCGTAGCGCGAGAGCGCGTCGTAGCCGACGACCAGCACGCGGCGGGCGTGGCCGTTGGTGATGAGGTTCGCGGCGGTCGCGATGGCGGATGCGCCGGAGGAGCAGGAGAGCGAGAGCGGGAGGCGCGGGCCGCCGAGTCCGAAGGCTTCGGCGAGCGCGTCGGCGGTGGTGGCTTGGGCGCAGTGGTGCGCGTCGGCGGGCGAGAAGCCGGGGGGCGTGAGCGCGTTTTCGCCCGCGTCCATGTCGCCGAAGTTGGAGGCGGTGATGAGCGCGGTGTCGCGGTGGGTGTCGGCGGTGGTGCCGTCAAGGGCTTCGCGGCAAGCGGCGGCGGCGAAGCGCGTGGCGCGGGGGGCGTGTTCGAAGCCGGGCGGCGGGGGGCAGTCGCGGATGACGCCCGCGCGTGTGCAGGCGATGCCGCCGAGGTCGAAGAGATCCATGTCCGAGATGGCGGACTGGCCGCTGAGCAGGGCTTGCCACAGGGTCTCAACCCCCGCGCCGTAGGGGGTGATCGCGCCGATGCCGGTGATGATGATGGGGGTGACAGGAGTGAGGGGAGTGAAGGGAGGATTCATTTTTTGACAGGATTGACAGGATTGTTTTTTTTGACAGGATTAACAGGATTTGACAGATTGACAGGATTGTTTTTAGACAGGATTAACAAGATTAAACAGATTAACAAGTTTTCTTTCTGACAGGATTAACAAGATTAAACAGATTAACAAGTTTTCTTTTGAAAGCATCTCTCCCCTGTCCTGTTAATCTGTCAAATCCTGTTAATCCTGTCAAAAAGAGCAATCCTGTAAATCCTGTCAAAAAGAAAATCAATGTCATTGCAAAACCTCTTTCCAGTCTTGGGGCAGCGCGGCGAGGACGGCTTCGACGACCTCATCGAGGGTCATGCGGGTGCTGTCGATTTCGAGCGCGCCGTCGGCCTTGCGGAGGGGGGCGTGTTTGCGGGTGGAGTCGATGGCGTCGCGGGCGAGCAGGGAACGCTTGACCTCCTCGGCGGACTGGTCGGCGATGCCCTTCTCGATCTCCTCCAGGCGGCGACGTTCCGCGCGCGCCTCCGCGCTGGCCACGAGGTAGAACCGCGCGGGGGACTCGGGGAACACGGCGGTGGTGATGTCACGCCCCTCGACGATGAGGTTGCCGAAGCGCGTCATGTCGCGCAGCCATGCGGTCACGCGGTCGCGCACGGCCTTGACGGTCGCGACGGGGCTGGCGTGGCGGTTGATCTCGGGGGTGCGGATGGCGTTGCCCGGCTCCTGGCCGTTCACGAAATAGGCGACCGCGCCGCCACGCGGCTCGCAGTCCACGGCGACCTGCCCCGCGAACGCGGCGACGGCCTCGGGGTCGGCGGTGTCGATGTCGTGGGCGAGGCACTGCCACGTCATGATGCGGTACAGCGCGCCCGAGTCCACGTGCAGGAACCCCAGCTCCGCGCCCACGCGCTTCGAGACAGACGACTTCCCCGCCCCCGACGGGCCATCAATGGCAATCACACGGCTTGTCATGCACACGCTCTCCTTTTTCCCATTTAGAATAGCACAAGCGCGGCCGCGTTGCCAGCCCATTTTCACTTTTTGCAGATACATCTCGACTTTCGCGGGGCGGGCTGGTATTATCGTAATTTTAATTGGTGCAGGACACCAAACAAACGGAGGATGACGGATGAAACGGATGATGATGGCGGCAAGCGTGATGATGGCGGCGGCGTGCGCGTTCGGCGCGGAGAACACGCTCACGGACAAGGAGAAGGCGGAGGGCTGGAGGCTGCTCTGGGACGGCGCGACGACGGCGGGCTGGCGCACGGCGCGGAAGAACAATACGGCGTTCCCGGAGAAGGGGTGGCTGATCCAAGACGGGGAGCTGTCGGTCATCCCCAAGGGCGGCGGGGGCGACATCATCACCGTGGAGAAATTCACCGACTTCATCCTGAAGGTCGATTACAAGGTCACGAAGGCGGCGAACAGCGGCATCAAATATTTCATCGACCCCGACATCAACGGCGGCACGTCGCTGGAGTATCAGGTGCTGGACCCCCAGCATCCCGACGCGAAACTCGGCCTGCCCGGGACGCGCTGGAACGCATCGTTCTACGACGTGATCTGCGCGCCCAAGGGCGAGGAGCTGATGAAGCCGCTCGGCGAGTGGAACACGGCGATGATCGTGAGCAAGGGCCCCAAGGTCGAGCATTGGCTGAACGGCGAGAAAGTGCTGGAGTTCGAGCGCGGCTCAGAGGCGTTCCGCGCCGCCGTGCTGAAGAGCAAGTTCAAGGGCACCGCCAACTGGGGCGAGACCAAGACCGGCCATATCCTCTTGCAGGATCACAACGATCAGGTGTGGTTTAGGAACATCAAAATCAAGGTGCTGGAGTAGTGGTTCGTGGTCAGTGGCGAGTGATTAACGGTTAGCGCGGTTGACCGAAGACAGGCAGGAATGCCTGTCTTTTTTTACGGGCGAATAATCTCGCGCAGAGGCGCAACGGCGCGGAGATTTCGCATGACGACTCCCCTTGGAAATTACTGGCCCCGTTCTCTTGCTTGACCCTGCCCGCAGATTAGGATAAAATGAATGGAATTACGCCGTATCATGGGCTGGTATGGGGCATTCGGGAGGAAGGCGCGGAGCATTGTTGCCGAAGTAAAAAGGAGAAACGAGATGAGACCATTCACATATTGCAATCCGACGAAAATCTGTTTCGGGAGCGGCACGGCCGGTACGGTCGGCGCGGAGGTCGCGGCGGCGGGCATGAGGAACGTCCTGCTGGTCTATGGCAAGTCGAGCATCAAGCGCAACGGCGTGTATGACGCGGTCACCGCGTCGCTCAAGGCCGCGGGCGTGGCGTGGACGGAGTGGCCGGGGGTGTCCGCGAACCCGCTGCTCTCGCAGGTTCAGGGCGGTATCGCGCTGGCGCGTGAGGCGAAGGTTGACGGCATCTTGGCGGTCGGCGGCGGCAGCGTGATTGACGCGTCCAAGGCGATCGCGATGGGCGTGCCGGCCGCGTGCGACGTGTGGGACTTTTACATGGGCGCGGCCGCGCCGCAGGCCGCCTTGCCGGTCGCGGTGGTGCTGACGCTCCCGGCGACGGGCTCGGAGATGAACGGCGGCACGGTCGTGACGCACGACGAGACGCGCGAGAAGCGCGCGGTGATCAATCCGACCCTGCACCCGCGCTTCTCCATCCTCGACCCCGAGGTGACGCGCTCGGTGCCGCCGGACTATGTGGCGTATTCGGCATCGGACGCGATCTCGCACACCATCGAGAGTTACCTCACGCGCGCGCCGGGCTTCTTCCCCGTGCAGGACGGTTATGCGGAGGGCGTTGTCCGCGCCATCATGGCGGCGACGGAGCGTATCCTCGCCGACCCGGGCGACGTGGAGGCGCGCGGCGCGATGATGTGGGCGGCGACGCTGGCCTGGAACTTCCTGGGTTCGTCGGGCGTGGGCGCGTGGGTCACGGCCGCGCACACGCTGGAGCACCCGCTGAGCGGGCTGTTCGACGTCGCGCACGGCGCGGGCCTGGCGGTCGTCGGGCCCGCGTGGATGGTCTGGGAGAGCCGCCGCCGCACGGACCGCATCGCGGCGTTCGCGCGGCGCATGATGGATGTGCGCATCGACGACGATGCCGCGGCCGCGGCGGAGGGCATCGCGCGTTTCCGCGCGTGGCTCAAGAAAATCGGCAACCCCGTCACGCTCGGCGAGTGCGGCGTCACGCCGGGGCAGATTCCCGAGATTGCGCGTCATGCGGCCATCCTCGCCAAGGCGTGGGGCACGGGCGAGGAATATACGGCGGAGGTTTGCGCCGAGATTCTGGGTGTTTTCATGTGAGGTCATTTCTTGCCCGCGCCATGGCAGGGCACCTAACACGCGTTTTATTATGACAGACCGTTTGACAGTTTTCGCCGTCGGGGCGCACCCGGATGACATTGAGTTCCTGATGTCGGGGACGCTCCTCCTGCTCAAGCAGGCGGGCGCGGACACCCATTACATGAACATCGCCAACGGGTGTTACGGCTCGGCGGTTCACCCCAAGGAGGAGGCGGCGCGTATCCGCACGGGGGAGGCGCAGGCCGCGGCGCGGCTCGCCGGCGCGACGTACCATCACCCGGTCGCGGATGACCTCGGGGTGCTGTACACGCCGGGGCTGCTGGCGGCGGTGAGCGCGCGGGTGCGCGAGATCCAGCCGGACATCGTGCTGACGCTGTCGCGCTATGATTACATGGAGGATCATGAGTATGCGTCGCGGCTGGCGAGTTCGGCGGCGTTCAACAGGTGCCTCGGCTTCTATGTCACGGATCCGCCGCGCCCGCCGACCAACAAGCCCGTCGCGGTTTATCACTGCCTGCCGCACACGCTGATGGATATGCAGCGGACGCCCGTGGCGCCGGAGTTCGTGGTGGATGTGGCGTCGGTGATGGACACGCGCCGCGCGATGCTGGCGTGCCACGCGAGCCAGAAGGATTGGCTGGACGCGACGCAGGGCATGGACTCGTATGTGGAGACGATGGTTGGGTGCGCGCGCGAGGTGGCGCGGCGGTGGGGGCCTTTCGAGTACGCGGAGGGCTGGCGGCGGCACAACCACATGGGTTATTGCGCGGAGGGTTTCGCGCCGCTCCAGGAGGCGCTTAAACCGTTCATCGCCGATGCAGGGAGTTGACGGGATTAGTTTCTAGTTGCTAGTTTCTAGTTTTTAGGGCTGGCATCTCACCGCTGTCAACTAGAAACTAAAAACTGTAAACTAAAAACTAGAAACTAGAAACTAGCAACTAGAAACTGAACAAGGAGCTATATGGCACGGGTAATCAGCAAGTTGGCGCCGACGTGGTGGGATTACACCACGTTGGATTCGGATATCCTGAACGATGCGGCGCGGTTGACCGCGAAGGACTTGGGGCAGCTTTCGCGCCCCGGCTTCAAGGTCACCATCTATGACACCGCAGAGGCGTTCTACGCGGCGGAGGCGATGGAGTACGTCACGGCGTGGCTTCGCGCGACGCCGGACAACCCCGCCGGGATCTGCGGCCCCATCGGCCCGACGGAGCAGCTCCCGCTGGTGGCGCACATCGTGAACGAACTGAACCTCAACCTGAAGGACGCGCATTTCTGGGGCATGGATGAGTGGGTGGAGAACGGCGAGCCGGTGCCGCCCGCGCACCCGCTCTCGTTCGCGAGGTGCGACAAGGAGATGTGCTTCGACCGCATCCGCCCGGAACTGCGCATGCCCGAGGCGAACCTCCATTTCCCCGTCGGCGACCTGGCGGCGTTCTCGAAGACGTTCGATGACGTGCCGTGCCTCCTGATGCAGGGCGGGCAGGGCGAGATCAAGCACTGGGCGTTCAACGACCCACTGAAGCGCGAGGGCGCGTATCAAGACGCGCCGCCGCCGCCGGAAGAGTACCGCAAACTGGCGGCGCGTGTCGTGGACCTGCACCCCGTGACCATCACGCAGAACGCGCGCACGTCCGGCGGCGGGAACGTCGCCTTGGTGCCGACGCGCGCCGCGACGGTGGGCCCCGCCGAGACGTGGAAGACGCGGACCGTCTCCATCTGGCACCCGGGGCATCACGACAACCCCTTCGGCATCCGCCTGAGCGCGCTGATGATTTCCAAGCGCATCGCGGACAGCAGCGTGCCGATGTCGCTCCTCGCCGACCACCCCGACGTGCGCTTCAACTACCTGCGCGGCGGGATCGGCGAGGTGCGCGTGGAGATGCATTGATGCAAGGCTTACGGATAACTTGCCTCCGGCCTGCGGATTGTGGTATTCTTTTCTTTTTCGGAAAACGAGGTGTTGTGATGAGCACAGTTAAAGTTGATAGAATCAAGAAACAGAAGCGAAAAGAACGTGAACAGGAGTGTTGAAGCCATGCATCTCATACAGGATCATATTGAAATCAAGCCGGCCGTGTGCCATGGGAACCCTGTCATCAAGGGGACCCGCATTCCTGTCTCGCACATCATCAATGCGATGGCGGGCGGCGATACCGTTGCCGACATTGTGAGCGACTATCCCGTTCTTCAGGCGGATGATGTTTATGCCGCTTTGGCGTTTGCCGGGAAACTCGCGGCATTCGAGGAAACGCCTTATGACTGTTGCCTGTCATGAACTTTTTCCTCGATGAAAACTTCCCGAAATCCGCCCATGCGTATCTGACGCAATGCGGGCATTCATGTATCTTTTGCGGGATCGCACATTCGTTGTGAATAGTGCATCACAAGGTTAGTTTTAAGTGATGAGAGAGAACCGGCCAGTGAGGAAAACGTTTCCCGTCAATGCGATGATTGAGGGGCGCAGGGTGCTTGTCGTCGGGGGCGGGCGCGTGGGGCAGCGGAAGGTGGAGTTGCTGCTGGACGCGGGCGCGGACGTGGTGCTGGTCTGTCCGGATTGCGTGGCGGAACTGACCGCGCTCGCGGCCGAGGGGCGCGTCGCGCATATCGCGCGGGCGTTCGAGGCAGCGGACGTGGAGGGCGCGGCGATGGTGTTCGCGTGCACGGATGACAAGCACGTGAACCGCCGCGTGCGCGAGGCCGCCCAGTCGGCGCGGGTGCTGTGCTGCTGCGCGGACGGGAACTGGCCGGATGGGGATTTCGTGACGCCCGCCATTATCCGTGCGGGGGAGGTGCTGATCGCGGTCTCGACGAGCGGGAAGTCGTGCCTCCAGTCGCGGCTCATCAAGGACAACCTCCGCAAGCATCTGGATTCCATCGAGAGTTCGGATCTGCTGGTGCTTGGCACGAGCCATGAGTTTTTGAGCGCGGAGGAGCGCGCGCCGTATCACCTGCTGTCGCGTGAGCGCGAGGCGCTGGGGGAGATGATCCGCCAGATTTGGGGGGTGCATGAGTTTTTCATCCTGAACACCTGCAACCGCATCGAGATCGTCGCGGCGGTGTCGCGGGAGGCAAGCACGTCGGGCATCCTGCGGCGGCTGTTGCGGTTCGACCGCCTGCGCCCGGACCTGTATTACATGAAGCAGGGGTTCGACGCGTTCGCGCACCTGTGTCACGTCGCGGCGGGCATGGGCTCGCAGACGCCGGGGGAGGTGCATATCGTCGCGCAACTCAAGGACGCGGTGGAGGAGGCGATCACCTGCGGCTGGGCTGGCTCGATCCTGCGCGGGATGTGCGACTCGGTGCTGCGCGTCTCAAAGGACATCCGCCAAGCGGTGGAGCCGCTGCTGGACGCGGTGGAGATTGAGGACGTGGCGCTGCGCTACCTCGACGAGGCGGGTGCGCTTGCGGGTAAGACCGTGCTGGTGGTCGGCACAGGGGTACTGGGCAAAGGGCTTGTCGCGGGGCTGCTGGCGCGTCGGTGCGCGTGCGTGTGGGCGTACCACCGCAACGTCCCGCACGTCGAAGAGGGGCAGACAATCGAGGTGGTGCAACTCGACGACCTGCCGCACGTGCTGCCTCGTGCCGAAGTGGTCATCAGCGCGGTCAACGTGCAGGAACCCGTCATCACGGCGGCGCGGCACGGCGCTTGCCTGAATCCGTCAGGCGCGGTACTGGTGGATCTCGGGATGCCGCCGAACATCGATGCCGCGCTCCACGCGCCCGAAGCGCAACGGCGCGTGGTCGGGCTAGACACGTTGAAGCATTGGGCGCGCGCCGCCAACGCCGCGCAGGAGCAGGTCGCCGAAATCTGCGCGAGGGTCGCCGACGCCTACCGCGACAGTTACGAGCGCATCCGCCGGAGCATGCAGGGCGAGGCGTGATGGGGAAATGAATATCCAATATCCAACACGGAATATTCAATGTCCAAGTGAAATGCGCTATGGGGCAATGGCAGGGTTGGCGGGCGAGCGTCCCCGCGAGCCGTGAAGGGCAAAGCCCTTCCGTATCATAGCGTAGGGCAACGCCCTACGTCATGGGCGTGAGAGAAACACAAGGCTGAAAGCCTTGGGGAACATCCAATATTCAACAGGGAACATTCAATGTCCAAGTTAAATGCGCTACGGGAGGGCGACCATCCCCTCCCGCTGCGATGAAATTGTGAATTATGCATTATGAATTATGCATTGATGGCGGGCGACCATCCCCTCTCTGCCCCGAAGGGGCTATATCACTAGCATAGGGCAACGCCCTATGTCCGCCGCGCCCCATGCCTGTA
>WRJS01000132.1 GCA_009778475.1 Kiritimatiellota bacterium | reverse complement strand
CGCGGCGTGCGACCAATGGGGCAGGAAACCGCCGCAATGTGCCTAACGGCTCGCGAGGACGCTCGCCCTCCATCGTGAAATCTGTATTTTATGAAAACGCCGAAGGCGTGTGACGTGAGTAACCGCCGGTGGCGCGAGCGTATGCGGGCGGAACCGGCGGTTACTCATGTTGCACCTACGGTGCTATGCGACAACATCAGGTTAAAATGCTATAGTAAGCCACCACCCTCCACTCCCGAACTTTTGACCTCTCCCCTACTCCACCCGCAACAGAACGGCCTCGGATTGCGTGTGCTTGTGGGGCGAGACCTGCGGGAGGGGGATGAAACCGGCGGCGGCGAAGTCCGCGCCGTCTTGCGTGAGCGCAGGGGTCAGGACGCCGAAGAGTTTGCGGGTCACGCCTTTTTTGGCACCGTCGGCGGGCGGTTCGCGGTATGAGCCGCTGAAGAGGCCTGTCGTGCTTTTCACCGCCACTTTCAAACATGCGGGGTTTTCCTCGTCGCAGGTGGCGGCGAGCAGGGCGGTGCCTTTCGCGTTGAAGGCGAAATAAACGTGGCCGTCGGGGATCTCGGCGGAGAAGCCCTCCCCTGCATACATCGTGCGCAGGGTGGCCGTTTTCGCATACCACCCGCCCTGCACGGGAAGCGCGAAACGGAAGCCTTCGTCGAGGACGGCGGTTGCCTTGGGGTTCCTGCTTTCCCACAGGGCATCGCCGCTGAGGCGTGCGCATCCCGAGAAATGCACCGCGAGGGGCGCGAGGAACACGCCGCCTGAATATGCCTTGGGCGAAACGAAAATCCTCATGTAGGGCTTGTTGTCCTCGTCGAGCAGCACCACGCCGGACATGGACACGGACGTGCCGTCGGCGAGTTTGCCGGCGGCCTTGGTCTTGCCTTTCTTGTCGATCGTGAGCGTGAGGTAGCCTGTCCCGGCGAGACCTGCGGCGACGGTCTCGGCGGTGGCGGGGATGACGAGCGTGTAGTACCCTGACGGCGCTTTCGAGAGGGCGGCCGCGGGATAGTTCAGCGCGAGCCGCAACGCCGCGTCGCGCTCGGGCGAGAGCACTTTGTCGGACCAGCCGTTGCGGTTGAGGCGCGCGGCGATGGTTCCGTCCGCAGAGGCGATGGCGACCACGCCGGGCGCGTTCGTGGTGACGCTCAGCGCCAGCGGGAACGCCTCTTTCTTGTAGGTCGCGGAAAGCCCGGCCGCGACCATCAGCGTGCCGTCCGCGAGCGTGTCGTAGCCGGGGGAGGAGAACGAAAGCGTCTTTCCCGGCAGGGTGAGCTTGCCTGAAATCTTGCCGGATGCGGAGACCGTCATCGTCGCAAGACCCTGCGCCGTTTCCGCGCCGTTTGTGACGACAGCCCAGCCGTTGAAACTGCCCAGCGTCTCGGCGGGCAGCGGCGAGAACGTCATCGCGCTGAGCGTGGCATAGTCCGCCCCCGTGGCGGTCCATGCGGCGGCGTGGCGGCCGCTGGGGATGAGGTATTCCTGCACAAGGCCGTCACCGGAAACCGTCAGGGGTTTGCCGCCGATGGTGAACGCCAGCGCGGCGTCGCCCCCGGCCGCAAACCGCAGGATGCCCGGCCCTGCAATCGTGGCGGTCATCACGGCCGCGCCGCCGCCGGACAGCGGCACGCTGCGCAGCACGCCGCCGTCCGTGACGAACCAATCGTCGTTGACGGTGCGGAGCGGCAGCTTCGGGTTGCTCGACGCAAACGCCGTGAGCGGCGCGGCAAAGACCTTATTATAAACGGTGAAGGGCAGCGCGGCCTTCCCCGAGACGAGCGCCGCGCCCGAGGCGGAGGCGATGGAGAGTGTCACGGTCTGCGGAAGGTGGAAGCCGTCTTGCTCGGGGACGGTGAAGGTGATGGCCTTCTCTTTGCGGTCGCCGTCGAGCCACGTCAGGGTGGGCGGCATGAGCCAGTCGGGCGACGACCCTTTCATGTCCGCCGAGACCCGCATCGCGTTCCCGCCCGCGCACGCGAGCCAGACCGTGACGGTGTCGCCCTCATGCACGGCGGGTTTCAGCTTCGTCGTGAACGCCGTCTTCTTGCCCAGCGCGGGGGTCTCGACGGCGGCGACCGAAAGTTTCGCCGCGCTGTAGGCGTTCGACTCGCGCACCGTGACCGTCACGGTGTCGTGCGGGGCAAGGGCAAACCCTGCGGTGGGCGACGCGAGCGTGACGGTAAACGTCTGGTCGCCCGTCCACAGGCCATCCCCCTGCAAGGTGATGTTAATCGTCTGCGTGTCCGCGCCGGATGCCGTCCAGCTCAGTTTCGAGGGCGCTTTCGAGTAGTCATACGTCACGCTTGACGCCGCGCTGACGGCCACGTACTGCACGTTCACGGAGAGCGCCGCCGCTGCGTCATCGCCACTGCGCATAACGGGGATGGCGAGCGTCGCGGTCTTCCCTTTCGCGGGCTCGGTCGCGGTGAGCGTGGCTGTCGCAAAGCCGATGGCGCGTGGGATATACTTCCGCGCATGGAACGTGTATTTGACCGATGCCGCTGTGCCGGGGCGGCGGCTGACCTGCACATAAACATCCTGCGGTGCGCCCGAGCCTTGCGGCACGATGCACTTGTAGGGCGTGGCGGCGAGGCTCGTGAGCGTCTTCGTGTCCGACGGCGTCGAAGCGTCCCCGACATAAAACCGCGCGTTCAAATCCGCGACCTCTTCCGCGACAAGCCCGGATATCCACACAAGATTGGTTGAGCCCGCGGGCAAGCCTTTGAGGCAGAACCAGTCGTTCGTGTCCGTGCCGTTCAGGTAGTGCGGCCCGTGGGCGAAAGCCTCTTGCGAGAGGGTCAGGGGCGTGGCCCCGGCGCGCGTGTCATCCGCAGGATCCCATGCGTCCACGGCGGGGAACGGGTCTGGGCTGTAGTCGCCGATGTACTTCTCGAGCGTCCCCATGAGCTGATCCAGAATCGTCGCGCCCCCGACTGGCAGATCTCCTTTGCGCCCAACGAACCGCTTCTCGACCTTGACCGTCCCGCCTTTCTTCCAGTACAATAACACGATGGGGATGTTCGTCAGGGAGGGGATGGTTTGCCCCGTGTCGGAATCCCTGCCCGAACGCGCCCAGCTCAGGATGCGGCTCGCGTCCGTCGTGCCGTCCTCCTCCTTCGCGTACAGCAGGACGATTTTCTTTTGCTGGCGCCACTGGATGAACGCGTTTTGCGAGAGCGCGTTATTGTCGAACCCCTTGCAGTACGAGCAAGTTCTCCGCCCCCACACCACGAGAATCGGGATGCCGTTGTCCTCCGCGTATTTCCGCGCGGCGTTGTAATCCGTGCACCATTCGCCGGGCTCAACGTCCCGCTGCGTCGGGATGGGCGTCACCGCGCCCGCGCTGAGCGCACCGAACAAAATGAGACTGGACATGAAACGCGGCAGCATCCGCCGCGCCCCATGTCCAGCAACACATGGACGATGTGCGTCCATCTTATGGACCGCAACCGCAGTCCGGCACCAGCAGGAAGTTACCGGACTGATTGAACTTGTACGGCGTCGTCTGCGGGACGAGGTAGAAGCCAAAGCCCGAGATGCCCGTGGCGTCCGCGTTCGTCAGCGTAGGCGTCAGGATGCCTTGCACCTTCCGCGTCACCTTCTTGGCGCCGACGGTCTCGCTGAACGACCCCGAGAGGATTCCCGTCTTGGCATTCACCGAGAGCTTCAGGCCCGCCGGGTTCTCCGCCGCGCTGGTCGGCAGCGCAGCGAAGCCCGTGGCCTTCGCGTTGGATTTCACGCTGACCTCCCAGTCCCGCGCCTTCGCATCCCAGCCGTCCGCATAATTGGCGGGGTACATCTGCCTCAGCGTGTCCTTCTTGCCATACCAGCCGCCGACGGGCGTGAGCTGGAGGCATATCCCGCCCGTGCTTGACGAACGCGGATCGCGGTTGTCCCAGATGGCATCGCTTGTGTCGCTATCCAGCTGGATGCGCCCGGTGAGCGCGTCGCGGACGATATCCGATTCCGCGAAGAAATAACTCGCCTTCGTCGGCATCGTATAGAGCACGAGGCTCGGCTGCGTGCCAACCATCAGCAGCGTGCTGGACATCGAGGCGGAAGCGCCGTTCGCCAGTTTGCCGCTGGCCTTGACCTTGCCCTTCTTGTCAACCGTCAGCGTGAGGTAGCCCGTTCCGAGGACTCCAGTGTCCTCGACATACGACTCGTTCGCCGCCGCCTCGTTGATCGGCAGCGCGATGGTGTAGTAACCGCCCGGGGCCTTGGACATCACGCCCGTCTCGTAATTCTGCACGAGCCTCAGCGCGGCCTCGCGCTCAGGCGTCAGCCCGGTCTTGTCCGCCCAGCCGTCGCGGTACAGGGCCGCCAGCAGCATAACATCCAACGTGAACTCAAAAGGCTCCATCTTCGCCATCACCGTGTCGTTCGCGGAGTCTGTGTTGACCTCCAGCGTCAGCCGGGCAGGCGTCCCCTTCTTAATCGCCGCGCCGAACTGCGCGTTCGTGATCGCGAACGTGCCGTTCTCCGCCATGTCGTAGCCCGCCGCCGAGAAGGTGTAAATCCCCATCGGGGTGGTGATCTTGCCCGAGATTTTGCCTGCGGCGGAGACCGTCATGTTGCCCATCCCTAACGCGTCATTCTGAAGAGGGGTCAAGAAATTCTTGACCCAGACGGATTTGCCGTTGAACGTGCCGTACGCCTCGCGCGGAAGCGGCTTGATGGTGTAGTTCAGCGCGAACGTGATGCCCGCCGTCTTGCCGTTCATGGCCTGCAGCACGACCCGCGCGTTGTTCGCGTCCTTCTGCGGGAAGCCCGTCACCCACCACGCGCCGTTCTCCTGCATCAGCGCCATGCCCTTGGGCAATGCGCCGGACTTGACCTTGACCGCTGATGCGTTGGCCACGGCGAACGGCCCGAACGCCGTCCGCACGCCCACGAACGTGTCGGCGGCGAGTTGCGCCGCATCCTCGTCCAGCGTCCAGCCGGGGTTGATGTCGCCCGCGTCCATGTCGAACGCCGGAGCGCCCGCGCCGGCGACGGTGATTTTCTGCGCCGCCCCGTTGAGCGCGATGGACGCGCCGCCCGCGGCCGTCTCCTGGACCTTGATGCCCACGCGCCACACCATCGCCCCGACGGCCGCGCCCGTCAAATCATACGACGTGCTGCCCGCCGGCAGGTCATCCAGCAGGGCCATCGCCTTCTCCGTCGCGCCCGCGAAAACCGTGTAGGAGTTCGTGATGCCGTTGATGCCCGCGAGCTGGTCCGCGCCGACCGCGTCCCAGATGAGTTTCACATCCTGCGGCACGACATCGCCCGTGCGCGGGGAGGTCGGCGCGACCGCCGCCGTCAGCGGGACGTAGGCCATCTCGGACAGCACGGCGTAATCCGCGCCACCCGCGCCGCCCTTCGCCGACAACGTGATGGTCTGCTTGCCGCTGGGGATGATGTAGCCGTACACGTCGCCGCCCAGCTGCACAACCTTCTCGGCCTTGCCGACCAAGAGCAGCATCGCCGCGTCGCCGTCGGTCACCGCAAAGCGCAGCACGCCCGGGCCTGTCACGGCCGCGGTCATCGTCGCCACCGCATTGTTCGCCAGCGGCCGGCTGCGCAAGCTGCCGCCGTCCGCCACGAACCATGCATCCGATGTTGTCGTCAGCGGTAGCGCCTTGTTCTGCGCCGCGAACTGCGACAGCGGCGCGATATAAAACTCGTTGGCGATCCTGAACGTGAGCGCCGTCCCCTTCGCCACTGGCGCGGCTACTGTGATGGGGGTGATCGTCAGCGTCAAATCACGCGAGGGCCGGAACGCCGTGTCCTTGGGGATCGTGATATCCACGCCGATCACGCCGTCTTCCGTGTCATCCCAGAACGCCTCCGCCGCGAACACGGCCGACGCGCCGCTGCCCCATGTGAGCCCGGCCGTGACCGCCATGTTGCTGCCGCCCGTGCGGGAGAGCAGCACCGTCACGGTGTCGCCCTCGCGCACCGCCGGGCGGGCCGTCGTCACGTAATTGTTCGTCGTCACGCCATTGAGCACATAGCCCACGTAGCCGACCATGCCCGTCTTGGGCTGGCCCGGGTCAATGGTGATGACCGCCTCGTCGAAGGGGGCAACCGTCTCGTTCGCCGCAGGGGTCAGCACCAGCGTGAAATCCTGAACGCCGATCCACGCGTCATCCGCCGCGGCCGTAACCACGATATACTGCGTGTCCTCCTCGACGCCCGTCCAATCGAGCGAGACGGTCTCCAGCGTGTAACGCGCGTGCATATTCTGCGCCGTCACCGTCACCGCCGCCGTCGCGCCCAGGGCCGCATCGTCGCCGCCGCGCACGACCGGGATATCAAACGTGCCGTCCGCCGCGTTGAACGTCATCGCCGCGGTGTCAAACCACACGCTGACCGCGACATACTCCTTATAGTTGATGGTGTACTTGATGTCCACGTTCGCGCCCGAGGCATAATAGGCGCGCAGGAAATAGGTTTTGGGCGCGGCCGTGTCATTCTCAAACTCAAGCAACGTGTCGTCTGTGATGGCGCCCGAATCGTAGGACGAACCGGAGGCCCCCTCGAAAAGCTGATAGCGGGGCGTCCCCGTGCCGCCGACAATTTCCACGTCCGAGAACGAGACCCGGTTCGTCGTGCCCGGCGCGACCGCGAACGTGAACCAGTCGTTCGTGTCCGAGACCTTCAGCGTGTGCGCCTGCGACTGATTAAATTTCTCGAACGCCAGCTCCTGAGCGCCCGCGCGGGTGTCGTCATCCGGATCCCACGGGTCATCCATGCTGAACGCCCAATTGCCGAGATACTTCTCGACCGAATCAATAAACTGCGCCAACAGGGTCCCCTTCGAGACGGGCATCCTCTTGTCCTGCCCCACCCACCGCTTCTCGACCTTCGTCACGCCATTTTCCACCCATGTGAGCAGCACGAAGGGGAACTGGGTGTAGGTCACGGACTTGTCCTTCTCGCCCGGCGCGTGGTCAACGCCGCTGCGCACCCAATTCATGATCGGGTCTTTTGTGCTGGGGCTTGCGTAGTTTTTGATATACAGCATCACCAGCTTGCGATCTTGCCGCCACTCGACGAACGCTTGACTGATAAGCTCCCTGTCCATCTTTAAGCATTTCGTGCACCCGGAATTGCTCCACACCACCAAGAGCGGCAACCCGTTCTGCGCCGCATAGGCCTTCGCCCCCTCGATGTTTGAAGTCCACTCGCCCGGGACAACCTGAGTTCCCGTCGTCGGGATATTTATGGTCTCCGCGCCACGCGCACCCTGCGCAGCAAACATCATCACGCCCAACGCAATACACACCTTCTGATAGAGCTTCATTGAACCCTCCTTCTCTTTTACGGGGAAACCTATTTTCCCCATAGTTAAAGTCATAAGAATACCATATAATGGGACTAAAAGTCAAGCTTCCATTTTCAAGAACCTGTATTCAAAATTCTTTAATTAACGATGGAATAATTTATTAGAATAGACGACAGGTGCTGCCTAAAAAGCCAGTATTGGCTTCTTTTTTAAACCAATTACGCATCAAGGTGGTGCGGCCGTATGCGCCCCTTTAAGAAAACCGCTTTGAGGGTTGAACACAAATTCTAAAATCTGAAATCTTTTCGGTTGCCAAACGCCAGAAACAGGTATATCATAGTCAACACTAAATGGGGATAGTGTCGCGAGGGCAGATGAGATGAAAACAGTGCTGACAACAGGACTTTGCTTGGGGGCAACCATGATTTTTGCGCAGACCGCTTTAGAGCTCACAACCGCCGAGGCGTTCACCGTGCCGGAGGTGGGGACGCTCCCCTACCGCCAGCGCCTGACGCCCAACCTGCCGCAGGGCCAGAAAGTGCCCCTCATCCTTTTCCTGCACGGCCTCGGGGAATGCGGCAACGACAACGCCGCGCAGCTGAAACACGGCGTGGCCGACCTGATCACATTCGCCGACGCGAACGGCGGCGCGCTCATCATCGCGCCGCAATGCCCCGAGGGCGAGAAGTGGGTGAGCAACATCGACCCGAAGGCCGCCACGCACACGATGCCCGCCGAACCCTCCGCCCCCATGAAGCTCGTGCTGGCCCTGCTCAACGAGAAAACCGAGAAGATGCCCGTTGACCCCGACCGCATCTATGTGACCGGCCTCTCGATGGGCGGGTACGGCACATGGGACATCATCCAGCGCCGCCCCAAGCTCTTCGCGGCCGCGCTCCCGATCTGCGGCGGCGGCGACCCGACCCTCACCTCCGCCATCAAAGGCATCCCCGTCTGGATCTTTCACGGGGCAGCCGACGACACCGTCCCCGTCGCCCGCGCGCATGATATGCGCGCCGCCCTGAAAGCCGCCGGCGGCAGCGTGCAGTACCGCGAGTACGAGGGCGTCGGGCACGACAGCTGGACGCAGACCTATGCCGACCCGGACGTGCTGAAATGGTTGCTCGGCCAACGGCGTCAAAATGAGCAAAAAAATTAAATTTACGAGCTTGACAAAAACGGGCAGACAGGTTTATAGTGTGCGGCATCTTTAACCAACTTAGGAAAGGAGACGGTCAATGAGAGTTGTTCTTGCGTTGCTGGCTGCAACGTTTATGGTAAGCGCTTCACTTGCTCAATGCCCCGCAGAGGCGAAGAAGAAAGCGGACTGCAAGAGCGAATCCTGTGGTTGCGAGAAGAAAGCCGAATGCAAATGCGGCGACAAGTGCGGTTGCGCCAAGAAAAACAACGCCTAGCAAAAAAATTATCCAGGTTACGTTCGGAAAGGCACTGGAGTGATCCAGTGCCTTTTTTGTTGCCTTCCGCAGGGAATAGTCAAAGCCGGGGCGCTACGGCAAACCACTTAAACGTGTGTTCAACAATTAGGCCTGTCCTGAAACCGCAAGGGCCAAGACCGTTTTAACCGCGAAACGCGCGAAAAAGATTTACCCCCCCAATGTGACAAAAAAGCGTTCATGCATTTTCGCGCCTTTCGTGTTTTTCGCGGTTCATTTCAGGCTGTGAACTCGGGTTTTAGAGCAGGTCTATTGGTTGACGATGTTCAGGAGGTGGTCGCGGCAGCGCTCGTACTGCTCGCGCCCGTTCATGTGCTCGATCATCAGCGGCGCGTCTTGGTCGAGCGCGGCGAGGCGGCGGACGTAGGTGTTGAAGTCGATGACGCCTTTGCCGAGCTCGCATTCGACGAAGTGGACGTTGAGCTCCACGTTCCAGCGCAGGTCCTTGGCGTGGGCGGAGGCCACCCACGGGCCGAGCTTGTCGAACGTCTCGTGGATGAGCGCGGCGTTGCCCCAGAATTTCTCGGGGCTGTTGATCATGTTGCAGATGTCGAGGTGCGCGCCGAAGGCCTTGCGGTCAACGGCCTTGATGAGCGCGAGGTAGGAGTCGGGCGAGTGGGGGTGCATCCAGCCCATGGCCTCGTAGGCGAAGACGGTGCGCTTGGGCTTCACGGCGTCGATGAGTTTGCGGGCGTTCTCGACGCAGAGGTCGAAGTGCTCTTGGGCCATGTTCTTGGGGTGCGGGCCCATCCAGGACTCGGCGGAGAAAGACCCCGCGATGTCCACGCAGCAGCGGGCGTTGAGCTCGTCGGCGAGGGCGAGGCCTTCGGCGACGGTGTCGAAGTTCTTCCGCCGCTTCGCGTCGTCGGCGTCCATGAGGTTGACCCAGCGGCCGACCTCGGCGATGACCAGGTCGTTGGCCTCGGCGGCCTTGACGAAGGCCTGTATGCGGGGAAGGTCGTTGAGGCCGACGCCGGGCGCATAGACCGCGCGGTAGCCCTGATCCTTCGCGGTGCGCGCCCAGACCTCGGGGTCGCCGAGGTTGTCGCCGAACAGCGGCCCGCCGATGCGCACCTTGCGGCGCACGGGGAGCGCGGCCGGTCCCGCCTCCGGCGCGGCGAGGAGCGCGCTGCCGTTCAGGCACCCGCTCCCGATGCAAAAGCCCGCGCCGAACGCCGCCTTGCGGAGGAACCCGCGGCGGCCTGATTGTCCTGCATTTTCGTTCATCTTGATTTCCTCATGGTTGGGGGTTCATGGCAACCTGCGTCAGGGCAGGCTGCGGATAGCGTTTTCCTGCTCGCGCGCGGCGCGGCAACCGGCCCGTATCGCTTCCGGGCCTTTGTGGAACTCCAGCGTGCCGATGGCGGCGACGCGCGGCTGGATCAGGATGTCCGGCGGCTCGCGCAGGAGCCGCTCGCGCGTGATGGTGTTCTCCACGACGCGGAAGGAGCGGATCATCACCTCCATCAGCGAGGGCGCGCCGCGCTTGGTGCGCGCATCGTCGTCCGCGCCGCCGGAGAGGTTGATGTCCACGCCGATGACGCGCGTGGCGCCCATGGCGCGCGCGACGCTGACGGGCAGCGGGTTCGTCAGGCCGCCGTCCACGAGCCACACGCCTTTGCGGTGCTCGAACGGGACGAACACGCCGGGGATCGCGATGGACGCGCGGATGGCGTTGAGCAGGTCGCCTTTCGAGAGCACGACCTCCTTCTGCGTGCGCAGGTCCGTGGCGACGGCGGCGTAGCGCACGGGCAGGCGCTCGATGGTCTCGACGGGGATCATGTCGCGCAGCATCTCCATGATGCGCGTGCCTTTCAGCAGGCCGCCGTGGGGCAGGTTCATCTCGATGAAGAGTTTCAGGGTCCGCCGCCAGTCCAGGGTCTCGGCGACCTGCTCCGCCTTTTCGAGCGCCCCTGCGGCGTGGAGCGCGCCGGCGACCGAGCCGATGCTCGCGCCGACGATGATGTCCGGCCGCACGCCCCAGTCCGCCAGCGTGCGCAACACGCCGACGTGCGCCCAGCCGCGCGCGCCGCCGCTCCCCAGCACAAGCGCGACCGTCTCTCTTTTTGAACTGCCCTGCACCCGCAACCCTCCGCTGACAATCAGTGATGCGTCAAGTATGCCACAAACGCCCCGGGATGTCCACCACAGGTTGGGAAAAGCTTCATGAGACTTATTCTAATTTGAAGTTGTCGCAGTCATCTATGAAAACGCCGGAGGCGTGTAACGTGAGTAACCGCCGGTGGCGCGAGCGTATGCGGGCGGAACCGGCGGGCGGCAGATGATCGCCATCAGCCCCGGCAGGGGCTGGACGAGGCACAAAGGGCACAAAAGGAAGTAATAAGTAATAGGTAATAGGTGATAGGTAAAAAGTAAAAGGTAAAAGGTAAGAGGTAAAAAAAGCATACGCACCTTGAAAGGGAATCCTGTGAAATCCTGTTCATCCTGTCAAAAAAAACGCCGCGTCTCCGCGCGAATATTTTCTCACACAAGGCACAAAGGGCACAAAAGGAAGTAATAAGTAATAGGTGATAGGTAATAGGTTACTGGCAAGCAGAAATCGCTATCACTTATTACTTATCACCTTTTACATTTTACCTTTTACATATTACATATTACCTATCACCTATTACTTATCACCTATTACCTATTACTTTCTTTTTAATTCCTAATTGCAAGGCGGAAGCCTT
>WRJS01000131.1 GCA_009778475.1 Kiritimatiellota bacterium | reverse complement strand
GTGTTGATGGTGCCAGCGCCGAAACCGCCGCGTGTAAAGGTGCGGCCGCCGCCGTCGATGCTCAGCGTCCAGTTCGCGGGGCGGTAGAGGTTCCAGTAGTCGAGGGTGCCGCCGTCGCGGACGCGCACGACGTTGGCGGGGTCGTCGGAGAGGTTGGTGCTGGCCTCCAGGGAGAGCGAGCCCTCCAGAATGTCGAAGGACGCGGTGCCTTGGTCGTTGATGACGGAGGCCTCCACGAGCACGAAATGGTTCGGGCCCTTCTTGGTGAGGGTGTGGCCGTTGAGGTCCATGACCGCCGCGCCGCCCGCGTTGCGGAGGTCGAAACGCTCGCTCGCATAGACGGTGAGGTCGCCCGTGAGGGTCAGCAGGCGCAGGGCCTCGTAATGGTTGTGGGGCCCGGGGCAGAGAATCGCGCCGCGCCCGTCCGGCCCCGCGCCCTGCGCGAAGATATGCTCCGAGTCGAAGCGGATGATCCCGCTGCCCGTGCCGACGAGCGCGATCGCGCCGCCGTCCTCGATGACTGTGGGCGCGGACCTGTCGCCGAACGTGTCGCGGTGCAGGATGCTGATGGTGCCACGGCTGACCGTGGTGGTGCCGCCGTAGGTGTTGCCGACGTCGGGCATGAGCAGCGTGCCGTCGCCCGTCTTGGTGAGGCCGCCGCCGCCGCTGATGCCGCCCTCGGGCCACGCCATGCTCATGCCGCTATCGACGAACACCGTGAGCGCGCCCTCGCCGATGCCCGTGCCGCCCGTGTGCGCGACGGGCCCGGCCAGCACCACGTCGCCCGGGCCGTTCTTGTTGAGGCGCGTCGGGTCGGCGCCGTTGTCCGCGATGGCCGCGTTGACCGTGAGGGCCGCGCCGCCGGGCGCGTTCGCGTTCGCCAGGATCAGGCCGTTGTCCGACGCGGCGTTCGCGAGCAACACGCCGTCGCCCGCGAAGTCGCCGAGCGTGAGGCCCGCCCCGCCGAGCGCGATGCGCACGAGCGGCGAGACGAGCGTGCCGCCGCCGAACGAGACCGCCGCGGGCGTGGCCGTCTCCTGCGAGAGCAGGATCACCGCCGTGGGGTCCGCCGCCAACGTGATGCCGCCGCCGGTGCCGGGGGCGTTGATGATGGCCACGCTTGCGGCGTTGTCCTGAATGACGGACGGGCCGAGCGCGGTCAGGCTCTGCGTCGCGACGCTCGCGGCGTGGACGCCGATGGAGGGGTCGTAGGCCGCGAGGGCCGCGCCGTTGTTGACCGTCGCCCACGCGCCGATGAGGCCGGACGGTTGGCCGCTGATGAAAATCTTGTCCGCGCCGCCGAGGTCGGCGGCCGTGAAGTCGATGGCGCCGGCCGCGCTGACGAGCGCGCCGAGGGTGAGCGTCGCGGAGGCCGCGCCGGGGGCGATGGCGATGGTGGACACGCCGCTGCCGGCCTGCACCGTGCCGAGGGCCGCCGTATAGACGCTGGCCGGCGCGGGGCAGAAACGGATGGTGCCACCGCGCAGATTGACCAGCGAGTCCGCGCTGAGCGAACCCGACGGCGCGATGTCCAGCGGGCCGCCCGGCTCGACCACCGTCATGCCGTCGTGGAACGTGGCGCTGGAGATGCGCAGCGTGCCGGCCCCGCGCCTGTACAGCCAGAGGCCGGGGTTGCCGCTGCTGCTGCCGTAGCCCCCGGCGAGGTCGATGACCGCGGCCGGGTCCGCGACGTCGAAGATGAACGCGTGGCCGTTGGCGTTGCCGTTGTAGAACTGGCCGTTGAACGTGAGCGTCCCCGTGCCAGTGTGCTCGATGGTGGCGTCCGCGCCCGTGCCAGCGTCCTGCGTGAAGGACAGGTCGGTCGCCGCGGTCCCGCCCGTGTAGCGCAGGAAACTCGGCGCGGCCCTGAACTTGAAGATGTTCGCCTTGCCCAGTTGGCTCGGCACGCCCGTGTTCGCGACGACGGCGGAGACGGCGATGCCCCCGCCTGCCGTGATGAGCGAGCAGCCCTCGAAATCGTTGGCCGCGTTGTTCAGGACAATGAGGCCGCCCGTGCCGTTATGCTCGAAGCCTTTCTCGCCCGTGATCTTGGCGTTGATGGTCAGGGTCTTGCCCGGCGCGGCCTGATTGTCCGCCCAGTCCTCGCCGTTGCCCGCGCTGAACGTGAGCGTGCCGGGGCCGTCGATGACCGCGTCCTCCTCCGCGCGGATGATCAGCGCGCCGTTGTTCTCGCAGGAGAGGTTCACGCCCGAGGCGACGGTCAGCGTCGTGCCGGACGGGTTGCGGAAATAGACGGTGCGGATGCTCTGGCTCGCGTCCAGCAGCACGGCGATGGCCCCGCCCGTGTCCGGGAAGATGGCATTATCCTGATTGCTCTGCGGCCACGCGCCGTCCTGCCAGTTCAGCGGCTCCGCCCAACGGTTATCCGGCGCCGCGCCGCCCGTCCACACGCAATCCACCGCCAGCGCGGCAGAGGCAGCGATCCCGATCACGATAGAAGCAAACAACGTCGTTTTCATACGCACTCCTTTTGAAGGTATCCCGTCACGATAAACCAAAATCCAAGCATGGAAAAAAGCATAACCCCAAAGACGAGCGCCGTCAAGCCCCAAAGAGAATTTTTTTTGGGAGAGGGGACGAAGGGGACATAGGAGACGAAGGTGTTTTCTCCCATAAGTCCCCTCTGTCCCCTGTTCTAAAACCCGAGCCACCCAAAAAGATTGGCTCTTGCCTAGACGAGGAGGGTGCGCGGGAAACGGGGGCGCGTGTGACGGGCTGACCGTGAACGGCTACGACCGCTACAGGGTGTTCCACTCGTGGGACGAGTTCGTGCGGGGTAAGCACCACGCCAACGGCATCGATGGCTTCTGGAGCTGCGCGAAGCGTCGGCTGGCGAAGTTCAACGGCATCGCCTCGGCGGAGCTCGTGCTGCACCTGAAGGAGTACGCGTTCAGGTTCAGCAACAAGGGGCAGGATTTGTTTGACATCCTGTGCAAAAATGTGTTACAAATTTAATCCTTATTTGGGCAAGAGCCTAAATAAAGGAGGACCACAATAATGAAAACCGCGAAGTTACGGATCTTATTGCTGACGGCGTTCATCTTGCACGGTATGCTCATTGCCGCGCTGATAATGTATTTTTCCAGAACGCCCTCGAAAAGAAACCCTGGCGTTATGACCCAAATAATGATGTCTGATATGGCTGATTCTATACATTATGTTATGAGGAAAGCCAGTCACAGCAATCTGGTTGAATACGTGGACAGCCTGACAGGCTCGAGAAGAATCCCCCGTTTTGTGCATCGCGAGGTGATGCAAGAAGTGTCACCGCAGGACTTGGATTTTCTTGACGCGTGGGGGCAGCCCATCATGATTTTGCTCACGACAAACAGCAACGGGGAGACCGGGATGGCCATGCACTCCTTCGGCGAGAACAAAAGGGATGAACAAGGCAATGGTGATGACATTGCGATATGGATTGATGCTGACGGGAAACGCTATGTTTACACCATGAAAGGAAACACCCGTATTGACACTTGCACGGTCGGGATCTGGTCCGTTATTTACCGTGAAGAACCCGTTTTCACCATTGACCTTTCCGGGGGACAACAATGAACACGAAATGTTCCCCTTGACTCATCCCGCAAAGTTTTTTTCCCCTTCTGGTATATTCACCCCGCCATGTCTGATACGTTCGCATATTTATTCCTGCCCTGCGTTGCCTTCACCTACGACGGCTTTGGTCGCGTGTCCCGCACTGACCACTATCCACTGACCACTGGTCACTATTTCTACGTCTGGGGGCTCGACCTCAACGGTCAGGCTGGAGGGCGAGCGTCCCCGCGAGCCGAAATGCAAGGCGCGGGCGTCGGCGTCGGCCTGCTGGCCGCCATGATGAATAGGACAAAGAATAAAGGGAAAAATTGTCAGGGCGATGTGCAAGACGCCATGGCGGATTGTTGCCTGACAGGATGGAGTACCTTTGTTAGCAAACGTTGTGCCAAATGCAGTGGTGATTTCTGGTGGAGAAACACAGGGGCAACCAAGTGAAAATAACAACTCCCGCAGGGAAAGTTAGACGGCCTTCTCGTTACCGCAAGAGGGTAGTTGTTGGAACAATCGTCGTGATGATGATTATTTATTTAGTTTTACATTTTTCTTGTTTTCTCGCAAGAGCAATAAAAACCGCAGTGACGGTGAACAGAGAGGCAAGAATTCTTGCGGCACTTGGCAAGGCGCTCGGGAGAAAGCCATTTGCTGAGTATGATTTGACTGCTGAGATATTGGGTTATTTCCCTGAGGCCTCGTTAAAAAACGGGAAAATCATTGATGCGTGGGGAAGCCCCGTAACAATGAAAATAGAACGTGTTGAAAATGAAATTTTCGTGTGGATTAGAAGTGCCGGGCCTGACGGGAAGATGGGCACAAAAGATGATGTCGTGAAAGGATTGGCATGGGTTGACGAGCCTGACCTGCTGGAAACCATCGAGGAGGGCGTGGTTTGGGATGGTCCGTTAGCCCTAGGCGTCCATGGTTCGTTTTCTACAAATGCGGTAAAGCCTTCCACAACCCCTTCTGGGCACCAGTAAAAAAATCCATGCCATGACTTCAACCCCACACAGATTTTGCCCTTCCCGTAACATATTCACCCAGCAGAAGTACCACATCCAAAGGAACCCAGCCCCTTCACCCCATTTACATGGACACCACGAACTTTACCTCTGGAAGGATAAAAAGCCAGAACCGAAAAACCAAGAGGATAAGAGACCATGAATCTTCATTACACACTCTCTTTGGGCATCACCGTTTTGGCGCTCTCCGGATGCTGGGTTATGCAACAACCTGTGAATACTCAGGCGCACAATCCGCCTGAAAGCATAACGCATCCTCTTGACGGTTTATTGGCCACATTGATTGAGACAACATTTGACGGCTCAAACCCCAAGTTTTTAGATGTTGCATCTTTTACATTTTCCCGCGTCATACGTGATTCTAATGACACAAATGCTTGCATCCTCATTGTGGAATATGACATGTCCCTTGGCACGACTTTTGCCCATTGGCTCATTTACGAGCCCAATCGGATTCTATTCCGAGTGCAATGGACGCCAGACGGATTAGTGGATTTGCCTGTTGAACGGGACTGGCCGCGGGAGCTTATAAAAATCCCCAACCGCCGTAACCGACCTGTTTACGTTTCAGACGGAGTGACGGAAAAGCGCGTAGGAGTTGATTTTAGGTTTTCGGAACTCGACCCTCTTCACTTCCTTTATCCTTACCGTGAAAGCGATGAGGACGATCCGTTTAACCCATTCACGCATCCCTCGGCAAAGCAAGCCCAGCCCAACCCGTTTGGCAATGATTAAACACTTTTAGAAGCATTGGAGACGCATCTCCAAGCCCGACATTTCAGACCCCGGTAATGCATGATGATTTTATGGCACACCGCGCGGTTTGTGCTGGCAATACCCAGCCGCATCTGATATATTACTTCACCATGTCTGGTATGTTCATATATTCATCCTGCGTAACCGCCACGAACCTCTACGTCTGGGGGCTCGACCTCAGCGGTCAGGCTGAAGGGCGAGCGTCCCCGCGAGCCGAAATGCTGGGCGCGAGCGGGGTAGGGGGGCTGCTGGCCGCCATCCCGGGAGCGCAGGGCTTCCGCCCTGCATATTATCCCTGCCACGACGCCAACGGAAACGTGACGGAATACGTTGACGGGAACGGTGTCACCGCCGCCCACTACGCTTACGACGCTTACGGCAACACCACCGTTAAATCAGGCCCGATGGCGGATGATTTCAATTTCCGCTTCTCCGCCAAATATTTCGATGCGGAGACGGGCAACTATTATTACATCAAACGCCACTACTCCCCCGCCCTCGGCCGCTTCATCTCCCAAGACCCCATCGGCATCTCTGGCGGCCTGAACCTTTACGGCTTCTGCGGGAATGACCCTATAAACCATGTTGACACATTGGGAATGTCTGTTTTCCCTTTTATTCTTTCTCAGCCAACACCTTCCCCAGCACCGCAACCCTCCGGTAACCAACAGCCCGAAGACACCTGTGGTCCTGATGTTACCGCAGCCGTAAACGCGACGCTTGCGGACATATCGAGAACTTTTCAAGATGTCTGGTCAACGTGGGAACAATGCAAGGCTTGCGCGAGCCTGCACAAGGATTTAGACGGCGGATGGGATATCCACCCACTTAAAGAATGGAGCAGGGATGAGTGGACTGTACAGTTTAGAGGAAAAATTTACCATGCCGGGGCCGTCAATTTTGCCATGTGGGGACGCACGAACAAACTGTGTTATGACACTTTCCGGTTGCCTGTGTATTCACTTCCGGGGGCGTTGGGAGTTATGGACGCTTGGAAAATGGTATACTTTGGCGCCCAGGGGATGGAAACAGAGGCGTTTGTGATTTACGGGTATACAGGCTATTTGCCGTTTATACGGACTCTCCCTGTCCCTTGGATCGGCAGGCCTTGGTCCGGGCGCCCCCCTTCCCCAAATAGATTGCCGCCACTTGACTGGACATGGAGGCCCAACAAGTTCGGGGAACACAAATTATGAATGCGAACGATCGGAAATACAGGTTTATTTTGATCGGGATTGGAGTCTTGGTGCTGAGCATCCCTTATTTTCTTATGCCGTGGCAAAGATTCCGCAGGGAACCGCCGTCTTTCTATATGGCACTGGCGGGAACCTGCAAGTGCCTTCTTGAACGGGAAGGCTTGATCGACCCCGCCGCGACGGAGAAAGTTCACCTGTCAGGTTGGCCTCCAAGGGAGGATGCTGTTGACGCTCGCCTTATCAATTTTCCGGACAAAATGTTTGCGTATTCTCCCCGGAAAGTGACCGCTGACCGAAATGTTGTTCTCATCGAGTTCAGTAATAGGTTTGCCAGCTTTATTGTTAGCGTTCATTTCCTTCCCTTTCGTAATAATAGATGGGCGGTAACACTAGGTTGTGAGGCAGGCAGCTATTTGCTGTGGGAGGGGGAAGATGGTAGTTTCTGACCGCTTGTCTTTGGAGGATTACGTCTGGGGCAACGACCTCAGCGGCACACCGCAAGGCGCGGGCGGCGTGGGTGAGCTGCTGGCCGCCATCCCGGGAGCGCAGGGCTTCCGCCCTGCATATTATCCCTGCTATGACACCAACGGCAATAAAGACAATGTTTGACCAACCGCACTGTTGTAGAAAAGTCGTGCTTCGGGTTAAGACATATGCGCTTGACTATCGCGAGGAAGGGCAGATGTTTCGTCCTGCACTGCCTTTAGAGTTGCAAAAGGGTCGCACATTTTATCCGTCAAAATAGAGGGAGCAAACATGAATCAATCCAATGCCAGGGGTCACGTGCCAAAAATTTTCACTTTCGCGCTGCTTCTCATTTTGTGGCAGGCGGGGGAATTTATGGGGTCGTTTCTGAGGATGTTGCATAATCATGTGTTATGCGTCATGTCTCCCAATAGATTGTCATTTCCCGTGTCAGAATTTGTGCTAAACACATTCAGACGGTCGGCGGCAACCTGCATTTACCTGCAAGAGCGTAATGCTTTTATCTACCCGTCTTCTTTGCATTTGGTGGTTAGGGTGGTTAACCTTGCCATTGTAACACTCGTGATTGCTTTGGCCCTACGCAAGTATCGCTATTGCCATCTTGTCGTAGGAATCGGTTACGCAGTAAATTTTTTGATGTTCTGCTTTTTCCTGACATGCCTGACAACTCCGCTTTTTGTGTTTAGAAGCCTGTTGGGGGACAAGCCAGATGCCGCTTACCTCGGAAACCCTCAGGTGGGCGATGTCTTGTACTATATCGGAAGAGTTTTACATTATGTATTGACAGGGATAATATCCTTTACTGTTTTCTGGTGGTTCATCAAAAAATGTAAATTATTCAAGACTAACCTCACGCTCGAAAAAAGAGGAGGTCTTCCAGAAGAATGACGGAGTATTTCCATGGTGCTGCTCTATTTTCCTGCGTCTGGAGCGACGACCTGAGCGGCACGCTTCAGGGCGTGGGCGGGCTGCTCGCGGCGTTCATCTGCGAATCACCTCCACACCACACCTCCTGCCACACGCTCTGCGACGCGAACGGCAACGTCACGGCATACACGGGTTATGCCTACCTCGACACCGAATACGCCTACGGCGCCTTCGGCAACACCATAGAACAGCTGTTGAATAAAGGTGCTCGAAGGTGTACTCCCGCAGTGAAAGTTAAAACAGGACGCTTACCTGATGGCACATCGGGTAAATGTGCCAAGAACGAGCAAATCCGTTCGTGTGTTAAAAGCTACGCCAAAACTAATGCTGATTCGAACGATTACGCCCCATATAATGCAATTGGAAACAATTGTGGTCATTGGGTGATAAATGTGTTAAAAAAGTGTTGTTTAGAAGGAAAGATACCTGATCATTATTATGGTCCGAATTTAGGGGGGTGGTGGAATGAGTCATAAATGTGTTTATACAGTGATATGCTTGCTTTTGGCGGGATGCGCCAAAACGGATGTTGCAAGAACAATCAGTAGTGACCATTGCATTATAATATCATCGTCAGGAAAAGAGTGGAGACTAGAGCCTGTCTTTGTGAATAGGGGCAGGTCTGCCTATGTGTTGCTGGAAGTCGAGAAGGGTTGGGAAACAGAGCCTCCATGGGAAAATGTAGTAAAAGATGGCAAAAAAATAAGGGTCTGGGCACAATTGGAAGACAAAAACGGAAAAATCTACCATTCTGCAATAGTAGGAAGTCAACATGGAGTTGACGGTCACAAAATTGATTTGCGTTTTTCAAACGATTTGCCAAGATGTACTGAGTTCAAGAAGATAAGGCTGTTTTCGAGTCAGGATTTTCCTGTAAAGAATATAAGCCTTCGTTCACGAAATTTCCTGTAAAGGGGTAGTCGGGGTCATGCCTCCACATTTGACATTTCCCCAATCAGCAAGATGTGATGATTTTATGATACTCGCATGATTTGCGCTTGCAATGTCCTGCCACGTCTGATATATTATCTCATCATGCTTGATATGTCCACAGATTCATCTTGCATCTTCTTCGTCTATAGCGGTTGGAGCCTCACCCTCACCAACGCCATCACCCGCGCCCGCCTTTGCGTAGCGGAGGCGTCCCCGCCTCCGTCCTGCCCGTCCCTCATCCCTGATTATGAACCCCTCCTCCAATTCCTAACTCCTCATTCCGTCATAGGCTACTCCTACGACTCCCTCGCCCGCCAGACCGAGACCACACTCCACTCTCAACCCTCCACTCTCCACACTTCTTATGCCTACGACGCGGTCGGGAATCTGACGCATTCCTACGGCGGCACCAAAATGAGTGAGTTGATTGAAGCGCTTCATAATGGTTGTTGCGATTATGAGATTACATTTGAAACCTTGGAAAGTTATTAAGGGGGATAAAAATGAAACCTGCTCTAAAATGTTGGCTAGCAATGTCCTGTTTTCTTATGGGGTGTCACAATGGGCGACCCCAGAAGGCAGACAATTATTCAACTTATACATCGGCTCTCTTTCAATACGAGACGAATCTTTGTTTCATGGCAACAAACGGACAAGAATATTGGGCAAAAATTTTTAAAGACACTCGAATTTCGATTTCTAGAAAGTTGAACTTGGTGGACAAGATAGATGAAATTTCACAACCCAATGAATGCATGGATCGAAACGTGCGGGAGATTGTCAAGCAGGATGTCCCCAAACCCATTCCTGAAGACGAAAATTATAATTATGCGAACTGGAAATATTGTATTTTGCTCGAAACGGCGCGGAAAAGGCATGCATTCCATGAGGCGTTTTTAATTTATAATTATATTGATAAAGCGCTTTTATATTCAGAGCCAGAGGGTGTTGGCGACCGTGAAATTGCGGTTCTCTCGGAATCAGCCGCTTTACACGGCGAGCATGAATGGAATGCCATCCTGACAGACAAAAGTGTCGATATTGGCTTGAAGCGTGGATTGGTCATTGATATTCATGATATGGCAAGATATGGTGAATATCCATTATTGGAAAAGTGAAGTACGCCCACATATTCATCCGGCGACACATGACGGCACACGGCTCGTCTCCGAGACGGGATAGAGGATTACCCTGTTTGAATAGGCGTGATATGGAGGGCGCGACAGGGGCGCGGCGTGCGGCCAATGGGGCAGGAAACCGCAATGTGCCTAACGGCTCGCGGGGACGCTCGCCCTCCATCTGTCGCTCGCCCTCCATCGTGAAATCTGTATTTTACAGGACACTAGGCGTGGCCAAAAGCTGCCCACGGGGAGAGCTTCTGCCCATAATACAAGGGAGAACCCTTGGAAGCGCGACGGTGTGCACCGACGACCGGGGTGCGTACGGCGGGCTGACCGTGAGCTGCTACGGCCGCCACAGGGTGTCGCGGGACGAGTTCGCGCAGGGCACTCGGTTATGCCAGCACAACCGAGTGCCGCTGCTACTTCCCCTAGACTTTGAAATACTGTTCCCAGCCCTTACGCGGGGGCTCGCCGATGGCGAGCATCTTGTCGGCCGCGGCGTGGTTGGTGATGCGCCGCGTCTTGAGGTCGAACTCCACCTTGGCGTTGACCTGCGTGGCGATGACGCCCAGCGCCATGAACTGGCACAGCGGCCCGGAGACGGCGAAGCGCGAGCGGCACTCCTCCTCCCCCTTTACGCCCAGCAGGAAGTTCTTGTAGTGGTCCGACAGGCTTTTGTACTGCGGCAGCTTCGCCTTGACCGCCTCGGCGGTGGGGCCGATGGCCGAGAGCGTCGAGCCGTGCGACGAGCCCTTGAACACGAAGCCGTCGCCGTAGATCTCCTTGCCGGGGGGCAGGTCCTTTCCGGCGTCCGAGCCGCCGCCGGAGGCGGGCGCGTCGGTCGTGGCCTTGGCGCCGTCGAAGCCCGCGGGCAGGTCAGGGAAATTCTTCTGCCCCTCGTACCAGTACACGTCGCAGGCGGGCAGCCCCTCGCCGCGCGCGGGAACCTTGAAGAGCAGCGTGCACTGCATCGGGAACACCATCGGGTTCCAGCCGACCATCTTGATGGGCTCGACGGAGGTGGGCAGGCCCCACTTCAGGAACTCATGCCCCGTGTCGAGGATGTGCGCGCCCCAGTCGCCGAGCGCGCCGTTGCCGAACTCGTAGAAGCAGCGCCAGTCGCCGTTGAGGTACTGCTCGGTCGGCTCGCGGTCCGCGACGTGCGCGAACCACGTGTCCCAGTCCACCGTGGTCTTGGGGGGCTGGTTCTTGGCGATGTCCGCCTTGATCTTCTCCACGTCGCCGCCCCACTTGTGCCAGCGGCGCCCGCCGTTCATGTGCGCGACGAACTTGTTGACGCCCTTCATGATGCCCGCCTCGGAGTAGGCCTTGAACTGGAAGTAGTTGCCCCCCGAATGCCCCTGGTTGCCCATCTGGCAGGCGACCTTGTACTTCTTCTCCGCCGCCATGAGCAGGTCGATCTGGTGGAACGAGTGCGCCAGCGGCTTCTCGACGTACACGCCCTTGCCGCGCCGCATCGCCTCCATCGCCATGACGAAATGCGAGTTGTCAGGCGTGGCGATAAGGACAGCGTCGATCTG
>WRJS01000130.1 GCA_009778475.1 Kiritimatiellota bacterium | reverse complement strand
CAGGGCTTCCGCCCTGCATCGTGTCTAACGGCTCGCGGGGACGCTCGCCCTCCATCGTGCACTCTGTGTTTTACAGGACACTGGAAAACACCCTGCGTCCCTTGTGCCCCCGCCAGCTTTAGCACGCCCGCGCGTGAGAACGTTAGACAAGGCCGGGTTCTGCGTTTTGAAGCTTGTTCTGCACGCTACAATAGGCTATACTCTCATTTTTATTCGCTTAACAGGAAAGCTATGGCAGACGACGCACAGAACGTAGGGGAGAGTCCGGCTGCGCCGGAGGGGCCGAACGGGAACTACACGGCCGCGAACATCACGGTGCTGGAGGGCATGGAGGCGGTGCGCAAACGCCCGGCCATGTATATCGGCGACACGGCGGAGCGCGGCTATCACCACCTCGTCTATGAGGTCGTGGACAACTCCATCGACGAGGCGCTGGCCGGGTACTGCACGCAGATCGACGTGACCATCAACCCCGACGGGTCGCTCTCCGTGACGGACAACGGGCGCGGCATCCCCGTGGATATGCACCCGACGGAGGGGCGGCCGGCGGTGGAGGTGGTGCTCACGACGCTCCACGCGGGGGGTAAGTTCGACGGCTCGAATTACAAGGTCTCGGGCGGCCTGCACGGGGTGGGCGTCTCGTGCGTGAACGCGCTGAGCGAGTGGCTGGAGGTGGATATCCGCCGCGACAGCAAGATTTACCGCCAGCGTTACGAGAGGGGGAACCCGGTGTCGCTGCTGGAGGTCATCGGCGAGACGCAGGGGACCGGCACGAAGGTGACGTTCTACCCCGACCACACGATTTTCTCGTGCCATGCGTTCAAGTGGGACATCCTGGCGAACCGCCTGCGCGAGCTGGCGTTCCTGAACCGAGGTGTGTGCATCCGTTTCCAGGACCTGGAGCATGAGCCGTCGCGCGAGGAGTCGTTCCTGTTCGAGGGGGGCATCGAGGAGTATGTGCGCTACCTGAACACGAACAAGGCGCCCGTGCATGACGAGGTGATTTATTTCACGGGGCGCAAGGAGGCCATCGAGTGCGAGATCGCGATGCAGTACACCGAGGCCTACAATGAGCTTGAGTACAGCTACTGCAACAACATCAACACCATCGAGGGCGGCACGCACCTGTCGGGCTTCCGCTCGGCGCTGACGCGCACGGTGAACAAGTACATCACGGACAACGGCCTGCAGAAGGCCAGCGAGGAGGCGCTCACGGGCGACGACATCCGCGAGGGCATCACGGTGGTCGTGTCGGTGAAGGTGCCGCAGCCGCAGTTCGAGGGGCAGACCAAGACCAAGCTGGGGAACAGCGAGGTGGAGGGCATCGTCGCGCAGATCGTGAACGACCAGCTCGGCACGTTCTTCGCGGAGCGTCCGCAGGTGGCGCGGAAGGTTGTGGAGAAGGCGGTGCTGGCGGCACGCGCGCGCATCGCGGCCCGCAAGGCGCGGGACCTCACGCGCCGCAAGGGCGCGCTCGACAGCATGGCCCTGCCGGGGAAGCTGGCGGACTGCTCGGAGCGCGATCCGGCGAAGTGCGAGCTCTACATCGTCGAGGGCGACTCCGCGGGCGGCTCCGCGAAGCAGGGCCGCAACCGCGAGACGCAGGCGATCCTGCCCTTGCGCGGCAAGGTGCTGAACGTCGAGAAGGCGCGCATCGACAAAATCCTGAACAACAATGAAATCAGGATGCTCATCACCGCCATCGGCGCGGGGTTCGGCGCGGACGAGTTCGACATCGCGAAGGTGCGCTACCACAAGATCATCATCATGACCGACGCGGACGTGGACGGTGCGCACATCCGCACGTTGCTGCTGACCTTCTTCTACCGCCAGATGCCGAAGCTGCTGGAGCACGGGTACATCTATTTGGCCCAGCCGCCGCTCTACAAAATCACGCGCAAACAGCGCGAGGAGTACATCGAGAGCGACGACCAGCTCACGCGCAAGCTGCTCCTCCTGGGTGCGGACGACATGAGCGTGCGTACGGCGGACGGGACCGCGCTGGAGCAAGACACGTTGCGTGACCTGCTAAAGCTGCTTGCGGAAATCGAGGCGACGATGAACGCCATCTCGCGCCGGGGCGCGGATGCGCTTGACCAGTTGAGGGCGTGGCGCCCGGAGTCGGGCGAGATGCCGCTCAAGTCCGCGCTGCTCAACCGGCAGCTTGAGTCGCTGGGGGGCTTCCGTTTTGATGTCGGGCACTATCTGGGCGGGGAGGATGCGGTCGTATTCCTGAGCGAGGACGGCGACGACGAGCCGGTGCGCTCGCTGGCGGCACTGCTGAACCTCGTGCGCGAGCGCGGGCGCAAGGGGCTGTCCATCCAGCGTTACAAAGGCCTCGGCGAGATGAACGCCGACCAGTTGTTTGAGACGACGATGAACCCCGAGAAGCGCAGCCTGTTGCGCGTGAACCTCGAGGACGCGGTCCGCGCGGACGCGATGTTCACGCTGCTCATGGGTGACGAGGTTGAGCCTCGCCGTAAGTTTATCGAGGATAACGCGCTGAACGTCCGCAACCTGGACATCTGACGCGCTGCCCGCTGTTGGGAACGAATCATGACGAAAGGAACAGAGAAAAAGATGAAAATACGACGCTTTCTTTTTGTGGCGGCGGTGCTGTGCGGCATCGGCCTTGTGCATTGGGCGCAAGAGCAAGCCGAGCCCGAAGCCGCCGCCGCGAAACGGCCATTCGGCCCGCAGCCGCACTATGCCGACATCGCGAAAAAAATCTCACGCATGTTGCCGAGCACGCACCTGCTGCAATTCCCGTTCGACGAGAACCTCTCGCGGCAAGCGTGGACGAACCTCCTCAATGCCTTCGACCACGACCGCAGTTATTTCTTGCAGTCGGACATCGAGAAGTTTGCGGAGATGGAGACGAAGCTCGCCGCCGCCGCGAGGATGGGCGACGTGTCGTTCGGGTACGAGGTACACCAAGTATTCCTGAGACATCTGGAGAACCGCTATACCTTTGCCACCAACCTGCTGGCGCAGCCGTTCACGTTCGAGAAGGACGAGTCCTACACGTGGAAGCGCAAGGACATGCCCTGGCCCGCGACGGAGGCGGAGCGCGACGAGATCTGGCGCAAGCGCATCAAGAACGAATTGCTGGCGCGCATCATCAGCCGCGAGCTGGCCGCGCAACGGAAGGTCGAGGCGCAAGCCACTAACGCTGCCGCGCCGGCGGCGGGCATCGAGGGCGCGAAAGATGAGGTGCCGAAGCTGCCGCCCGAAGCCGAGGACAAGGCGTTGAAGGACGCGCAGGATGAAGCCGACCCGCAAAAACTCAACCCCGACGCAACGGCCCCCGCCGCTGAAAACGCCGCCAAGCCGGATGCCGTATCCCTGATCGACCCGCCCGAAATCATAATCGGCAAGCACTACAAGCAGCTCCTCACCATCATGCAGGACATGGACACGGAATCCGTGCTGCAACGCTATCTCAATGCGTTCACCACCGCGTATGACCCGCACACGGAATATATGTCGCCGATGCGCAAGGAGGACTTCGACATCGACATGGGCCTCACGCTGGTCGGCATCGGCGCCCAGCTGCGCCCCGAAGACGGCATGGCCAAGGTCATGGAGCTGCTCCCCGGCGGCCCGGCCGAAAAGGACACGCGCGACATCCGCCTGACCCCGGGCGACCGGATCATCGGGGTCGGCCAAGGGGACGAGCCCATCGAGAACATCGTCCACTGGCCGCTGAACAAGGCCGTGCGCAAGATCCGCGGCAAGAAAGGGACCAAGGTCGTGCTGGAGGTCATCCCCGCCGCCGACCCCAGCGGCACGACCACCAAGCGCGTGGACCTGATCCGCGACGAGATTAAGATGGAGGAGCAGGCCGCCACCGGGCGCGTCACGCGCGTCACCATGCCCGACGGCTCCGCCCTGAATGTCGGGATCGTGCGCCTGCCCGCGTTTTACGGCAGCATGGACAAGCGCCCGGGGCAGGACGGCTACCGGAGCGCGACGGACGACGTGCGGGAAATCTTGGCGAATTTCAACAACGAGGACGTCGCGGGACTGATCCTCGACCTGCGCAACAACGGCGGCGGCGCACTGCGCGAGGCCGTCGCCCTCACGGGCCTCTTCATCCGCGGCGGCCCGGCCGTGCAGGTCAAGGAGCCCGCAAAAACGACCGCCCTGTCCGTCCCGAACTACAACCCCACGGCCGCGTTCCGCAGGCCGATGATCGTGATGATCAACCGCGCCTCCGCCTCTGCGGCGGAGATTGTGGCCGGGGCGTTGCAGGACTACGGCCGCGCCTTGATTGTCGGCGACACGCAGTCCCACGGCAAGGGGACCGTGCAGACCGTCCTGCCCCTGGGCGTGGAGGACATGGGCTCGCTGAAGGTGACGACCGCCAGCTTCTACCGCATCACGGGTTCCTCGACGCAGATTAAGGGCGTGGGCGCGGACATCGTGATCCCGTCCCTGCTGGACGGCCTGGACATCGGCGAGGACAAGCTGCCGGGCGCGTTGCCGTGGTCGCAGATTTCCCCGGCCGACTACATCCGCGTCGCGGACGTGGCCGCATTCGTCCCCAAACTGCGCGAGCAGTCCGCCGAGCGCCTCGCGGCCAACCCCAAGTACACGCGCTACTGCACGCTCGTGCGCCACGTCCAGGAGGTCAGCCAGCGCACCGAGGTCCCGCTCGAGATCAACGCCCGCCGCCAGATGATGAAAGCCGAGGAAGAGATGCGCAAGCTGGAGCATGACATGCCGGACGACGACGACGAGAACCTCGGCAGCGCCGCCCGCTCGAAACGGGCCCGCGAAGAGGATAACGTCGTGCTGGACGAGGCCGTCAACATCTTGGGCGACCTGATCCAGATGATGGGCAACAAAGAGCTGCCCATGGAGATGGACGGCGACATCCGCGCATGGCGCACACGCATCTTGCCCCTCGGCCTCTAGCCGCCGGCAAGGGTGACGAACAGGGACTCACCATGAAAATAACGTTCACCAAAATGCACGGCGCGGGCAACGACTTTGTCCTCATCGACGACCGTGACGGGAGCATCCCGTGGGAAGACCATTTCCTGATGGCCTCCCTTGCCACGCGCCGCATCGGCATCGGCTGCGAAGGCGTGATCCTCGTGCAGCGTTCCGACAAGGCCGACGCCCGGATGCGCTTCCTCAACCCCGACGGCACGGAGGTCGAGATGTGCGGCAACGGCGCGCGCTGCGCCGCCGCCTTCGCCCACGGCATCGGCGCCTGCGGCAAGGCGCTGACCATGGAGACCGTGTGCGGCCTCGTGGACGCGCAGGTCAACGGGAGCAACGTCTGCGTCTGGATGCCCGAGCCGCTCAACAAGAGCTACGCCGTTGACATCGAGATTGACGGCGAGCCCCTGCGCGGCCACTTCATCAGCGTCGGCGTGCCGCACTTCGTCGTGCCCGTCCCGAACGTCAGCGCGTTGGACGTGGAGACGCTCGGGCGCAAGGTGCGCCTCCACCCTGAGTTCGCGCCCGACGGCGTCAACGTGAATTTCGTCACCTTCCGCAAGCCCAACCGCATGACCATGCGCGCCTACGAGCGCGGCGTCGAGGCCGAGACCGGCGCGAGCGGCACGGGCGCGGTCGCGTGCAGCGTGGTGGGGGTCGAGACCGAAGGCCTCACCCTGCCCGCGAAAGTCAAGACCTCCCTCGGCTTTGAGCTTACCATCGACGGCGACTGGCGCCACCGCAAATGCACCGGCCTGACCCTCACCGGCCCCGTCAAATTCGTTTACACCGGGGAGATCGACCTCTCGGCACTCGACATGGGCTGCGAGGTCAGCTAGGGCGTTGTTATAGTCATTTAAATTGATGTTGCAGCAGATATAGCTGTTTACGGTGATGTTGCCGCACTCCATAACACAACGGCACGGCCCTCAATCTTTTGGGGCATTGTAAACTACTATGCCCCTTCCTCATCCGCACGGCTGAACTTGGGGTTGTTGCCGGCGAGGACGAGGGTGACTTCGCCTTTGACGGGCTTGCCGTCGAACTGGGGGATGAGGGCGGTGAGGTAGCCGCGGGTGACGCGCTCGTGGGCTTTGGTGAGCTCGATGCACACGGCGGCTTCGCGGTCGCCCAGAACGTCGTGCGCGGCTTTGAGGGCGGCGGCGATGCGGAAGGGGGATTCGAAGCAGATGAGGGTGTGGGGCATATCCTTCTCTTCCTCGAAGAAGCGGCGGAGGGCGCCGGGCTTGCGGGGGGGGAAGCCTTTGAAGGTGTAGCTGGAGGTGGGCAGGCCGGACATGAGCAGGGCGGTTTCGACGGCGGTGGCGCCGGGGAGGATGTCGTAGGGGACGTTCTCTTGGGCGGCGCGGCGGATGAGGCGGTAGCCGGGGTCGCTGATGCCGGGGTAGCCGCCGTCGGAGCAGAGGGCGACGTTGCGCCCGTCCTGCGCGGCGCGGAGGATGCGCTCGGCGGTGCGGTCTTCGTTGCCTTGGCGGTAGGAGATCATCTCGGGGCGCGGCACGTTGAAGGCGCTGAGCAGCGCCCATGTGCGGCGGGTGTCCTCGCACGCGATGAGGTCGGCGGTCTTGAGCGCGTCGAGGGCGCGGGGGCTCAGGTCCGCGAGGTTGCCGATGGGAGTCGCCACAATGTGCAGCATTTCTGTAGCTCCTGGGTGAGGGCTTGTTTGAGGACGCCGAGGCCGTAGCCGGTCTTGGCGGAGACGGGGATGGCGTGGGGGTATTTTTCGGTGACGTGCAGGAGGGCGGTGTCGGCGGTGCCGCGGTCGCATTTGTTGAGCACGAGGATGTGCGGCACGTCGTGCGCGCCGATCTCGCGGAGGGTGTCGTCGCAGATGCGGATGTGGTCGTCCACGCGGGGGTAGGCGGCATCCACGACGATCATGAGCAGGTCGGCCTGCACGGCGACGTCGAGGGTGGATTTGAAGGAGGCGACGAGGCCGTGCGGGAGGTGGCGGATGAAGCCGACGGTGTCGGTGAGCAGCAGCTGGCGGGCCTTGGAGAGCCACACGCGGCGGGTCTTGGTGTCGAGGGTGGCGAAGAGGCGGTCGTCCACGTATGCGTCGGCGCCGGCGAGGGCGTTGAGGAGGGTGGACTTGCCGGCGTTGGTGTAGCCGACCATGGAGACGACGGGCATCTCGCGCTTGTCGCGGCGGCTGGTGGCGGTGCGGCGGGCCTGGATGTCCGCGAGGCGTTTGCGGAGCTCGGAGATGCGGCGGCGGATGGGGGCGTTGCGAAGCTGGAGGTGGCTCTCGCCGGGGCCTTTCATGCCGATGCCGCCCTTGAAGCGCTGCTGCGCCTCCAGCACGGGGATGCGCGAGAGTTGGAATTCGAGTTGGGCGAGTTCGACCTGCACCTGCGCCTCGGCGGAGCGCGCGCGGCGGGCGAAGATTTGGAGGATGACCTCGGTGCGGTCCATGACGCGGACGCCCGGCAGGGCGCGCGTGAGGTTGTAGGCCTGTATGGCGTTGATGGGGTTGTCGAAGATGACGGTGTTGGCCTCGAATTCAGCGGCGAGGTTTTTCAAGTCCGTGACCTTGCCCGAGCCGAACATCGTGCCGCCGTCGGGCTTCTCGCGGTTCTGCGTGATCTGCCCCGCGACCTCCAGCCCGGCGGTGTCCGCAAGCCGCGCGAGCTCCAGTAGCGAATCAGCGGATTCGGCGGGGTCGTGCTTTGCGGTCACGAGCTGCGCGAGGACGGCGCGCTCGACGTGCTGTGTGTCGTGCAGCTCCATAACATATCATCAGGATGCCGATACGGGGCGACGCGAGTCGAAAATATGACGTGCGGCGGGTCTCCCCCTGCCTCGTAGCGCATCCCACTTGGACATTGGATATTCCGTGTTGGATATTGGATATTCACCCGCCCCCGCGCCTTTGCGCCTCTGCGCGAGACAATCCCGAAGCGCATCCCACTTGGACATTGGATATTCCCTGTTGGATATTGGACATTCCCTCCCCACCGCGCCTTTGCGCCTCTGCGCGAGACAATCCCGAAGCGCATCCCACTTGGACATTGGATATTCCCTGTTGGATATTGGATATTCATCACTCCTTCTTCGGCGCCCACGTCGCCAGCACCGTGTCAACGATGGCGCGGGCGAGCTCTTTGGCGATGCGCGGGTGGGCGTTCTGCATGCCCGTGAGCATATCGTCATAGGTGAGGAACGTTGTCGTGCCATGCACTTGGACGGCATCGAGCAGGAGCTGCCCCGTGGCGCGATCAACGAGCGTGATCTCCGCAATCAGCGTGTAGCGGTATTCCGAGGCGCGCGAGCCGTAGGAGCGGTCGAAGCGCACGGGGATCATCTCGCCGCGCTTCACCGTGCCGAGCAGTTTCAGCGACGCATTCTCCAGCGCCTTCACCTTCATCGTGCCCTCGCGCTGGAACTCGCGCAGCGCATATTGCGCGACGGTCGCGCCGACCTCCGGGTAGCCCGTCTCGTTCTCAAACACGGGCACAGCAATGGTGCGCAACTCCTCCGGCACATCCGACGTGACGCGGTACGACGCGCACCCTGCCAGCCACGCACACCCTGTCACCGCCAACCCCAACCTGAAAAGACTTCTCCGTTTCATCATACCCCTCCGTTTAAAAAACGTTAGCACTTTAGAACACTCGAACGTTAGAACTTATTTCCCCTGCTGCTTGCCTTCAAGCTCCGCCACGCGCGCGCGAACGCGATCCGCATATTTCGAGTCCCTGAACTCTTTCAGGAAACTGTTGTACGCCATCAAGGCCGCGGCGCGGTTGCGCTGGCGCGTGTCGTAGAACACCGCATTCTTGTAGCACTGCTCTTCGAGCTGGCCGCTCAGCTCGTCGAGCCAGCCGCGCATCTGCTCAATCTGCGGGTGGCGCGGCATACGCGCCACCATCGCCCTCAGGAACGAGACGGCATCGCGGCAATGCGCCTCGTTATACGAATGCCGGGTCGCGCGGTCGTAGCGCGTCCTCGCGGACAGGTACGCCGCATCCGTGGCCTGCTCGGTCTCGCCGTAGCGGTGGAGCAGGCCGTCATAGACCTTGATGGCCTCTTCCATCTCCTTCTGCGACGTGCGGATCCCGCCCACGATGAGCATCGCCTTGGGCGCGAGCGGCGCGTTGGGCGCGTTGCGCACGACCTGCTCGAAACGCTTGCGCGAGGCGTCCGCGTCGTTCACCAGCCAGCCGAACATCCCGCTCCTGTCGTGGAGCAGGAAGTTGGCGATCTTGAACTGGCGGTCCAGCACCTCGTCATACGGGCAGACGCCCGCGTAGAACGTCAGCAGGTACTGGTACTCCTCGAACGCCTGCGCATACTTCTTGCGCTGCTCGAACAGCCGCGCCAAATCCATCTGCGCCTCCACGGCCTCCGGCGCGGCGGGCCACTCGCGCACGAGCGCCTCGAAGCCCTTGCGCGCGTTGCGCAGGTGGCCCTTCCCCAGCGCCTCGCGGGCATACGCCAGCTGCTCCGCCGGCGTGCCTGCGCGGACACCGAACCAGAACGACTTCGGCTTCTGCTCGGGACGCTTGTCCAGGTCGAACGCCTCGAAGCCCTCGAACTGGTCGGTTGCATAGCCCTGATAGTAAGGGCTCGCGGAACGGTTCTGCGCCACGGCCACCGCCGCCGCCAACCCCATCACCGCAAAAACAATTTTTCTCATCTGCGCATTCTCCATTCGCCACATCGGGAGAGCGAGTCCCCCGCGTGTTTCAATACAGGATAGCAAATCCGCAGGAAGAGTTGAAGCATGAAAAAGCGTCTTGCGGATTTTCACGTGCCTTTGCTTGGGACTGGCGTAGGCGTGCCTCACCAGCTTCAGGACGGGGACGGCGGTTCCGGCCGCCCCGCTTGCCCTGAAGCCACAGGCACAATTTTTTTTCGATTAGGCGAAAATTTTTCTTGCTTATTTCGACAAAATAACATATTGTGTCATTTTGTAATTCACGCCGTATTAGCGACGGGATGGCGCAGGCGTGGAAAACCAATTGGAAAAGGACAAAATGACGATAAACAGATACAGTGCACTTTCGGTGAGCGTTGCGTCCGCGATGTTCGTGTTTATGGCGACAGACGCCCGTGCGGCAGGGTTCGCGCTTTATGAGACGAGCGCGAAGGGCAACGCGATGGGCGGCGCGGTGGTCGGCCGCACGGACGACGCCTCCGCGGTGCAGGCGAACCCCGCGAACATGAGCGACAGCCCCGGCTTCCGCTCCATGGTGGGCGTGACGGCCATCGGGCCGGCCGGCAAGATCAACACGCCCGAGGGCAACTACAAGATCAGCGACCAGTGGTTCCTGCCGCCCCATGCCTACGCGACGTGGGAGGTGCTGGAGAACCTCTGGCTCGGCGCGGGCCTCTACAGCGAGTACGGCATGGGCACGAGCTACTCGGCCGACTGGGCAGGGCGCTACAACTCCATCGAGACGAAGCTCGACACCTTCACCATCAGCCCGACCATCGCCTACAGGCTCTTCGACAAACTCTCGTTCGGCGCGGGCTTCCGCGCGCTGTATGCGGACTTCTTCAACGACCGCCTCCTCCGCACGCCGAACCAGCCGCTCACGCCGCTGCCGGGGATGCTCTCGGACCACTGGGGCCCGACGATGGGGCGCAGCGCCATGCAGGGCGACGGCTGGGGCTTCGGCTGGCTCGCGGGCATCAAATACGAGCTGCTGGACAACCTCGACATCGGTCTCGTCTATCGCTCGCGGATACGCCTGAACATTGACGGCGATGGCTGGTACGAGCCCCGCGCCAAGGACCCGTCCGGCCCGTACGCGCCATACCTCCCCACCGCGCCGCGCAGCCACGCGACGGACGCCGACGCGACGGTCACGCTGCCCTCCTCCGCCACCCTCGGCGCGAACTACCGCATGTTCGAGAACGCGCTCAACATCGGCTTCGCGGTGACGTGGACCGAGTGGAGCACCTACGACGCGCTGAACGTCAACTTCGCGAACCCGCTCATCCCGGGCGTCAAGGAAAGCGCGCGAAGCTACAGCGACAAGGACTGGGACGACGCGTGGCGCTTCGGCTTCGGCGCATGTTACAACATCACCCAGAACGTCTCCGCGATGCTGGGCTACGTCTATGACATCTGCCCCATCAACTCCCAGCACACGGATTTCATGATGCCGGCCGGCGACCGCCACATCTTTGGCGTGGGCCTCGGGTACGCGCTCGAAAACTGGTTTGTCAACGTCGGCTACAACTATTTGATTCTCGTTGAAAACACGCGGACGGTTGACAATGACGGTAAATCGTTGAGGTCCACGTTCTCGAACATGGACTCCCACATGTTTGCGATTTCAACAGGTGTGACGTTTTAAACACTAGCGGTCACAGGTGTGTGACAACGGCCGGCTTTTTTTCGTGTTGTTAGTTACCCGGCCATCGGTAGGAATCTAAATATATCCTTACCGGCTCCACCTTTGACCGCTAGCTTATTTTGGCCCGGCAGCCGCCGGGTCTTTTTTCTGCCGGTGCCCCGCCTTCCTGCGGGGCGTCAGTGGAGGAAAAAAGCGGATGCCCGGCAGCGCGCGCGTGAGTTATATCGTGTTTTTACTCAGCATTGGTACATTCTTCTTAGCCCCGAAGGGGCGGAAAGCAATAGCGTAGGGCGTAGCCCTACGTTTGGATGCAACATAAATGTTAAGCCCTCGTTACGTAGGGCTCTGCCCTACGCTACTGCTTGCGGGGCTTCGCCCCTTGTGTACTAATGTTGAGTAACGTCACTATATCATTCCGCAGCAAGCCCAATGAAGAGTCGGGGCGGAGGGGCGGCGGCAAAAAAATCCGCGCAACCCGCATGATTGCTGGACAAAAAACGGGGCGCGTGGTATGATGCGGAACGTTTTTTTTACGAACGGGGTAACAGCAAAGGAAAGGCATTATGGCAATGAGAAAAGAAT
>WRJS01000129.1:2180-12010 GCA_009778475.1 Kiritimatiellota bacterium | reverse complement strand
GCCAGGTCATCCGCGCCCGACCTGCGGAAATCCCGCGCCAGCCCGTCGAACCCCCTCTGGTCGCTGACCCCCCCGTGCAGGGCATCCCAATACGCCGCCTCCGCCGCAGGCCTGTCGAGGCGCAGCGGCCCCCCCTGCGCCGCGGCAGGGCCGGCCGCCGCCGCCAGCGCCGCCGCCGCAAACCCGATTTTCTTCCCAAACTGTCTCATGCAAAAACCCTCCTGAATTAAAAAACGGCAAGCACCATAACAGAACGCCGCCCCCGCGTCAAGCGTTTTTTTTTCGTGCCGGGAGCGCACGTGCCGGGAGCGCAGGGCTTCCGCCCTGCTTATTATAAATGCAGGGCAGAAGCCTTGCGCTCCCGGCATGATGCAAGGCGGAAGCCTTGCGCTCCCGGATGCAGGGCGGAAGCCCTGCGCTCCCGGACTTGCGCTCCTGGATATTCTCCCTTATGTCTCCTTAGCGCAGGATGATCACTGTGCCGCCGAGGGAGGCGATTTTCACGCTGTTGGGGGTGTAGGTGAGGCGCCAGGCGGGGGGGAGGTTGTCGGTGGCGAAGGTGCCGGTGAGCGTGCCGGTGGTGGTGAGGATGGTGTGGGACTTGCCTTTGCTGAGCAGGCCCGGGTCAACGATGCGCAGGGCCATCTGGCTGATGTCGGCGTTGCCGTTGACGATCACGAGGTCGCTGGCGCCGTCGGGCAGGACGTCGGCGTGGTAGGTGGCGGTGAGCGCGAGGTCGGCGGCGAGGGTGAGCGTGCCGAGGGCGCCGTTGCCGCCGGGCATCAGGTCGCCCGTGAGCGCGAGGGCGCCGTTGATGACTTGCCCGCCGCCGCTGAGGTCCAGGAGGGTGACGTTGTTGCCGCCGAGGTCGAGGGTCGCGCCCGTATCGACGATGACGCTGGATGACGGCAGGAGCGCGTCGAAGGGCTCGTCGGAGGCGGTGAGCGTGAAGAGCGAGCCGTCGTCGGGGGCGGTCATGGGCAGGTAGTTGTCGATGGCGCCGAGGTCGCGGCCGAGGGGGTCGTAGCCGAAGCCGATGCTGCCGCCGACGGGGCCGACGCCGCCGCCGCCCTGCCCGAAGCGGACCTCGAACGGGTGCGGGCCGGGGGTCAACGCGTAGGTCGCTCTGACGGCCTCGCTCCAGACGCCGTGCTCCATGACGACGTTGCCGTCGATGACGAGGCGGATGGAGTCGTCGAAGTGTTTCACGAAGGACCATGTCGCGGTGTCGTCCGTGTTGTTCCAGACGTAGCCGGTGTAGATGTAGGTGACGTAGTCGGGCCAGTACGGCACGCCCGTCTCGGCGGCGGTGGCGTTCGCCGCGACGTGCGCCATGCGGGTGCCGGGCTGGATGGCGGTCATCGGGTTGGGGGTGGCGGCGTTCATGTTCGCGCCGGCGGCGTTCGCCACCATGCCTTCGAAAAGCCCGTTGTTGTCGCCGGAGATGCGCAGGGTGCCTTCGGCGATGCGCGTGGGGCCCTTGTAGGTGCAGGGCGCCGCCAGCGTGAGCGTGCCGGTGCCGCGCTTGGTGAGGCCGCCCGCCTGGGCGTGCGGCGCGAGGGTGACGGCGCTCGCGCTGGCGCCCGCGCCGCCGCCGCTGACGAGTTCGGCGGTGAGCGTGTCCTCGGGCTGGTAGCCCGTGCCGGGGGCGGTGACGGTGATGCCCGTCAGTTGCCCGAAGGCGGGGCTGCCCGCGCTGAAGTCGATCGCGGCGACGGCCATCGCGCCCGTGCCGCTGCCGCCGGTGAGTTTGACGACGGGCGGGCCCATGTAGTTGGCGCCGGGGGCGGCGAGCGTGACCTCGCTCACGCCGGAGCCTTCGGGCGCGAGGAGCGGCTGCACCACGATCACGTCGTTGGCGCCGGTGTCGATGGCCGCGCCGCCGTCGTAAACCGTGGCGGCGGTGAGCGAGCCGTTGAGCAGCAGGCCGTTCGCGTCGGCGGCCAGCGTGCCGCCGCCGAAGTTGAGGAACGTGGGGGTCGTGGGCGTGGAGGCGAAGATGCGCTTGGCGATCATCGTGCCTGCGTTGAGGTTGATGGCGGAGAGGGCGTTGCCGCCGAGTTTGGCCATCTCCACGCCGGAGAAGGCGGTTGTGCGCAGGCCCGCGTCGAAGACCGCGCCCGCGCCCAGCAGGTTGACCATGGAGAAGGAGCCGCGGTCGCCCGCGTCCGTGAGGTTGATGCCGCGGTTGCCCGTGGGGTACACGCCCAACTTGCCGTCGTAGAGGTTGACGATGCCGTTGCCGCCGCCCCAGCAGGTGAGGAACCAGCCGGCCGTGGCGGAGATCTCGCCGCCGAACATCTCCAGCACGCCGGTGCCGGTGTTGTTGCCGGTCACGGAGATCTGCCCGCCGTCGAGCGTGCCGCCGTTCATGCGGTAGTACCCGTAGCCGAAGTTGTGCGCCCCGACGGAGAAGACTTCGCTGCTGCCGTGGTCCGGCGCGGACTGCACATGGCCGCTGTTCTGCACCACGGCCGCGAAGGCGTTACTCGCGACCCCGACGAGGAACTGCCCCGTCTCGAGGTCCGCGTTGATGTTCATGTAACTGCGGCCGCCCGCGTTGTTCGAGACCTGCACGCGCTGCGCGGGGCCGCTCTTGTCCATGTAGAGCGGGCCGTCCACGTTCAGCGTGGCGGGGTCGGCCTGCCCGGTGACGTTGACGCCTGTGCAGGCGTTGGACGTGGCGGGCGCGAGCGTGAGGACGCTGTTGCGCGCGCCGACGACGCTCAGCAGCCCCGTGATGTCGAGCCCGTCGTGCAGCGTCATGTACCCCTCGCCGAATTTCACGAAGGAGAACGTCCCGTCAATCGGCGCGTCCATGTCGAGGTTGAGTTGCGTGGTGTCCACACCGAACCAGTGCGGCGTCATCATCGTCGCGGCGTCCTTGTACGCCAGGATCTGCGCCTTCGTCCAGCCGTTCTCGCCGTCGCCCGCGTGCAGGACCATGGTGCCGCTCGCGCCCGTGACGCGCCCGCCCTCCCAGCCGGGCAGCGCGTAGGGCGTGCACGCATGGAGGTGGCCGTTGCTGACCGTCGTGGTCCCGGCGTAGGTGTTGGTGCCTTTGAGGTATGTGGTGCCGTCGAGGTGCCAGAGGGACCCCGCGCCCGTGATGCCCGACTCGACGGTCTTGATGGCGTTGCGGGTGAACCATGCGTCGCCCTCGATCTCGACCGGCCCGCGCCACGTGTTCTGCGTGCCGCCGCCGCCGGAGCCCGCGCCGAATGCCGCGCCGTCCTTCATGATGATCGACCAGTACGACGGGATGTTGTGCGCCCAGAAGTGCAGCGTCGCGCCGTCGCGCACGGTGATGGTGTTGCCGCTGCCGCCGTTCAGGGCCGTGCCGCTCTCCAGCGTGAGCATGCCGGCCTCGATGTCGATATGCCCCTTCGTCTCGTCCGCGCGGTCGGGGTTGACCGCCGTGCCGACGAGCGAAATCTCGTTCGCGGAGCGTTTGTGGAGCGTGTGGCCGTCGAGCGTCAGCGTCGGCGTGTTCGAGCGGAAATCCCAGCGCACCGGCCCGCCGAAGCCCGTGTCGCCCGCGAGCGTGACCTTGCCGAACGTGTTGTATTGCGTGTTCCCCGAGGTGTGGACCACCGCGCCGTTGCCGTCCGGCCCGAACCCGCTGATGACGAACATTTTGTTCAGGATTAGCACGTTCTGCGCCATGTCGTTGCCCAGGTCGATCGCCGCGCCGTCTTCGACGATGACCGTCCCGGCGGGGTCGCCGAACGCGCTGTTGTGTCCCGGGATGACCGTGCCGCCGCTCACCGTGAACGTCCCCGTGAATGCGTTCGCCGCGTCGAGGCGCAGCGTGCCGCTCCCCGCCTTCGACCACGCGCCCTGCCCCGACACCGTGCCGGACAGCACGGCGTCCCCCTCGGTGTCCACGGCCAGCCCGTCGCCGAGGAGCAGCGTCTCGCCCGTATGCCCCAGCGCGCCCGAGAGGCGCACCGGCCCCGTGCCGAGTTTCACGACCGTGAGCGGCACGCCGTTGTCCGCGATGCCCGCGTTCACGTGCAGCGCGGCCGCGCTGGCGTTGTCGAGGCTCAGCAGCGTCCCGCCGGGCAGCGCCGTCAGGATACCGTCGCCCGCGGCCAGCCCCAGCGTCAGCGGCCACGCGCCGCCGGCCAGCCCCACCGCGCTCGTCTGCAAGGTCTTGCCGGCCATGGCCACGACCGCGTTCGTGTCCGTGTCGTGCAGCAGCCGCGTCACGCTCGTGACGGTGTTCTCCAGTTCGTCCTCCGCGCCCGCGCCGTGCGTCGCGATGCGCACGTTCGCCGCCGCGTCGTCCGGGATGATGTCGCCCCACGCGGCGATGTCCGTGTAGGTGAAGTCACTGTCGGACACCGCATAGACGCCGCGCACCGAATCATACGCCGCCAGTTGCGAGCCGTTCACGAACGCCCACGTCCCGATGAGGCCCTCCGGCATGCCCGCGATGAAGATGCGGTTGCGGTCATCCTCGCCCAGGTCCTCACCCACGAAATTGACCGTGCCGCCCGTCGGGATGAGCCACCCCATGCGCAACGTGCCGTGCTGCCCCGCCGCCGCGGCCGCCGCCTGAATCGTGTTCGCGCCCCCGCTGAGCGTCACGTTGCCGACCTCCGCGAGATAATCCGTCGCCGCGGCCGCGTCATGCGTCACCGCCAGCGTCCCCGACTGCAACGAGAGCGCCGCCGCCGCGTCCACGCGGTCCGGGACGTTCGCCGCCGCCGTGTTGCGGAGTTCCAGCACGCCCCAGTTACTCAGCGCGAACGCCGCCACATCCGGCAGGCGGCCCGCGTCCTCCAGCACCAGCCGCGCACTGTTGCTCACGTTCACCGTGCCGCCCACCGCGTTCGTGTTCGCCAGCACGAGCGTGCCGCCCGCCACCGTCAACGCGCCCGAGAACGCGTTCCGCGCCGACAGCACCCACGTCCCGCTCCCGCTCTTCTGCACCGAGTAGGCGCCGCCCCCGTCGCTGACGGGCCCCGCGATCTCGCCGACGCCAGCGGTCTCGCCCGAGAGGTAGATCACGCTGCCCGCGCCGCCCCTGACGCTAAACGGCGTCGCGAACACCAGCCGCCCCGTGCCGGCCATCTCGAACCGCGCCGACTTCGGGATGTCCATGAGGCGGTCCGTGGTCTCGCCCGTCCCCGTGTAGCGCAGGCCCGAGCCCGTGCCGTTGCCGTTGAAGACGATTTTCTGGCCCTTCCCCAGATTGCTCGTCGTCGAGCCCTGATTGCCGACGATGTTCGCCGAGATGGTGCCGGCCGAGTTCAGCGCGATGTTCCCCGCGAAATCATTGATGGCGTTGAACACCACCGTCCCGGCCGCGTCGTTGTTGCCGATCCAATACTCGAACCCCGCCGGCCCCGTCAGTTTCACATTGATGGTCAGCACCGCATCCGCGCGGATCGCGCCATTGTCCGCCCCGTCATCCCCCGCGCCGCCGCTGAACGTGATGGCCCCCGTGCCGTCGATGGTCGCGCTGTTGAGCGAGCGCAGGTTCACGTTGCCGCCGTGCTCGAACCTCAGCGACCCCGCGCCGATGTCCAGCACGCCCCCGGCCGGGCCGTTCATGTTGATCTGCCGCACGAGATTGTCCGCGCCGCCCAGGCGCAACGTCCCCGTGCCATCCACCAGCACGTCAAGGCCGCTGGCCGCGCCCTTCGACAGGTTCCCGCTGATTTCCACGTCCCCCGTCCCGTGGAGGCGCAGGGTCTTGACCCCGCCCGCCTGTGCCGTGACGTCCCCCAGGAACGACAACGGCGCCGCGCTGTTGTTCGTGATGTCGAGCATCGCCTCATCCGACGCATGGCCAAGCGTCACGTTCGCCGCGACGGCCTGCGCCGACGCGCCGCTGGCCAGCGTGATTGTGCCGCCGTTGCGCCACGTCAGCGTCTGCCCCGTCTGCCCCAGCGTGAACGACGGCCCCGAGAACACCAGCGAGAGGATATCCGGCAGCCCCGACACATCGACCGTCCCCGCCCCGGCCGCCGCGAACGTCGCCGTCTCATCCCCCTGCGGGAACGGCGCCGCGCTCCAGTTCCCGTCCACCGCCCACGCGTTCCCCGCCGCGCCCGTCCACGTCCCGCTCGCCGCGCGCGAGCAAGAAACGCCCGCCACCACCGCCACAACCGCCATCACCAACGTTTTCATGCACAACCTCCTGAATGGATTTCACAGTGTTCGCAAAAGCTTAACACCCATGCGGCAGAACGTCAAGCGGATTCCCTTGAAATGCAGAATCTGCAAAATTCAAATTCTCAGGTGATTTGTAAGCAAAATGAATCCGTGACTCAGACGGCGGAAAAAGTTTCATGTGTGGTTTGCCCTTTGACGGTCCAATGCCGGGAGCGCAATGCCGGGAGCGCAGGGCTTCCGCCTTGCATGACGCCGGGAGCGCAGGGCTTCCGCCCTGCATCGTTAATAGTGCAGGGCGGAAGCCCTGCGCTCCCGGCGGACCTCGCGGGGGCTGGACGGCCGGCCGCCATCTCGGGCAGTTCCGCCCAAAATTGCGCTTGCTTTCAGGAACGGGATGGGGTATGCTGTTGACCTTTAACCGTCCCTTCAGGACCGGTTGATTTGGGGCGGGGCCGGCCTTGTGCTGGCTACCGCTAGGTTTGTGCATCATTGCGTATCGCTGCTTGGTTGGAAATTTCAGGGGTTCTTGGTGAAACAGGAACCGTTCTTAACAGCAGAATATGTGGGACGTTGCCTCGTTACGGCGTGTTCCATTATATGTTGTTATAAGGTTCTGAAATACCTCAATCGAGCATATTAAAAAAAGTGGAATACGTCCTTGTTATGTCAAGGCGCGGCAGGGGTGCTGAGGAGGCGGGAAAAATGAAAGTGAGTGCAAAGGCGAGAATGTGTTTGCATACCGGCGGGCGTTGGGGTACAATGCCAAGCATGAATCGTTGGGGTTTATATGTGCTTGCTTCCGGGAGCGCAGGGCTTCCGCCCTGCAATATTAACAACGGTGCAGGGCTTGCCGGGAGCGCAGGGCTTCCGCCCTGCCAAATGATAGATGCAGGGCGGAAGCCCTGCGCTCCCGGCCTTGCGCTCCCGGCGTTGGCGGCGGCGTTGGCTGCCGCGCTGGCGTTGTCGGCGCGGGGCGGGGGGGTGGCGGTGCCGTTGCCGGTGTATGCGGACATGGAGGCTTCGGCGGCGTTGGCGCTGGCGGCGCCGGGGGCGCGGGACAGGTCGCTGACGGTCGCGCTGTCGCTCGAGGCGTCGGCGGCGAACAATGCGGAGGCGGCGTTCTTCGCGGCGGGCTGCGGGGACGTCCCCGCGGCCGTCATCGGCTGGGACTGCGGGGAGTGGTTCGTCGCGGGCGGCCGCCTGCGGGAGCGTCTCGCGGCGCCGGCGGCCGCGGGCGTGGGCGTGAGGACGCTGACCGCCCGCATACGGCTGGACGCTTCCGGCGCGCCCGTGGGGGCGGCGTTCGCGGACAGCGCGGGCGGGGCGGTGGCGTTCGGCGGGGCCGACCCGGAGGCGTTGCTTTCGTGGCTCGACCCGCGCGGGTGGGGGTCGCTGCGGGTGACCTCGCGCGGGGGCGCTTCGGCGGCGGCGGCGGTTGCGGTGTCTTATCCCGACGGCACGGCCGTCATCGTGAGGTGAAGGGGGGTGCATCATGATGGCGATGGAGATTTTCGAGCTTGTGCTGGTGACGGTGCGGAACGCGCTGGTGGCGTATTTCATCTTGGCGGGGACGGTGATGGCGGCGGCGCTGGCGGTGATGCGGTGGCGGGGGCTGGACTTGCCCGACCCGCCTGCGCGCGGGGCGGGCGAGCCGGATTTCGCCGCGCGCAGGAGGGCGCCCATGGTGGCGGTGTTCCTGGCGCTGGTGGGGCTCCTCATGACGGGGGAGGCGGGGAAGGGGCCGGACAAGACCATCAGCGTGCTGGTGGAGACCGTCCGGGACATCCTGGAGGGCGAGCGTCCCCGCGAGCCGCAGAGGGGCGCGCCCGGGCCGCTGCCGGAGGGCTGGTCGGAAATGCCGGGGGGCGCGGCCGTCCATGAGCGCTGGACGCGGTACGGCGTCAACAGGGACGTGTTCTATATGGCCGCCACCAACTGGCTGTTCCGCGTGCGGGGGGTGCCCGTGCGGGGGGCGTGGGTGTCGTCGGGCGGGTGGCTCGCGCTGGACCGCGACGACGGCGCGCCCGCGGCCGGCAACAAGCTCTCGGTGCTGGCGGGCGACTTCGGGATCGTGCCGCCGATGGGCGGGCGGTTCTGGCATTTCGTGACGGCGACGAACAGCGTCGTGTTCACGTGGGAGGGCGTGTTCCTGGACCGCGACCCCGCGTATCCCGTGACGTTCCAGTGCGAGCTGCTGGAGGACGGCGGCTACGCGTACCGCTACGCATTGCCCGACCCGCTCGCGGACTACTCGTGCGTCCTGACCAATTTCACCGTCGGCGCGACGCTCGCCGGCGAGGGCGGCGCGTGGCCGCTCGGCGGCGGGGGGCAAGGAGACGGCGGGGACGGCGGCGGCCCGCCGCCCATCACCCTCGGCGACATCCTCGCCAACCCCGGCGGCGTGGAGATCCGCTTCGAGGGGCCCGGCGACCCGCGGCCCGCGATCGACCCCACGAACGTGTGCTTCCACAGCACAAGCCCGCACACGTTCACGCTCACCGGCACCAACGGGTTCGACGGCGTTGTCACATGGCAATACGGCGGCCAGCGTTTCGAGGGCAACCCCTTCACGCTCACGCCCGACACCAACGCGATGCCCGGCGCCGTCACCGCCACCTTCACCTGCGGCGGCAGAACCTTCACCACCAACTGCCCCGCCGCCTACTGCAAGCGCATGACCCCCTGCACCAACGCGCACGAGAACTGCTCCTGCGAGACGCACTGGTGCGACGCGTGCGAGGTCGAATACATCGGCGAACACTGCTGCGGCGCGGGCGGAGGAGGAGGTTCGCGCGGCCGCGTCCCCAAGGGGCTGCTCCGGCGCTACCATGACGACTTCATCACGTTCTACCCGTTCGGCCACAGCGACTACGCCGCCGCCCTCCACGGCCCCGGCTTCAGCAACTGCTGCGCGTGCGCCGCGCACAGCACGCCCCCCGAGAGCGGTCCCGCCAGCACCAACGCCACCAACCGCATCCTAGCGTTCGTGGACAGCGGCCTGCTGACGCGCGGCGGCGAGTGCGCGACCAACGCGCTCCCGCAAGGCTCCGCGCTGATGCCCGGCGACCCCGTGCACGTCACCGGCCTCGAACCCAGCACCGCGCCCGACGACCGCGCGATCCGCGTCCAGTGGGACGAGGGCGGCACGACGCACGCCCTCACCAACACCTTCACCGTCGCCAGCCTCCGCATCGTGCCGGACTTCACGGGCGACGGCAGCTTCGCGGGCCTCGGCAGCTACCTCGAATACTGCTACGGCGTCGCGCCCGAGGGGTGGCTGCTCCCCTGCGAGGGCCCGCCCCGCGCCCTCCACCTGTGCACCGACGTGAAGCTGCCGGGCGACCTCACCCTCACGCTCGGCGGCGACGCGGGCGCGTTCAGCGTGTGGCCCACAGGCGCGACCAACGGCCCGCCCCTGCTCAGCGCGGGCAAGCCCTGCGCCACCAACGGCGCGCCCGTCGCCTTCGCCGCAAAGGGCGGGGTCAGCGAGGTCCACGCCGCGCCGCTCGCCCCCGGCACCGCCGAGGTCACCTACAGGTTCGAGGGCAGCGGCGTGGCCAGCAACGTCACCTGCTCGCACACCCTTCCGCTCACCGCCGTCCGCCGCACCCTCGAGCCCGTCACCACGGGGACGGCGCCCGGCGGCACCGCGATCGTCAACCCCGCCGCCGTGCCGCAGGGCGAGCTCGCGATGTACGCCATCG
>WRJS01000129.1:0-2080 GCA_009778475.1 Kiritimatiellota bacterium | reverse complement strand
CACCTGCGGCGGCAGAACCTTCACCACCAACTGCCCCGCCGCCTACTGCAAGCGCATGACCCCCTGCACCAACGCGCACGAGAACTGCTCCTGCGAGACGCACTGGTGCGACGCGTGCGAGGTTGAATACATCGGCGAACACTGCTGCGGCGCGGGCGGCGGCGGCTCGCGCGGCCGCGTCCCCAAGGGGCTGCTCCGGCGCTACCCCGAGGATTTCATCACGTTCTACCCGTTCGGGTATAACGACTACGCCGCCGCCCTCCACGGCCCCGGCTTCAGCAACTGCTGCGCGTGCGCCGAACACAGCACGCCCCCCGAAAGCGGCCCCGCCAGCACCAACGCCACCAACCGTATCCTCGCGTTCGTGGACAGCGGCCTCTTGACGCGCGGTGGCGAGTGCGCCACCAACGCGCTCCCGCAGGGCTCCGCGCTGATGCCCGGCGACCCCGTGCACGTCACCGGCCTCGAGCCCAGCACCGCGCCCGACGACCGCGCGATCCGCGTCCAGTGGGACGAGGGCGGCCAGACCCGCGCCCTCACCAACACCTTCACCGTCGCCAGCGTGCGCCTCATCTTCGACTGCTACGGCGAGGGCAACCCCGAGGCCGACCCCACCTCCGTCAATTTCAGCTACACCCCCCCCGAGGGCGGCTGCCCGCTCGCCGTCGGCGACGCCCCGAGGCTCACACGGCTCCGCACCGACGTGAAGCTGCCGGGCGAGCTCACTCTCGCCCTCAGCGGCGCGGCGGGCGCGTTCCGCGTGTGGCCCACCGGCTCCACCAACGGCACCCCCCTGCTCACCGGCGGCCAGACGGTCACCAACGGCAGCCCTTTCGCTTTCGCCACCAAGGGCCAGCCCAGCGAGGTCTATGTCGAGCCGCTCGCGCCCGGCGACGCCACGCTCACCTACAGGTTCCAAGGCACGGGCGTGGCCTCCAACATCACCTGCTCCCACGCCATCCCCCTCCGCGCCTACGAGGTGTCCGTGCTGGGCGACACCGACCGCGACGGCAAAACCGACGCGGCCGACAAGCCCGGCAAGAAAGACTGGGACATCACGCGCGGCGCGCTCATCCCGCCCCACGACCCCAACGCCCCCACCAACGCCGTCAGGCTCCTGCCCAAGGTGACCGTCACCGCCGAGAACGCCCCCGCCCTCGAGGTGTCCAGCCTCGGCGTGGGCGCGGGCGACAGGGCGGACATCACGCTCTACAACCCCGACGGCACGAAGGCAACGTGGAGCAACGGCCGCATCGACCTCACGGTCATGCCCACCAACTTCCACGTCGCCGCCGCCGCCGCCCGCAAGACCCTCACGGACACCGCCCCCGACGCCTTCTCCCTGTCCGCCACACACCGCGCCCCCAGCAACCGCCAGGTCTCATCCGACGACCTCCGCCTCAAGACCGCGCCGCTGATATTGCCGCCCGAGTGCAACCCCGCCGAGGAGGTTTACTCGACATACACCAACTACTTCTATCCGCCCATCAAGGGCATCACCAAACTTCCAGTTACACAGACAAGCCCACTCTATCCAGTCACCCAGTTCACGCAGGATATGCTGAAGTTCGCCAGCGTGCAGTTCAATGACAAAGGCAACACCGATGCCGCCGTCGGGCTCGGGCACCTGAATGCTGGCAACCTGATGTCCTGCCTGACGAACCCGCCCATGTTACAGGTGGATTGGGGCGTGGGGCTTGACCTGAACGGCAACCCCGCGAACACCCTCGGCAACGGCGGCAACATCATGGCGACCCCGCCTTGCGAAGATGCGCCCTACGGAAAAATCATGATAGGAACAAAATGGCCCCAAACCAGAGTGTTTTGGGAGGCGCAGGACATTCAGCCGATAATCAACATCAGCAACAATTGGCTTGTGGTTGGGCATGTGGACGAGCTTTTCATGTGGGTCAGTCCCACGAAGGTCATATATGCTGACCCGTGGGTCGCGGCCGATATGCTTCATTACATGATAGCCAATGATGGCGGCATGGCCACGCTCTGGTGCGGTTATAAGTCTTCCGACAAGACCAACACCATCTCCGGAGCGGTCATCGACAATAACAGGAACACACGTCTG
>WRJS01000128.1 GCA_009778475.1 Kiritimatiellota bacterium | reverse complement strand
CGCCCCGTTCGGCGCAAATTGTCAGGCCGTAGGAGCGGTTTTCGACATTGCAGCCCGTAATGACAGCTCCGTCTTCCGCCAGCAGAGCGGCTCCCACCCGGAACTTCGAGTAAGGAGCATAGGCGTTTTCCGCCGCGATCGCGGCCATTTTATGCAGTTCGTCCAGATTGATTTTTACCATCATTTCCTCTAAAATGATTATACCATAGGGGGGCGCTGGTGGCAAAAAGAAAGAAGAGGTATTGGTTTATCCTCGGTATCCTAATCTTTCTTGCCTATGTTTTTGCCGCGGCTCAGCCAATACCCAAAGAAACATTCCTGACCGCCAGGTGGCTCAGCTCTCTGGAATCCGGAATACCTGTCAGCCTTGATACATACTCGCTTGACAGAAACTCTGGGAATCCCGATTTGCTTATTCCATTCCAGCTTGGCGGACGTTACGGTTATATCGCCGATACAGGGGAATTTTCCATAAACCAGATCCAAAAAAACTATACATCCATTTCCGAAAATTTCTGGTCGGAATACGAGCCATTTCCAACGGTTCTCGAAATAAACGACACTCGCGGCCGGAAGGTTATGGAAATAAACGATCCGGACGGGTATCCGTTTTTCCTTGACGATAAGTTCTTTTTAATCGGTAAAGGCCAGGATACAGTTTACGCTCTTGATGATAACGGAAATATTAAGTGGGTTTATGAATTCCCCGCTCCCCTGACATGCATTGACGCGGCAGCCGGTTTTGTTCTGGCCGGAACCCTTGACGGCACCATTGAGTTAATCGATTCGGACGGGAAGCAGTTTATTCCGCCGTATGAACCTGGAGGATCGCGGCTGGCGGTAATTCTTGGCTGCGCGATTTCCAAAGACGCTTCGCGGCTTGCAATAATTTCCGGAATCGACGATCAGCGTTTTCTTCTTTTGGAAAAAACAGGCGACAGATACAGAGTGGTTTACCATGAATTCCTTTCCGGCGGTTACAGACGGCCTGTAAATGTTTTCTTTATTGAAAATGACAGCCGTATCGTTTTTGAAAGAGAAAACGGCATGGGAATCTATGACATCGCGTCAAGATCAACTGTGAAGATCGATTTGGATTCGAGGATTACAGCCTACGATAAATCGGGAGGAGGAGGACTTTTTTACCTGATAACATCACCGGAGCCGGACAGAAAAAACCTCGTTGCGATACGTTACCCGGATACAATAATCATGGAAGCGCCGTTCAGGAGTGTTTCATCATTCCTGGAAAGGCGTGGTTCCCGTATTTTTATCGGAGGTGATTCCGGCATCGTATCTCTGGAGTTAAGGGAAAAATAATGGGAAGTAAAAAAGCTGTTTTGATAGCAGGCCTGTTTTTTACCGTGCTCTTGAATTTACCTGCGCTTGACTGGCCTGATCCGCAGGGAATAATCCTGAATAACTTTGGCCAGAATGAGGACGGAAAACCCGCATTGGGTATGAGCTTTAGCTCGGAAGGAGAAATTTACGCTTCAGGTTCGGGAGAAATTCTGTTTCATTCCGGAAGCTATGCTTCCGTAAGCAGCGCTTCGAGGCTTCCTTCGCCTTTAGGTGTATGGACGGCAATAGATCATGGTGACGGCATAATCAGCGTTTACAGCCGAATGGATGAAAAAAATCAAATCCCGGTAAATCCGGTTAATATTACTACCAGAAATGTTTTAGGGTACTCCGGTCTTTCCGGCTGGTCAAATTCATCTGGGTTTTATTTCTTCCTCTACGATCGCAAGGAACGCCGCTGGATTAATCCGCTGATGATCGTTAATCCGAGGCCCGACGAAAGACCCCCTGTCATTCATTGGGTAAGACTTCGTAATGAGGAAGGAAGGGTTTTTGATCCGGCTGTAACAAGAACCTTAAGCCAGGGTCTATATACGATCTCTGTAAGCGCCTCCGATACAATGATGGCGGCAAATGAAAATCCGCTCGCGCCGTTCAGGATAGTCTGTTCCCTTAACGGTGTTGAATCCGGTTCCCTTAATTTTGAGACTTATTCGGCGAGAGACGGCTCCCTGATGGTATACCGTAACGGACTTGTCCCGACAAAAGAAATTTTTACCCAGTTTCCAGGCTGGGAAGTCGGAACAATCCGCTTTACAAGGGGACAGGCAACTCTTGAGGTAATTGTACAGGATTATGCCGGGCTAGCCCGCAATACGGTATTCCGCCTGCAGATAGAATGAAAAAAAATGCCGTTAAGTAAAACTTTCTCCACTCCGGCGTCAAACCAGAAATCTTCGCGGGTACCCTGCGCTCTCTGCGGGGGAAATACTTTTAAGCCGGGCCTGGACTGCGGAGATTTTTTTTATGTTAAATGCAAAAAATGCGGCCTGCTTCAGATAAACCCGCAGCCGCTTTTGGAGGAGGTAAAAGGACGCTATAACAACGGCGGAGAATACCTGTCATACGAACTGGAAAATGAAAAAAATTATCTTAAGCTGCAGCTTTTGGCGTTAAAGGATGTCAAATTCGACAAGCTGGAAAAAAAACTGCGCGACCCCAGTGCCTAGCTGTGGGGGAGTCCCGCGCAAGGCTAATGCGTTGTGGTTATTCTTTCACGATTTCGTAAAGCAGTGTCGCTGTTTTCGGCACCGCGTCCACGGCGGCGGTGAAGGCGAGGCGGCCTTTGACCACGTGGGTGGGGATGGGGGCTTCGCGTTTGCCGGAGGAGGAGAGGGCGTACACTTTGCAGGCCTCGGGTGACGCGACGGCGAGGCGTATCTCGGCTTTGCCGTTGCGTACGAGGTGGGGCAGGCCGCCCCATGCGAGGAGGGTCTTGCGGGAGCGCTGGGCGTATTCGATGCCGCTGTTCTGGATGTCCGTGAGGTGCGTGAGCAGGAGGCGTTTGGAGGTGCGTATGGGCGCGTCGTCGAGGGCGCTGACCCACACGGTGGCGGGGGTGCCTTCGACGTCGAAGATGAGCGCGTCGGCGTCGGTCGCGCCGGTCTCGGCGAAGCCGCCGCAGGTCTTGGGGGTGGTGACGGTGAAGGTGCCGAGGTCGCGGTCGAGTCTCAGTGCGCTGGTGGCGACGCCATTGAGGGGGACCTCCCGGTTGCCTTCGTTGAGCAGGGCGCGGATGTCGTCGGCGGGGGTGCGGAAGGCGTCGGGGAAGGCCTTGCTCCATGTCGCGTCGGCGGGGGGGCGGTCGGCGACGATGGTGCCGAGCTTGGCGTGCCACGCGAGCCATGGCCATTGCATTTTCAGCTGGGGCATGTCGCCGGTCATGCGGGTGACTTCTTTCTTGGGTATCGTGATGGCGTAGGTCTGTTTGAGGGGGGCGAGGTCGCCGCGCAGGTAGAGGCAGATGGAGGCGCGTTCGGCGGCGAGGGAGAGGGGGTCGCCGATCATGTCGAAGTAGTTCATGGCGGGGGCGTGGGAGCCTTGCAGGCCGTTGATGTTGTGGCTGTAGGCGAAGCGCCAGATGCCGCCCCAGTCCTGCAACGCGCCGAGGGTGCCGGTGACGATGCCGCCGATGCCGCGGAACTGGCCGGGCGCGGAGAAGTTGTATTCGGTGACGGTGAAGGGCTTGTTCAGGAGGCGCGTGTACACGATGCCCTGCGCGCCCATGTCGCGTGTGCGGATGGGGTTGACGTTGTCGCACGCGCTGGGCAGCCGCCACGACTGCTCGAGGAAGCGCGGGTGATCGACGTAGAAATGGTCGTCCACGAAGTCGTACACCTCCTCGCGCGAAATCTGATCGACCGCGAAGTTCGTCCACGAGCTGCGGTTGGTGATGAGTGCGCGGCACTTCATCTCGTCGCGCAGGAAGGCGCGTGCGCGCTTGACGAAGCGCTGCTCCATCTCGTCGAGGAAGAGCGTGAACGCGGCCACCTTGCGGTTGCGCGCCCAGATGTTGTCCGGCAGCGTCGCGTCGATGTCCTTGTACGCCTCGGGTTCGGCGCGTTGCCGCTCCGCGAGCCACTTCGCCCATTCCTGCTGCCACTCGGGGATCTCTTTCATGTAGTTGAGGAAGTTGCCGAAGTTGCCTTCGTTCGTGATGGCGAGCCACGCCAGCGCGGGCTCCTGCGCGTAGGCGCGACCCGTGTGCGGGTTCACGTGCAGCAGCCACTGCCGCGAGAATGTTTTCAGGTTCTCCCACGCGCCGTCATGCACCGCCACGAGAATCTTGTACGCATCCATCGGCACGTTGCCGTCGCGCTCGATGCCCACGCTCCGCCACGGCACGGGGCGCGACACGAACAGATCCGTCGTCAGGTAAATTCCGTTCTCGATGAACGCCGCCATCAGCGCGTCGAACTTCGCCAGCTGCGCCGCGTTGATGGTCGTGCCGTCACGCGACCCCTCGATCAACGCCCCCTCGTGATGGTGGACGCGCACCGCGTTGTAGCCCACACGCGCCAAGCGCCGCCCCACGCGCGTCGCCGTCTCCGCGTCCGGCACGTTCGCGCTGAAACAGAAATTCACCCCGTAGAAACGCTGCGCCACGCCCGGCTTTTTCTCGAACTCGAAACGCGCCCCCTTCGCCAGCGTGTACCCGTGCTTGCCCGCCGGCGCGTCATGCAGGCCCAGCGCACTGAAATCCAGCGCAGAACCCGCCTCGATGTCCAGCTCCGCGTTGAGCGGAATCCAGTCCGCGCCCGCCACGATCTTCACGGGCGCGTCCAGCACCAAGTCCGGCGACTCATGCGTCGACACCTTGAAGCGCACCGCCACCGCCTCGCCCGCCTTGTACGTCCGCAGGCCGCTGTGGCCGATACGCAGCGAGAACGTCGGCCCCCACTGACGGTCATCCTGCAGCATCACCCACGTCGGCTCCGGGAACAGGAAAATCAAGTCGCGGTTGTTCGCGCTCAGCGTGAGCGTCGTGACGGTGTCCGAGAACACCCCCAGCGCCCCCTTCTCGCGCGGGATCACGCCCTTGCCCTTATCGCTCTGCCACGTCCCGCCCGCCAGCGCGTCCACGCCCAGCGACAGCCCCACGTACAGCGTGTTCAGCTCCACGTCCCGCGTCGGCGTGAACACATACACCGCCTCGACGGGCGCACCCTTCAACGGCTGCGCGAAACGCGCCTGCCCCTTGACGAGCTCATCCGCGCCCTTCTTGATGCTGAACGGGTACGACCCATCCGCCAGCGGCGACAGCGACCCGCTCCCCGTCAGCCCCTCCCACGACGGCAGGAACGCCTTCGGCTCCAGCGTGCACCTCGGCGAGGGAATCTCCAGACACCCCGCCATCGTCGCCGTCATCTCCGCCCCCCGCGCCGCGAACGCCAGCGACGCGCAAACCAAAACCGCAATCTTTTTCATGTTCATCTCCTTTCCCTTGTCCAACAGTGAAAACCAAATGATACCGCAAACGGTACGCCGTGCCAACATAAAACAGGACGCATGACGCGGTTATTAAAAACGTTCAGCAGGGCGGCGGTGAGGGCGCCGCGACGGTGAATCTCTCGCCGAGCGCCTCAATCACTTCCTCCAGGAACGCTTCGGGGGTGGAGGCGCCGCTGGTGATGCCGAGGGTCTGGACGGCGCAGAGGTCGAGGGCGTCGAGATCGGCACGCTCGCGGATGAGGATGGCGTCCGCGCCGCCGTCGCGGGCGGTCTCGACGAGGCGCTGGCTGTTGGAGCTGTTGGCGGAGCCCAGCACGAGGATGAGGTCGCATTGCTTGGCGAGGGCGCGGACGGCGTCCTGGCGGTCGCGGGTGGCGTAGCAGATGTCGGAGAGGGGCGGGCGCGTGATGGCGGTGAAGCGCTTGTTCAGCGCGTCCATGACGGCATCGACCTGCGCCGCGCCGAGGGTGGTCTGGGTGACGACGGCAACGGGGTGGTCGGGCGGGATGTCGAGCGCTTCGGCCTCTTGCGCGCTTTCGATGATGCGGACGCGGCCGGGGGCCTCGCCGGACACGCCGATGACCTCCTCATGGTTGCGATGGCCGATGCAGATGATGGCGGCGTCGGTGGCGGCGAAGCGGCGGACCTCGGCATGGACTTTCTCGACGAAGGGGCAGGTGGCGTCGATGACGCGGAGGCTACGGCGCGCGGCCTCCCGGCGCACGGCCGGGGACACGCCGTGCGCGGAAAACAGGACGTGTGCGCCCTCGGGGATGTCTTCGAGGCGGCACACGAACCTCATGCCTTGCGCCGTGAGCTGCGCGACGACGTGCTGGTTGTGGACGATCTCGTTGAGGCAGTAGATGGGGAGAAGTGTGGAGTGTGGAGTGTGGAGTGTGGCGTTTAATGCCTCTTCGGCCATGCGCAGGGCGCGTGCGACGCCGGAGCAGAAGCCGTGGGGGGCGGCGATGAGGAGGTTTTTCTTTTCGGGGGGGAAGAGGGCGTCGAGGATTTGCTCGGCGGGGGTGTTGAGGTTTTTCTTGGCGTTGCAGTCTTTGCAGGCGGGGACGATGTTGCCCTTGGTGCTGGCGCCGCCGCGCGCGACGGGGACGACGTGATCCATGGTGAGCGCATCGGGGCCGACGCGCCTTTTGCAGTAGTGGCATACGCCGGTCTGGAGACGCTGCCGCCACCAGTCGGTCTGGCGGAGCTCGCGGGCCTTGGCGCGTTCGCGCTTGACGTGTGCGTCGTCTTTATGGAAGTGGTGGAAGGTCACGTTTCCCTCGCGAAGAGACCGGTGCGCCATTCCCCTGCAAGCAGGCTTTCTTCCTCCACAAGGCCTTGGGCCTCGTAGGCGGTCTTGACGGCGGCGTATTGCTCGTCGAGGATGCCGGAGAGGATGAGCCGGGCGCGGGGGGCTTGGGACATCGATCCGGCGACCTCGGGCGCGAACTGGATCAGCACGGGCGCGAGGATGTTGGCGACGACGATGTCGGCGGGGGGGTGGACGTGCGTGAGGTCGTCAACCGCGAAGGGGAGGGTCAGGCCGTTGGCGCGGGCGTTCTCTTGGGCGACGGCCATGCAGCCGGGGTCGTTGTCGAAAGCGCGCACGTCGGGGAAGCCGAGCAAGGCGGCGGCGATGGCAAGAATGCCGGTGCCGGTGCCCATGTCCAGCACGGAGCGACCTGGGGCTTCGGCGGCGAGGCGATCGAGGAGGCGCAGGCAGCTCTGCGTGGTGGCGTGCTTGCCGGTGCCGAAGCTCAGGCCGGGGTCGAGGGTGATGACGCGTTCGCCATGCTTCGCGTCGTAGACCTCCCATGAGGGGCGGATGATGATGCGCTCGGAGACGCGCTCGATGTGGAAGAAGCGTTTCCATGCCTCGGCCCAGTCGGCGCGGGCGAGGGTGTCGGTCTCTGGCGCAAGCGCCAGGCCGCACAGATCGCCCGCGCGGATGAGCTCTGCCGCGACGGCTGTGGCCTGCGCAGGGTCTTCGAGGAAGACGCTCACGCGGCACTGCCGGGTCTCGACATCGAGGCAGGAGGTGGGCGTGAAGGCCTCTGCGTCGAGCAGCTCGAAAAGCGCGTCCACGGACTCCGGGGGGGCGGCGCAGGAGATGACGGTGAGGGTGTCGCTCATCGGGTAGCCCTCCGTGCAGACGATGCCGCGCGGGGCGCGGAATCCCGTTTTGCGGATATGAGAACCTTCTTCATGCTTCAACTGTCCCTTCGGTTTTTTCCTTTCTCAATGCCTGAGCATACGGCGGAAGACGCATCCGAATGCATTCCGCCAAAAGGACATACAGCTTAGCGGAAAATGCGGCTGGGCGCAATACTGTTTTAAGGGGTGGCGAAAACGGGGAATTCCAACACGAAATGAACCGCCCCCGGAAGGGCGCGGGGAGCCTGGTCGGGGATCCGCCCCTGCGCACCTTGCGGTTGCCCTTGCTTTGCGGGTCCTCATGGCGCCGGGAGCGCAAGGCTTCCGCCTTGCCGAATGACAGGCAGGGCGGAAGCCCTGCGCTCCCGGATGCCTCGATTTCCCGGATGCCCCTGCGTGCTTTGCGGTTGCCTTTGCCCGCGGTCAGTCCTGCGGGTATTTGGCGAACGCGGGGTGGGAGGGGTTTTTGAGGAGCTCTTTCCATTTCGCCTCCGTGCCGTGCTTTTTCATCATGCCCTCGATCTCTTCCCTGTTGCCGCCGCCCATGACGGCCTGCACCCGCGTGGCGTTCTCGGGGATGGGGAACTCGGCGATGAAGTCCATCAGCATCTTCCCGCGTTCGTTCATGGCGTAAACGCCCGTCCTGTCGTCGAAGGCGTAGCCGTTGATGGTGAACAGTCCCATCGCCAGCGCGGGGAGGAAGGGGTTTTCCGTGGGCGCGTTCAGGCGCGACCATTCCAGCAATCCGTCAAGCGCGGTCAGCCGTTTTCCCGCCTCGCCGAACAGCGTGAGCCAGAGCCAGTGCTCGACGCAGGGCTGGGTTAACGGAATCCCTTTAAGCGCATCCCCGCCGCCGCCGCCCATGAAGCCGTCGAAGTGTTTGCCGTGGGTCCCGCCGATCCCGTTATCCGTGCCGTGTTCTTTGCCGTAAGGGCAGAACGGGGTGCGTTCCTCTGCATAGTCGGCCGTGTACATGCGCCCCGCGAAGATGTCCCTGTTATATCCGGGCGGCACGGACTCGAAAAGGATTGCGCCGTAATAGCCCTCCAGGGGGACAAATTCACGCGGCCCATGTTTAAAGTTGCAGTGGGTACTCATATTGATGAAACGATTTTTTCTTTGGGTAAATCCTGATTCAACCATAACTCTTTGTTGTCTTTGGTAATCGAATCGGGCAACCCTCTTCCACCTCCTCCCCAAAACTCTGGGCCTCGCCCGAGAATCAGAAGGGCGGCATAGAATGAATACTTCGGGTCGTCAAGATACATGGCGAAATGCCAGCGGGCAAAACGCTGGTCGTATTTTACGATTTCCTCTTTAACATCGTCTGGAAAACGTACTGTCGGCAATGCAATAAAATATTTACCTCTCATTTTGTTTGTGTGCTCCACATTCTCCATGACAGCTTTGTATTTCACCTTCCCGGATTCCAGCCGCTCCATAATCCTCCGCAGTTCCTGCTCCTGCCGCTGGTACACAGGCTTGAGGATGTCAATTTTCTGCGCATACCCCGCAAGCGCAATCCCCATGACGCCGATTCCTATCATCATTTGTCTCATTGTTCACCTCCATCTTTGCAACCATCGTTCATCATTACTTGGTGATATGTGGTGTCGTTTCATAATGTCGTCCGCCGAGTGTTTCAAAAACTTGGGGTGAGCCGGACTTTGCAACAAATCCCCCCATCTTTCTTCTGTGTTGAATTTTTTCATTAGCATTTCGATTTCACCCTTGTTCCCGCCATTCATAAAGGCTTGCAGACGTGTGGCGTTTTCAGGGACCGGAAACTCTATGATAAAATCCATTAGTATTTTCCCGCGCTCATTCATAATGTAAATGCCGTTTTTTTCATCAAATGAATGTCCGTCCGTAAACATTCCCATTGCCGTTTGGGAGGGATAGGCGTTATTAGGGGAGGAGGCGGTAGTGGCTTGGTTTCGCCACCCTTCAAGTGATTCCTGGATTTGTTCAAGGAGTATCCGTGCCTGATATTTTTCTATGTCTGGCGGCTGTGGAATCACCGGGGTGTTTAAAAGTTCTTGCCACATCTCCCCTGTGCCATGTTTCTTCATCATCGCCTCGATTTCGTCCTTGTTGCCGCCGCCCATGATGGCCTGAAGGCGGATGGCGTTCTCGGGGATGGGGAACTCCACGACGAAGTCCATCAGCATCCGCCCGCGCTCGTTCATGGTGTAAACGCCGCTCTCATCGCTGAACGAATAGCCGTCCACGGTGAACAGCGCCATCATCAAAGCGGAAAGATAAGGCTTCTCGGCAGGGTTGTTTTCACGGCACCAGTCAATGAGTCCAAGATGGTGTTTGATTAAGCCAAGCGCTATGTCTTTTAAACAGAAGTAACCCCATCTTTCGAGTTCCCGTGCCGGGTTTGCAAACTTTTTTGCGTCATGTGTCTCATCAATATACCTGTAAGGCGGCTGGATATCTTTTTGATAGATGGCTGGAATTGATTCCGCGAAGATTTTGAGGTGGCGGGACATGAGGCCATAATCATTATGTTGATATACTTTCCCTACATATTCTTCCAGGTTTTCATCCCATTCCTTCTTGCTATGGTTTACAATAGCATCAAGGATTTGCCATGAGCCATAGCCGCCAAATTTCTGGTTTTCCGGATGAGCCATAATTAAAATCGTCATGTAAAAAGAATATGCCGGACTCTTTTGATATTTTTGAGAAAGCCCCAGTAACGTCACCCAATCATATTTCCAGATTTCTTGCGCAATGCCTGACGGGACTGTAACGTTGTGAAGGAACATTACGCTCCTTCTACCCATGAGCGGGCGATATTCCTGTTTTTCAACTTTAACTTCATAAGGTATTCCATCGTGTGCGAGCCTGTCCATGAAGCGTCGCAGTTCTTGTTCCTGTTGTTGGTGCGCTGGCTTCAGGATGTCAATTTTTTGCGCATATCCTGCAAGCGCAATCCCCACGATGCCGATCCCTGTCATCATCATTTGTCTCATTGCCCCACCTCCATGTTGAACACGTTTTTCGGTTGTTCGCCGAACACCCCCGGGAACAGCCCGGGGTCGTAGAAGCGCAGGTTGTCCCGCGCGTTGTCGAGCGTGATGTCGCCGATGTTTGTGATTGTCACCTCGCTTGTCGGAAACCCGGAAAGGCTGGTGGGATGCCGCTTGGCGAGCGGCTGCCCGTTCAGGACGTTGAAAAGGTTGCCTTGCAGCGCGTTTGCCCCGAGCGTCTCCTTGTCCCCGTCCCACGCCACGCCGAACGTCTCCAGCCACACCGCCCGCGTGAGGCTGCCGGGGACGCCCCCTTGGCTGTAGGAAGTCAGCCGCGCCCCCTCGATGACCTCCCACACGGACTTGTTCACCGTGGTCGGCATGTTCACGCTGACGGCGCACCGCGTGATGTTCGCCACGTCAAGTTTGTTGGTCGCCATCGCCAGCCCGACGTTCGAGAGGCAGCCCCAGCCTTTGACATCCGGGTCGGTGTTGATGTGAAGCCCGAAGTTCGCGTACCGCCCTGCGGGCCCGATGTCATTGAAGATGTCGAACAGCGCGGACGCACGCTCGGGTTTCAATGTGTAGGTCTGCTTGACGACCAGTTTTTTCAGGTCGCCCCCTTCCCCAATCTCATGCTCGCAGATGTCCCACCACGCGAGCTGTTCCTGGGTGTTCACGTTGCCCGCCCCGTAATCCCAGTGCGTGAGCCCGGCGTCGCCCGTCTTGCCGAAATACCACCTGCGGTCATGCCTCCTCCCGAGGAGCGAGGAGCACCTCACCGTAAGGGTGTCGCCCAGGTCCGGCCCCTCGTATTGGAAATACGCGAAGCCGTGCCCGAGGCTCCCGTCCTCGTCGTGCCACCACCTGTCCCCCCCGCCGTTCGCATCGTTGTGCTTCTGGACCCCCTGAAACGCGCTGACGGCTTTCGTGAACGCGGCGAGCGGGGTTGAGTAGTCAGGCTCAAACGGCACGCGGTCATTCCCGTTGAAAGTGAACGGCCTGACCACGCCCGCCGTGAAATTGCACCGCATGGACGTGACGCGCACGGCGTTGCTCATGGCCCACGTGCTCCCGCCGTCGAGCGAGAGCGACACCACGATGCGCATGCCGCTCCAGTTCGTGCAGGCGTTGATCGCTTCAAGGAAAAGTTTGCCGTTGATGCCCTGCAGGTCATTGTATGTCATTAAGGTCTGGCTGCTCCGCACATAATCCGTGGCAACATTGCGCTGGGCGTTGCCGTCCGTTTTCCAAATCCTTATCTTCCCTGTATTAGAGACAACCCGCACTCTTGGGACGGTTCTTGTCAGATGTATAGTGTTGCCAGATTTGCTTCTCTCAAATTGCTCCACATCCCAGTTATCCGTCACCAATTGCATCGTCTCCGGCGGCGACTCGGGGTAGTCGAACTTTATGCGCACGTTGGCGGTGTCGATGCTGGTGGGGAGGCCTTCCACGGAGACGCCCATGGGGACGAACTTGTTCTCGGGGTTGTGGTAGCGGTGGTTGCTGCCGATGGTCTTCTCGCGCTCCAGTAGCGGTATCTGCGTTGTTGTGCAGCCCCAGCCGTCCATGTAGTCGGGGGTGCCGCTGCCGTCCTTGTCGATGTCGTTGACGAAGAGGACCTT
>WRJS01000127.1 GCA_009778475.1 Kiritimatiellota bacterium | reverse complement strand
GGGCGGCCGCGGCGGCGGGGGGGCGGGGGGGGGGGGGGGGGGGGGGGGGGGGGGGGGGGGGGGGGGGGGGCCGCCGATGGGGTCGGGGTGGGCGAGGGCGAACTGGAGGTGCACGGATTTGTCGCGGCCGTAGAAGAGGTTGCGTAGGTAGCGGTATTCCCAGCGGGGGCGGTTGTCCACGAGCAGGACGTTGGTGCGGTCGTCGGTGACGAAGACGTCGGTGCTCCAGAAGTTGTTGGCGTCGCTGGCCTCGCCTTCGAGCGGCTCGATGGCGACGTGGTAGTGGCGGAGGCCTTGCTCCTTGGGTGTGTCGGTGAGGCGTATCTCGCGCGTCCAGTCGTCGCTGTCGATGCGCAGGGTCTCTTCGGCGACGGGCTCGCCGTTGCACAGCAGGCGCATCTTGGCCTCTTTGCCTTTTGCGGCGGTGGCCTGCACGGCGACGGTCATGCGCACGCGGTCGCCGAGGAAGACGGTCTCGGGGACGCGCACTTCGGCGATGGCGATGTCGAAGAGCGGCTGCGTGCCGCCGATGACGACGCTGGAGACGGGCACGCCGGCCTGCGCGAGGCGGCGCGTGATGGCGGCGATGCCGGCCTCGCCCGTGTGGCGGCCGTCGGTCATGAACAGCACGCCGGCGAGTTCTTCGGAGGGGACGGTGTTCATGACGTGCTCGAGGGCGTGCGTGAAGTCGGTGGCGGCGCGGAAGGCTTCTTCGCGCGTGTCGGCCTCTGCCGGGGCGGCGTTTGTCGCGAGCGCCGTGATGTCGGCGACGGGCAGGATGGCGTTGCCGAAGCGGAAGAGGTTGACCTCGTAGCGGCCGCGGAGGGTGTCGTAGAAGGATTGGGGCTGGGCCGCGGTGGTGCCGGTGAGGAGCCGGCGCGTGATCTCGGCGCGCGGCACCTCGGTCTGCTCGCGGATGGCGTCGCGGGCCTCGGGCGGGAGCCTGTCCCACACGGCGACGTCAACGTCGCGCGAGGGCGGTCGGTTCGTGCGCAGGGTCGGGTCGAGGGCGCCCAGGGCCTGCGCGGCGTCGAGGGCTTCGGAGAGGCGCCACGAGGTGTCGCGGTGCCACATGGATGCGGACTCGTCGATCAGCACGGCCACGCGGCGGCGGATGGTGCGCGTGTGCTCGGTGACGAACACGGGCTGCAGGAGGATGAACACGGTGAGCGCGATGGCGGCGAGGCGGCAGGACACCAGCCCGCGCGCGTAACGGCGCGGCACGATCAGCGCCTCGTGCTCGTACAGGAGCGCGACGCCTTGCAGGGTGGCGCCGCATACGATGGCCGCGACCCACAGCGACCAGCCGCCCGCGAGCCAGAACACCCGCGCCGCCGTCTGGAAGAGGAGCCACGCGGCGGCGACGGCCACGGGCGTGACCGCGAGGAAGCGTACCGCGGCGCCGATGCGTTCGCGGTAGCGGCGCAGCACGCGGTGGAAGACGACCCACACGAGGAACATCCCGGCGGCCATCAGCGCCAGGATGGCCAGCGGTATGGCGTCCGGCAAGAGGTCGGGGCGGAGCGTGGCGGGGTCGAGCGTGGAGGAGTCGAGCGGCAGGTCGGTGTTCATGTGCGTCTCCCCGAAGCATGAATATCTAATACGGAATATCCAATATCCAACACGGAATATTCAATATCCAAGTGGAATGCGCTCTGGGGAACAACCTGCGAAAAACACATAGTGCATTCCGCTTGGTCACTTGGACATTCCGTGTTGGATATTGGATATTGGACATTGGAGGAATATCCAATATTCAACACGGAATATTCAATATCCAAGTGAAATGCGCTCTGGGGAACAACAGCCTGCGGATGCCTTTTCCCGAAGCGCATTCCACTTGGATATTCCGTGTTGGATATTGGATATTGGACATTGAATCTTGAGTCTTGAGTCGTCATGCGCGTCTCCCTCTTCGCATGGTTTCCAGTTCTTGGCGGAACGCGTCGGAGGCGGTTGCGTTCGTGTCCTCAAAGGTCATGGTCTCTTGGACGCCCGTGCGCCGCTGGATCGCGATCCAGCGCGTCAGCACGATTTCCAGCACGAGGAAGAAGAGCGCGGCGTAGGCGAGGATGCGCCAGATCTCTTTGCCGAAGGTCTCGCCGACGAGGGCCTTGTGGACCTCCTCGGCCTTCTGCGCGATCTGCAGGTCAACGAAGTCGCGCAGGAAGGCGACGTCCTGCTGGGAGAGGGCGCCCAGGTCGCTCTCCTCGATGCCGCCCTTGACGTTGAAGGGGATGCGCCCTTCCGCGTCCACGAGGTTGCGCAACTCGTCGCGGAGCGGGTCGGGGACCTTGGCCGAGTAGAGGGCGGGCTGGAGGCTGGAGGCGACGCGCAGGGCGAGGCCCTCGGTGGTCTGCACATAGTGCGCGTTGAAGGTCTTGCCGTTCGACCCGGTGACCTCCGTTGGCTCGCCGACCTGCCCGGTGACCTGCAGGGTGCGGTAGGGCGAGAGGCATTGCCGGGGGATGACCTCGTGCTGCTGGCGCTGGCCGCGCCAGAAGAGGCGGGCGTGGACGTGGTCGGCGTTTTTCTCGAAGTCGATGGAAAGGGTGACGGGCTTCTTGGCGGTGAGCGCGTAGCGGCGGTTCTCGGCGGTCTTGCCGTTGACGCGGAGGGTGGCGCGGCCGTTCGTCTCGAGCCAGATTTCGTGCTCCTCGCTGTGGCGGGCGGTGAGCGAGCCTGTCCAGCGGACGCTGAAGGTGGGGGCGTCGAGTTTCTGGATGGGCGGGTTGCGGTCGAAGTGGAAATCCACGGCGGGGTCAACGCGGCCGAAGGCGCGGCCCGCGAAGTCGGTGCGCGCGTAGTAGATGGCCTGCAGGCCCTGCGCGGAGGGGTCGTTCTGGGCCATGCCGCCGCCGGAGAGGGGGATCGTCGCGCCTTGGTGGGGCAGGAGGTTGAGCGCGGCCATGGAGGGGTTGGCGAGGTGGTAGGTGATCTCATGCACGAGGGGCAGGAAACTGCCGCGCGCGGGGAGCGCGGAGACGGTCGCGTCGAACGGGATGGCGGAGAGCATGACCGTGCCGCGGCCGAAGCGCTGGACGGCGAGGAAGGGGTCGTCGTTGTCGAAGCACGCGGCGATGCGCACGGGGTCGGCGTCCGTGTCCATGCGCCAGTGGCGTGCGGCGGAGACGGCGCGCAGGTCGCTGCCCGTGCGGAAGTTCTGCAACGCGTCATACGTGAATGTCGAGGGCTTCAGCGACGGGCGGTTGGTCTCGGGCGAGAGCGCGAACGTCTGCAGCGCGAGCGGCAGGACCTGCTCGCCGTCGAGCGTCCAGGAGTTGTAGAAGTTCGTCTGCGCCCTTGCGCCGGGCGCGATGAATAGGCCGCCGCCGCTGGCCACGAACCGCGCGAGGCGCTCGGCGGTCGGCTCGGGGAGGCTCGGCACGTCCGCGAGGATGACCGCGCAGCAGTCCGTGAACCCCTCGCGCCGCGCGATGGCGGGCGCGTCGATGACCTCGGGGTCGATCAGGAACTCGCGCGGCTCGGCGGCGTCCGGCGCGTTCTCGGCGGCGAGGCGGACGGCCTCGGGGCGCAGCGCGAGCGCGAGGTAGGTGGAGGCGCGGTCGCGGGGGTTGGCCACGGGGTTGCCGTCAACGATCAGCACGCGCAGCGCGTCCACGACCTGCACGACGTGCGTGAGCGTGTCGTCGGCCGGGAGGTCGTCTCCGGCGATGACCTGCGCGTGGAGGGTCTGCGCCCCGACCTGCGTGAACCTGTGCTGGAACGTGACGGTGTGGCGCGCGCCGGGCTCGAGCTGGCTGACGGCGCGGTTCGTCAGGACCGTGTCGCCGACGGAGAGGAGGACGGCCTCGGGCGTGACGGCCTCGGAGCCTGTGTTGGCGAGGGTGACGCGGACGCCGGCCTCGCGGTCCGTGCCGATGATCTCGCGCGAGAGGGAGATGTCCGCGATGCCGACGTTGCGCACCGACGGCGGCAGGGGCAGGGTGCGCCACACGATCTGCGGCTTGGACTGGAACTGGTCGAACACGGCGGTGATGACCTTCCAGCGCTCGGGCGCGGTGAGGTGCCAGCCCACGGACTGGCCGTCGCCGACGATGACGATCTGCTTCGAGGGGTTGTTGCCCGAGGCGAGCATGACGGCCGCCGCGCTGAGCGTGTTCATGATGTCCATCGTGCCCTGCACAGGCTGGAGGTTGTCGAGGACGGCGAAGAGTTCGCGGCGGTCGGTGGAAGGCGCGTGCATCACCACCTCCGCCACGGGCCCGCCCACGAGGATGCCGAAGGCCGTGCCGCGGTCGGCCTCTTTGATGAACGCCTCCGCCTCGGTGCGCGCGCGGTCGAAGTTGGACTGCGCGCCCTGCCGCATGGTCATGGAGGACGAGCCGTCAATCACCAGCACCACGTCGCGCTGGAGGCCCGCGCCGAAGCGCGAGAGGTTCAGGCGGTGCTCCAGCAGGACGGTCCCGCCCGCGAGCGCGGCCAGCAGGACGGAGAGCGCGAACAGGCCGTAGCGCCATCGCGGGTAGCGCCACATCGCGAAACTGACGCCGAAGAGCGTCACGCCCAGCAGCATCATCGGCAGCACGACCACCCACGGCACGCGCGAGCCGGCCTGTATGAACGGGCGCGCGAGCGCCAGCGCGAGCAGCGCGAGCAGCAGGCAGCGCGTCGCCAGCAGCAGCATCTCCTCGATGAGCATGCGGCGGCGGCGGCTGACCATCGAGTCCAGCAGGAAGATGAACGCGCCCCAGTTGATGGTCTTGGCGGATTTGCGGTTGAAGAGGTGAATCAGCACCGGCACCGCGATCGCCGCCAGCCCCAGCAGCATCCATGGCGAGAAAAACTCCATAACTGTTAGCCCTCCCCCCTTGCAGGAATATCCAATAGCCAACACGGAATATCCAATATCCAAGTAGGGTACGCTATGCGGCAATGACCTATGGCGTGCGGCGGGTTTCCCCCCCTTGGGGGGCGCATACAGCCGCCGCTTTTATCCGCAGGGGGTTTGGGCGCATACAGCCCCTGCGGCGTTGCCAGCACTCCAGCCATTTCGGGCGGTGGCAAGCCCCCCAAGGGGGGGGAACCCGCCGCACGCCATGTTTTTTTCTGCCCTCTCACCCCGCAGCGCATCCTGCTTGAACGTTGGATGTTCCGCAAGGTCTGGAGAGACGGATAATCATCCGTCTCTACGCCATCGCCAATCCCGCAGCGCATTCCACTTGGACATTCCGTGTTGGCTATTGGATATTGGATATTCATCATCCGCCTCCCCTGTGCCGCCGCGCGAGGAAGTCGGAGAGCGCTTTGTCGAACGGCGTCTTGGTGGACATCGGCACGTAGTCCGCGCTGATCTCGCCGCACCCGGCGGCGATCTCCTTCAGGAAGCGGCGGACGCGGTCGAGGTAGCTCGCGCGGAGGGTCTTGGGGTCAACGTCCACATGGCGCGGCGCCTCAAGGTCGATGAACTCGGTGAACGAGTCGAACGGGAAGAACAGTTCCTCCTCCGCCATGATGTGCAGGACGATGACCTCGTGGCGGCGGTAACGGAAATGGTGCAGGGCCTTCAGCAGTTCGGCGGCGTCGTCGAACAGGTCGCTCAGCACGATGACCAGCCCGCGGCGCGGGATGCGCTCGGCGATGTCGTGGAAGACGGGCGCGATGCGGGTGTCGTTGCCCGGCGCGGTCGCGTCGATCTGCTCCAGGATGGTGCGCACCTGGCTGGCGCGGGCGCGGGCGGGCAGGTAACTGCGGATGGCGCTGTCGAACGTCACCATGCCCACCGCGTCCTGCTGGCCGATGAGCAGGTAGGACAGCACGGCGGCGATGTACTGCGCGTACTCGAGTTTGGAGAGCGGGCGGCCGTCGAACGGCGCGGCCTGCTCGCCCCGGTAATCCATCGAGCCGGACGCGTCCAGCAGGATGGTCGCGCGCAGGTTCGTCTCCTCCACATACTGCTTGATGTAATAGCGGTCCTTGCGCGCCAGCACGCGCCAGTCGAGGTTGCGCAGGTCGTCGCCCGGTGTATATTGGCGGTGCTCCGCGAACTCCACCGAGAAGCCCTTGTGCGGGCTGCGGTGGCGCCCCGAGACGAACCCCTCCATCACGCTGCGGGCAATCAGTTCCAGCCGGGCAAGCGTCGCGGTGCTTGCCCCCGGAAGCCAGCGCATATAGCGCGGTGCGTTTTGAAGGTCAGGCGGCATTTGGAATATCCAATATCCAACAAGGAACATCCAATGTCCAAGTGGGATGTGTTCTGGGTTTAGATCGCGCAGAGACGCAGAGGCGCAGAGGAATTAGCCCTGAAAGGGCGAAGGCCTTTTTTTGCTGTCTGTAAGCAACCACTCGCAACGTTACCTCCCCTGTTTTAGAAAACCCTGTGAATCCTGTAAAAAAAATGGTCATTGCCCCTGCAACCTTTGCGTCTCTGCGTCTTTGCGAGAACCCCTCCCCATAGCGCACCCCACTTGGACATTGGATGTTCCGTGTTGGGTGTTGGACATTCATCAGATGTCCAGCGTCTCGCGCGGCTTGAGCTCCTTGATGAGCGACAGCACAATCTCGTCGCTCGTCACGCCCGCGGCCTCCGCGTTGAACGTCGTGATGATGCGGTGGCGCAGGACCGGCAGGGCCACGGCCGTCACGTCCGCCGTGGTCGCGTGCAGTCGCCCGTGCAGGATGGCCCGCGCCTTCGCCGCCACGATGAGGTTGATGCCCGCGCGCGGCCCCGCGCCCCAGCCCACCATCTCCCGGATGAACGACGGCGCCTCCGGCTGCTTCGGCCGCGACGCCCGCGCGAGGTTGCGCGCGTACTCGATGACGTGGTCCGCCACCGGCACGCGCCGCACCACGTCCTGCAGGCGCAGGATGGACGGCCCGCCCAGGATCTTCTTCAGCGAGCTCCGCTTCGCGCTCGTCACCTGCCGGATGATGGCGGACTCCTCGTCCGCGCTCGGGTAGTCCACCACGATGTTGAACATGAAGCGGTCGAGCTGCGCCTCCGGCAGCGGGTACGTGCCCTCCTGCTCGATGGGGTTCTGCGTGGCCAGCACGAAGAACGGCTCCGGCAGCGGGAACGACTGCGCCCCGACGGTGACGTGGTGCTCCTGCATGGCCTCCAGCAGCGCGGCCTGCGTCTTCGGCGGCGTGCGGTTGATCTCGTCCGCCAGCACCATGTTCGCGAAAATCGGCCCCTGCACGAAGCGGAACACGCGCTTGCCCGTCGTGCGGTCCTCCTCCAGCACGTCCGAGCCCGTGATGTCCGACGGCATCAGGTCCGGCGTGAACTGGATGCGCTTGAAACTCAGGTCCAGCACATGCGAGAGCGTGCTGACGAGCAGCGTCTTCGCCAGCCCCGGCACGCCCACGAGCAGCGCATGGCCGCGGCTGAACACCGCGATCAGCACCTCCTCCACGACCTTCTCCTGCCCGACGATGACCTCGCCGAGCTGCTCCTTGATATTGCGGAAAGCCTGATTCAACTCCGCAATCAACGCCGCGTCATCCTTCACGCCCTGCACAATCACTTGATCCCCGTCTGCTTCCATGGCGCAACTCCTCCCTTGTTTACAATTTGCGATAGTATAGCCTAAACCGTGGCCGCAATGCCATATTTTTTTTGAAGAATATTTCATTCGGTCACGTTTTGACCGTTTGCTTCACCCCAAGGCACAAAGCCGCAGAGGATTTTTAGGCAGGGTTTAAAGGAAAGGGAAAATTTCTGGAATCCCGCCCAAAAAGAAAGACACAGCCTACCCTAATTGTCTTGTGTCGCACGCGCTCGGGTGCTATTATATGTGTATGGAAATTGTCGTGGGAAGGACGATTGGAATTGTTTTCCTCACACAAAGGCACCACGGCACAACGTGTTTTTAACCTGAATTTTGAGGCGGGATTAACAGAATGATTTTTAACCACAATGGACACTATAGGATGCACAATGGACACTATTATTGTGTCTATCGTGAAAACTATTGTGTCCATTGTGGTTAAAACGCTGTGTAAAAAATGAAAGGAAGGAAACCATGAAAGCGAAATTCGGGAAAATCAGTATCGGGTGCTTCATTGTGTTTTTGTTGTCGGTCGGGGTTCTCTTTTTCATACCTAATCGCTGCGGCTGCGCCGCAAGTTCACCCGTAATGCTGATTGTCTTTTTCCCGCATATTATTCGAGAGATTTTTGCGGAACCTACATCCGGCGATAACCCAATAGCGATTGCCGTTTACTCATATTATCTTTTATGCCTGTTCGCTGGAATCGCGCTTGGAGTTGCCGGGGCGGTAAAAAAAGAAATCCCTAAAAGGTATTACCTCACAGGGCTTTGGCTTAACTTGGGGTTACTCCTTCTTCTGGCGTTATATGCGGTTTGGCTCGTCGCCTTGTCAATCCCGTGAAATCCTGTTAATCCTGTCTAATAAAAATCCTGTCAAAAAAAACGCAACCATGAAAAAACCCGACATCGAGAAACGCAAGAAGGTAATGGGGCGGAGCATCCGCCTCGGGCATTGCGTGTGCGACCCGTCAAAGCCCTGCCCCTGCCCCGTGTTCCGCGAGAGCGACGTGTGCCTCTGCGCGGGCGAGCATCTGCCCGTCAAAGGCACGGGCAAGGTGCGCCTCACCCAGCACGTCCACAGCGCGGGGTGCGCGAGCAAAATCGGCCAGAAAGACCTCCACGCCGTCCTCTCCAAACTGCCGCCCGTGCGCGACCCGCGCCTCGTGGTCGGCGTGTCCACCGCCGACGACGCGGGCGTGTTCGAAATCCGCCCCGGTCTGCTGCTGGTGCAGACCGTCGATGTGTTCACGCCCGGCGTGGACGACCCCCGCACGTTCGGTCGCATCGCCGCCTGCAACGCGCTCAGCGACGTGTACGCCATGGGCGGCACGCCCGTCACCGCGCTCTCCGTCATCGGCTTCCCCATCCACACCCTCCCGCATTCCGCCATGGCCGCCATCCTGCGCGGCGGCATGGACATCCTCGCCGAGGCGGGCGCGGTGCTCGTCGGTGGTCACAGCATCAACGACGAGGAGGTGAAGTTCGGCTTCGCGGTCACGGGCCTCGTCAAGCGCGGCCATCTCACCACCAACGCCGCCGCCAAGCCCGGCGACGCGCTCATCCTCACCAAGCCCCTCGGCACGGGCATCATCGCGCTCGCGGGGCAGCTCGGGCGCGCCTCCGCCCGCGCGTCGAAAGCCGCCGCCGCATCCATGGCCACCCTCAACCGACGCGCCGCCGAGGCCATGGTGCGCCACCGCGTCAAGGCCGCCACGGACGTGACGGGCTTCGGCCTGCTCGGACACCTCACGCGCATGATGCTCGAGAGCAAGGCGACCGCCGAGATCGACTTCGACACACTCCCCCTGCTCCCCGACGTGATGGGTTACGCGCAGGCCGGGATGTACAGCGGCGCGAACGAGCGCAACGCCTCCTTCACCGCCCCGCACACAACTTTCGCCCCGCACGTCACCGAGGCCCGGCAAGCCATCCTCCACGACGCGCAGACCTCCGGCGGCCTGCTGATGGCCGTCCCCGCCCGCCGCGCCGCCGCGCTGCTCGACGACCTCCGCGCCAACGGCTCCCCCCGCGCCGCCGTCATCGGCCGCGTCACGCAACGTCAATCCCGTGCCGTAACCGTGGGGTGATGCGGGCTTTTTGTTGCCGGCGGCACACCGTTTGGGCTTGTTGCGCCCGCCGTTTTGGTGCATACTATCGGGCTTAAAGAAGGAACAGTTTTTATGGCGCAGAACATCGTTGAGAAGATTCTTTCCGCACACCTCGTTTCCGGCGACATGAAGCCGGGCAGCGAGATCGCGATCCGCATTGACCAGACCCTCACGCAGGACGCGACGGGGACTATGGCGTACCTCCAGTTCGAGAGCATGGGGCTGGATCGCGTCAAGGCCGACCTCGCGCTCAGTTATGTGGATCACAACACCATTCAGGTCGGCTTCGAGAATGCGGACGACCACGCCTATCTGCGGAGTGTGGCGCGGCGTTACGGCGTCATCTTCTCGCGCCCCGGCAACGGCATCTGCCACCAGCTGCACCTCGAGCGTTTCGGCAAGCCGGGCGCGACGCTGCTGGGCTCGGACTCGCACACGCCCACGGGCGGCGGCATCGGCATGGTCGCCATCGGCGCGGGCGGTATCGACGTGGCGGTGGCGATGGGCGGCGGTCCGTTCCACCTCACCTGCCCGAAGGTCACACGGGTCGAGTTGACGGGGACGCTGCGCCCCGGCGTGTCCGCAAAGGACGTTATCCTCAAAGTGATTTCCGCGCTCACGACGCAGGGCAACGTCGGGCGGATGCTGGAATACGGCGGTGCGGGCGTGGCGGGGCTGGGCATCCCCTCGCGCGCGACCATCACGAACATGGGCGCGGAGATGGGCGTGACGACCTCGGTGTTCCCGAGCGACGAGACCACGCGCCGCTTCCTCAAAGCGCAGGGGCGCGAGGCGGACTGGACGGAACTCGTCGCGGACGCTTATGCGGGCTATGACGACCTGCTGGAGATTGACCTCGGCGAAGTCGAGCCGATGGCGGCCTGCCCGCACTCCCCCGGCAACGTCGCGACCGTCTCGTCGCTCGCGGGCAAGAAGGTCAATCAGGTGCTGATCGGCTCTTGCACGAACTCCTCTTACCGCGATTTGAAAACGGTCGCGCTGATGTTGCGCGGGAAAAAAATCCATCCCGAGGTGGAGGTCTCCATCGCGCCCGGCTCGCGCCAAGTCGTGGGGATGCTCGCGAAGGAGGGGCTGCTCGGCGACCTCGTGGCGGCGGGCGCGCGTATCCTCGAGAACGCCTGCGGGTTCTGCATCGGCAACCACATGTCGCCCGGCACGGACGCGGTGAGCCTCCGCACCAGCAACCGCAACTTCGAGGGGCGCTCCGGGACGCGCTCGGCGCACGTCTATCTCGTCAGCCCCGAGACCGCCGCCGCCGCCGCGCTCACGGGCGTGTTCACGGATGCGCGGACGCTCGACGCGCCGCAAGCCGTCGAAGAGCCGCCCGCGTTCGACGTGGACGACAGTATGTTCCTCTTCCGCGAGACCGCAGGTGTCGGCGTCGCGGACACCCCCATCGTGCGCGGCCCCAACATCGGCGAAGTGCCGAAGGGTGCGCCGCTGCCCGACACGCTCGACGGCATCGCCGCCATCAAGGTCGGCGACAAGATCACGACCGACCACATCATGCCCGCCGGGGCGCGGCTGAAATACCGCTCCAACATCCCGCAGTACGCCAAGTACGTGTTCGAGCACGTTGACCCCGACTTCTTCGCCAACGCCTCCGCCAACCGCGACGCGGGGCTCGCCAACATCATCGTCGCGGGCGAGAGTTACGGGCAGGGCTCCAGCCGCGAACACGCCGCCATGTGTCCCATGTACCTCGGCGTGAGGGCGCTCATCGCCAAGAGCATCGAGCGCATCCACTGGGCGAACCTCATCAACTTCGGCATCGTGCCGTTCACGTTCGTGAACCCTGACGATTACAATCGCGTTCGGGAAGGCGATAGCCTGACCATCCCCAACCTGCGTGAGATTATCAAGGGTGACGGCACCGCAACGGTAACGTTAAAGCGTACCCAGAAGAGAACGATAAGCATGAAGTTCGCCGTCTCCGTCACACTCTCCGAACGGCAGAAAAAAATCCTCCTGCACGGCGGCTTGTTGGCGGCGGTCGCGAAGGGAGGTGTTTAGGGCGTGTTGACACAAAGGGCTCGACGTATGCACACATCTGCGAAAAACAAGCCCAAAGGGCTTGCGGATAGTAGCGTAGGGCAACGCCCTACGTTAGTGTTGCCGCAACCATTCAAGGCTGTAAGCCTTGCGGATAGGCAGGACCTCGTAATCCGCAAGGCTTTCAGCCTTGATTGCGTTGTGCGCCGCATTCGTAGGGCGTTGCCCTACGCTATGATACAGAAGGACTTCGCCCTTCACGATCCGCCCTCCAGCCCTGTCATTGCCCCATGGCGCATTTCACTTGGACATTGGATATTCCGTGTTGAATATTGGATGTTCCGACATAAACCATCAACCACAAGGAACTCCACCATGAAAAAAAACATCATCCTCTCATCCCTCCTCCCCACCCTCATGCTCACCACCTTCGCGAACGCGGAGACGCTGGCGTTGTGGCCGTCGGACATCTGCGTGGCGAAGGCGAACGGCGGCGCGACGGTCGCGGTGACGGACACGCGGCGCATCGCGGTCACGGCCACGCCTGACGCGGCATGGCCGGGCGCGGCGGTCAATTTCGCGGGCGGGCCTTA
>WRJS01000126.1 GCA_009778475.1 Kiritimatiellota bacterium | reverse complement strand
GCGGGGCCTTCGAGCGGCACGAAGGGGCGCTTGACCCAGTACAGGTCGATGCCCGCGCCGCGCGTGGGGTGGCTGAAGAAATGCTCCAAGTCAAACATGATGTCGTCCACGCTGAACCCGCTTAAGGAGACGTTGGGGTTGACCGCCCCGCCCGTTCCGGCATCCCCTGCCAACCCGCCCTGCCATTGCCGCTAATCGAATAATCATACCATATCCCCTTCCAGCATCTCCGTGTGAGGGAAATACAGCGTCAAGGATATCCCGTTCGTCTCCGCGAAAGCAGATAAAAGGGACAAGCATAATGCCAATGTCAATTGTATCAGTCTCTTCATGGTCTTCTCCCTTGTGTCAGTGTTGAACAGAAAGCCTATTCTACTGGCTTAATCTTCCTGCGAGTCCACTCGCCGCCTTTTTGGGGGTCATAGAGGATTTTGCGTTTACTCTTGGGGAATGAGACGGTGACGATGCCGTTTTCCGGGTTGCGCTGGATGTCCGGCATATCGTCTTCGGGCAACTCACATATCCGGAGCTTAAAAAAATCAAACAGGTAAGTCTTGTCGCCGAGTTTCGCCTTGTACATCCTGTCAAACTCGGGTATCGTTTTCTCATCGAAGACGGGTGTCAGCAAGTCGTCGGGGTAGAATTTCAGTTGCACGGTGTTAGATGTCACCCACTTGTTGGTGTCCAGTATGCACCGTACCGCCATGCTGGTGACGCCGACCATCGCGTTTGCGCCTTGCAACGAGCTATATCCCCAGCGGACTTCCCATGTGTGGGATTCCCCTGCCGGAAGCGAAAATAAATCAGGCATCCCCCTCGGGCGCATTGACGCGACCGGAGCAACAGAACTCCATTTGCGCGGGCTATCGTCAAACTCAAAAAGCCCGTTATGGTATCTGGTTGCCGTGCCGAGGTCGAAAATGAACTGGCTGCTTATCATACTTTTCGTGTCTTGCCTAATCGGCACCGCACGGGGACTCCCGTTAGTCAACGTAATCGAATAATCGAACCATTCCCCTTCCAGCATCTCCGTGTGAGGGAAATACAGCGTCAAGGATATCCCGTTCGTATCCGCGAAAGCAGATAAATGGGATAAACATAAAAGCAGTGCCAGTTGAGTCAGTCTTTGCATTTGTTATTATCCTTGGCTACCTATGTTCCAGCAACACCTATTCAACTGGCTTAATTTTCCTGTCCGTCAGGTCGGTTTGTTTTTGGGGGTCGTAGAGGATTTTCCGCTTGCTCTTGGGGAACGAGATGGTGACGATGCCGTTGTCCGGGTTACGTTGGATGTTGGGTGCATCATCTTCTGGCAATCTGCAAATCCGTTTCGCCAAAAAGTTAAACAGATAAGTCTCATCCCCGAGTTTCGCTTTATATAGTCTGTCGTACTTGGGTGTGGTAGCCTCATCGAAGACGGGGGTCAGCAACTCGTCCGGGTAAAATTTCAACTGCACTGTGTTGGATGTCACCCACTTGTTGGTGTCCAGTATGCACCGTACCGCCATGCTGGTGACGCCGAACATCGCGTTTGCACCTTGCAGCTGGCAGTACCCCCAGCGGACTTCCCATGTGTGGGACTCGCCTGCCGGAAGGGGAATCAGGTCGTATGGTGTCCGAGGAGGATACCATTTACGCGGGCTATCGTCAAACTCAAAAAGCCCGTTATGGTATCTGGTTGCCGTGCCGAGGTCGAAAATGAACTGGCTGCTTATCATACTTTTCGTGTCTTGCCGAATCGGCACCGCACGGGGACTCCCGTTGCTCAACGTGATTGAATAATCGAACCATTCCCCTTCCAGCATCTCCGTGTGAGGGAAATACAGCGTCAAGGATATCCCGTTCGTCTCCGCGAAAGCAGATAAATGGGATAAGCATAGTGTCAACGTCAGTTGTATCAGTCTCTTCATGGTTTTTCTCCTTTGTGTCGGTGTTGAACAGAAAGCCTGTTCTTCAAATTGATTTTCAGCAGCTCTTCGGGCGGGGATGTGATGGCGGTAATCCCCAGCGGGGCGGGATTGCCGTTGGTCATCAGGGCGTTGGCGATGGGCAGGTGCCCGCTCGGGTCGGCAATCTGTTTGGTCGTGATCAGATGACCGATCTCATGCGCGATTGCCCAGATTAGCTGGTTGATGAACTGCGCCCCGTCATAATCAGCCCATGTGCCGTTCGGCAGTTTATACTTCTCATCCGCCATTGCCGCTACGCAGATTGCTGTACCCTGTTTCTCCACACTACCTGTCGTATAAGCCAGCGCATTGAAATCACTTTGTGCCCGGACCTCCGCCCCGTTGCTGGCGTCGAAATAAGCCTCACCCCTCCGGTCAACAAGGAGGAGCTTGACGAAATCCTCAAGCTGGGGGTCACGCGCCTCAGCAAGGAATTCTATAAACGAGGAGCCGCCACCCCATTTGCTTCTGTAAGCTCTATACTGTTCTTCATTCTGCGTAGTCCTGTATGGTGGTGTTATCAGCCTGTTGTCCTGCGCGACTAGAGAAAGCCCGTCCGGGATTCGGGTCGCCCCATAGTGGTTGGGTTCAAAGATGTTGCCGTTGAACCTGTACCTGTTCGGGGAGAGCGGGGCGAGGCCGCCGTCGGGAGTGTACTGTTCCCCGAACGCCGTGAAGTCCTTGCGCACCCAAAGCAACTCGATGCCCAGCCCGCGCGTGGGGTGGCTGAAGAAATACTCCACGTCAAACATGACGTCATCGAAGTTATAGGACGCGAGCGCATTGTTCGGGTTGAAGGACGGCTGGCTCGCCATGCCGGGGAGCTCGTTCACCTGCACGAGCAGCTCCTTGTCCACGGGCGAGAGCCTGATGTGCGTGGGGCCCGGCGTGTAGACGTGCCTTCCGCCGTCCACCCAGTAGCCCCTGTATTCCTCCCACACGGTCAGGCCGTCGCCAGTGGCGGCGTGGGAGTAGCTGCCGTCGGTGCGGGCGGGGCTGCCGGGGACGGCCCTGCCGAGGGCGGCGGGCTCTTCGTCCCAGTCCATGCCGAAGGCTGGCACGGCCAGCCACGGGTAGCGGGCCTGCCAGTATGCGGCCTCGGCCTGACGCCAGTCGTGGGCGATGCAGTCGCCGGCGGGGGCGCCGGGGGTGCGGCGGGGTATCTCGTCGTCGGCGGTGGCGACGACGTTGTCCTGCGCGTCGCAGAACTCGACCCTGACGGCGCAGTGCGCGCCGTAGTCCTTGCACCAGAGGTATGCGATCGCCCGGCCGTTGCTGACGCCCACGGAGACGTTGGTGCAGTTGGAGGAGGTGTAGAAGCTGAAGTCCTCGTCGTTGCCGCCGCCTTGGGCGATCTCGGGGGCGGACTTGTTCATGCAGAAGCCGGGGTGGCCCGTGACGCTCAGCAGCGTGAAGCGGGCGTGCGTCGCCCCGAAGCAGGTGTCGAGGTCGGCGGCGAGGCGTATCTGCTGGGGCTGGAAGGAGCCGTTGGGGGCGAGCGTGATCATGGGGGTGGCGGGGTCGCGGTAGCCGGGGCGGTAGGTGTCGGACACGTCCTCCGTGGAGTCGGGGGGGAGGTTCGGGGTGACTTGCAGGCGGAGCTCGGGCTCGGGCAGGACGGCGGTGACGTGCAGGCGGTCGGCGTGCGAGATGCCCTCCGCCGCGCCCGTGCCCTCGAAGGCGAGGGTGATGGCGGCGGCGCCGGGGGAGGGGGCCTCGAGGTAGAGGAACCGGCTGCCGGTGGCGGTGAAGCTGTGCGGTTGGCCGTTGGTGAGGGTCTGGCCGCACTCGAGCAGGGGCGCGCCGTTGGTGGAGGGCTCCGCCCACACCCTGAACGGGCCGTCGCCGCTGAGCGAGAGCGTCTTCACGCAGGGGATATAGGCGTCGTCCTGCAGGCGGAAGGGGGTCAGGGAGCCGGGTGCGGCGGGGACGTGCATCCCCTCGGGCGGCAGCGCGCGCTTGGCGGCGTGGAACTCCGACGGGTCCATCCACGGCCCCATGATGTCCGGCGTGACCCTCACGCTGGCGACGGTGACGCGGGTGGTGAAGGCCTGCGCCGCGCCGTGCTCCTGCCAGTCGAAGACGAGCTCCTTGTTCGCGTCCACGCCCGTGGCGGCGGTGAAGTCGGCGAGCAGGTGCAGGCCGCGGGGTATGTCGGGCGACACGGAGACCGTCAGCGTGTTGTTGGGCAGGAGGACGTTGCCCGTGAACGCGACGGTGCCGACATCCCTTGCAAGCTGCCCTGCTCGTTCACCTACACCAGCAAATCCCTTCTTCATCGTTTAAGCCTTATGGTATTACCTTCATATTCATATCTGGAATCCGACCATGTCTTGGGGTCATACAGAATTTTCCGTTTGCTGTTAGGGAATGAAATAATACTGCCCTCATTCGTGTTGCGCTGGATGTCGGGCATATCATCCTCCGGCAACTCGCAAATTCGCATCTTTACATGATTGAACAGGTACGTCTTTTCACCTAGCCTCGCCTTGTATAACCTCTCGAACTTGGGCGTGGTGTTCTCGTCAAAAATAGGGGTCAATAACTCATCTGGATAAAATTTCAACTGCACAGTGTTGGACTGTACCCATTGCTTGTTTTCAAGTGTGCAACGCGCGACCATGCTTGTCACACAGCATCCCCTTATTGCGCCGAGTAGCTCGGTAGCGTATCCGTAAATGAAATCCCATGTGTGGGTTTCCCCTGGGGGAACAGGAATTACTCTATGGCGTGTTGACGTTGGCCCGACATTCCATTTCAGCGGGTTATCATCAAAATCATATTTGCTGAATTCGCGCTTCCCTGTCATGCCGAGGTCGAAAATGAGCTGGCGCGCTAATGCCGTTTTCGGGTCGTTGATGACATACACGGCGCGGGCGCTCCCGTTGCTCAATGTAATAGAAAAGTCATACCATTCCTCCATTAACATTTCCGTGTGCGGGAAATACAATGCCAGTGTTATCCCGTTCGTCTCCGCGAAAGCAGATAAATGGGAGAAGCTCAATATCAGCATCAGCTTTTTCATGGCGCGTTCTCTTTCATTTATTCGGTCTTCCAGTTAGCCCTTTCCACGTTATAGAGGATTCTCCGTCTGCTTTTCGGGAATGAGATGGAGATGCTGCCCTCATCTGGGTTTCGTTGGATATTCGGTATGTCGTCATCTGGCAACTCGCAAATCCGTTCTTTTAGTTCATTAAACAGATATGTCTGATTACCAAGTTTCGCCTTGTACAACCTCTCAAATCTGGGTGTCGTCTTCTCATCAAAGACGGGAACCAGAGTTTCTTTCGGGTAGAGTTTCACCTGCACGGTATTGGACTTCACCCATGTATTGGCATCTAGTATGCAACGCACAACCATACTGGTCGCGCCAAGCTGTTCTATGGCACTACGCAACTCACCGTCCCAGAAGAAAATATCCCATGTATAAGATTCCCCTGCTAAAAGCGGAACGGCGTTTTGACGGGATCTCTTAAAACTATCCCATTTATGATGACTATCTTCACACTCATAATAATGATCAAGCAGGCTTGGTGGCTTTGTCGTATCAAGGTCGAAAATTAACTGGCATCTTACCATGTCTCTTGGTTCTTTGATAATTTGCACCGCACGGGAACTCCCGTTGCTCAATGTGATTGAATAGTTACACCACTCCCAGTCAAACATCTCCGTGTGCGGAAAATACAGGGTCAGGGATATTCCGTTCGTATCCGCAAAGGCGGATAGCTGAAACAGGCTCAATACTAGCATCAGTTTTCTCATGGTTTTACTCCTTTGTTCAGTGTTGAGCAGAAAGTCTGTTCTTCAGGTTGATTTTCAGCAGCTCTTCGGGCGGGGATGTGATGGCGGTGATCCCCAGCGGGGCGGGGTTGCCGGGGATGGCGGGCAGTGAAACTATTCTTTCGATGTGTCCTCCTCAACTTTCTTCTGATGGGAATTGTAACGGACTCGCCGTTTGCTGTCTTTGAACGAAATGGACATCATCCCTGTTTCAGAGTCCATGAAAACTTCCGGCACATCAGTGTCCGACACGGCACATATCCGAACTGCTCTATCTGTGAACAGATAGCTTTCCCCGCCAACTTTAATCATCCGAAGCGTTGTTTCTATTTTCGCTTTTGTAGTTACGTCATAACATTCAATCACCGGACTCCCTTCAAAAAGTTTTCGCCCTGCCATATCCTCCTCGCAGATGGAAAAAGGCATCGGGGTAGAGGAAACCCACTCATTATCTCCAATCAGCACCTTTACGGTTATGTTTGTCGCTTGGACGTGATAGGCAAGCCCGGTCAACTCTACGAGGCGTGGAAATGTCCATGTGAAACTCTTCCCCGGGGTAAGATAGTCTTCTGACCTGTTCACACTGCTCCATGTCTTATACCTGTCATCCGTTGCCTCAATCGGGGAATGCTGATACGGTTCTCTTGCCCCGACATCCAGCTTGATTTGATATCGCAACGCGCGGGCATTGTCTTTTATTATCTGGAACGCCCTGTCACTCCCATTAGAAATTGAAATGGCAAACGGCGTCATTTCTGTAAACAACATTTTTTCTCCCGGCATTATTAGTGAAACCGTAATACCATTTGTCTGCGCGTTACACACGCCTAGTGAGGCGGCAAGCAATAAACCTATCGTATGCGTCTTTCTCATGTCAATTCTCATCTGACTCAACTTTCTTTTGATTGAAATTATAGATGACACGCCGTTTACCATCCTTGAACGAAATGGACATCATCCCTGTTTCAGAGTCCATGAAAACTTCCGGCACATCATCATCTGACACTGCACAAATCCGATACCCATTGTCTGTGAAAAGATAACTTTTGTTCCCTATTTTCACTTTTCGGATTGTTGTTTCTGATTTCATTTTTGTGTTTGCGTTGTAACATTCAATTATCTGACTCTTTGGGAGGAGTCCTCCTCCTTCGATATCTTCCCTGCTGACACAAAAAGGTACAGTCGCAGAATACGCCCATTTATTATCACCAACCAATACTTTTGCTGTGATATTCGTCGATTGCGTATGATAGCCCAGCAGGGTCAGTTCTACGAAACGAGGGAATATCCATGTGAAACTCTCCCCTGGGGCAAGATAGTCTTCTGACCTACTCACGCTGCTCCAATTCTTATACCTGTCATCCGTTGCCTCAATCGGGGAATGCTGATACGGTTCTCTTGCCCCGACATCCAATTTGATTTGATATCGCAACGCACGGGCATTGTCTTTTATTATCTGGAACGCCCTGTCACTTCCATTCGAAATTGAAATGACAATGGGGGTCGTTTCTAAAATCAACATCTCTCCATCAGGCATTGTCAATGAAACAACAACCTCGTCTGTCTGCGCGTTACATACGCTCAGCGGAATTGCAAGCAGTAATCCTATCGTATGCGTCTTTCTCATGTCAATTCTCATCTGACTCAACTTTCTTTTGATTGAAATTATAGATGACACGCCGTTTGCTGTCTTTGAACGAAATGGACATCATTCCTGTTTGGGAATCCATCAAGACTTCCGGCACGTCATCATCTGACACTGCACAAATCCGATATCCCCTATCAGTGAAAAGATAACTTTCCCCAGCTATTTTAACGATCCGAAGCGTTGCTTCTGTTTTCGTTTTTGTGGTTGCGTCATAACTTGCAATCGCGGGGCTATTATACAAAAGCCCATTTTGTTCGACATCCTCTTTGTTGATGCTAAAGGGGTGCGTTACAGAACAAGCCCATTCATCATCGCCAACCAATACTTTTGCTGTGATATTTGTGGCTTGCACATGATAACCTAACACGGTCAGTTCTACGGAGCGTAAGAACGTCCATGAAAAACTTTCCCCCCTGTTAAGATAGTCTTTTGACCTACTCACGCTAGCCCAACTCTTGCACTCGTCATTTGTTATCTCAATCGGGGAGCGTGCATACGGTTCTCTTGCCCCGACATCCAGCTTGATTTGATTCCGCAATGCGCGGTCATTGTCTTTTATTATTTGGAAAGCCCTGTCACTCCCATTCGAGATTGAAATGACAATCGGAGTTTTTTCTATAAACAACACTTCATCTCCCGGCATTATCAACGAGACGGTGATACCGTTTGTCTGTGCATGACATACGCTCAGTGGAATGGCAAGCAGTAATCCTATCGTATGCGTCTTTCTCATGGTCATTCGCCGATTGTCATTCCTACTCGTGGACGTGCCATCCCGTTGTCGGATATTGGATTACCAGCGCACGACGCTCTCGGGGAGGCTGTCCCCAGTCTTGCGCCTTGTCCCCTGTCCCTGCCTGATTGAGGTGCCACCCAAAAACCTCAACCTCCGTGTATCGGCTCATGCCGCCCCGCGACCTTCCTAACCCAAACGTGTATCCGTTGCTGTGGCAGCGGACATAGCGCCCTTTCACGGCATCCACCGCAAACGGTCGCCCGTAACGCCCCTCGACATACTCCTTGTCTTCCCCTTTGCCGAGCCCGGAGGAATTGTCATGGTCGTTATTGAACACCGTGACGACGCCGTCTACAAACGCCTCATCGTTTGAGATTTGGACAACAACATCATGGCACACGCGCATATCGTCGTGGTAATGCCACAGGCAGATTGCATGGACTTCCTTTTCTTCTCCCAGGTCAATCTGAATCCACTGGGGACCGGGCATCAGCTCAACGTATGCATCAATCTCCTTATTGCCATCCGTGATTAGTTTCAAATCGCCGAGAATGCGCTGAGCAGGGTCTTTCGCTGTTACTTTGCAGCCCCGAGAAAGCAACGTGCTGCATCCCTCGGGAAGCAAGATCGGCGGCCATGGCTTGTAATACGGATGAGGGTCACGCTGTTCATCGGGCGGCGGCGGGTACGGCGACCCCATCAGGTTAAGGCCAGGCGTAACCCCAAGCCACACGGCTATCCCCAAAACAATACCGGCTTTCCTAATCATTCCTCTCTTGCGTTTCATGGCTGTTCTCCTTGGCTGATTGAGTGTCTGGTTTTCAGATTGATGTCCGCGATTTCCGCGCTTGTCGCGGTAATCGCTGTTATCCCTGCCGTGCCGGGGGGGAAATCAGACATCAATGCCCCCTGCACGAAATAGTGTGTAGCCGTGTCTGGCCCTATAAGGTGGCAGAGCTCATGGGCGATTGCCCATATCAACACGTTGATAAATTCCTCTGGTGTATAGTGCCGATTGACATTCGCTAACGTAACCCCCTCGTCTGAGATTGAGGCCACGCAGATATGTGTCCCCTCTAACGTTGGGTCATTCCTGTTGATGTGAACACGTGCGTTGTAGTCCTGTATATCTGCCACTGTACCTGCTGTGGGCGAAGGCTCCAGATTCGACCATCTGTCAAACAAAACGAGTTTGACGAACTGGTAAAGGAGCGGATCCCGAGACTCCTTTATGAATGCCGATTCAGTTCGTGTTCGTAATTGATTAAACAGATTAGAATTGCCAAGCGTATCGAAAGGCGGCTTTATTAACCTGTTATCATATCGGATGTGAGACTGCCCGTTATTGAGTATGTTTGTTACAGTCAAATTCTGGTCATTATACATCTGCCGCACATCCCCCGTGAACCGCTCCTGATGCGTAACCGGCGGAAGAAGCTCTGGCGTGTAGGGCGGCCCGAACGCCGTGAAGTCCTTGCGCACCCAAAGCAACTCGATGCCCAGCCCGCGCGTGGGGTGGCTGAAGAAATACTCCACGTCAAACATGACGTCATCGAAGTTATAGGACGCGAGCGCATTGTTCGGGTTGAAGGACGGCTGGCTCGCCATGCCGGGGAGCTCGTTCACCTGCACGAGCAGCTCCTTGTCCACGGGCGAGAGCCTGATGTGCGTGGGGCCCGGCGTGTAGACGTGCCTTCCGCCGTCCACCCAGTAGCCCCTGTATTCCTCCCACACGGTCAGGCCGTCGCCAGTGGCGGCGTGGGAGTAGCTGCCGTCGGTGCGGGCGGGGCTGCCGGGGACGGCCCTGCCGAGGGCGGCGGGCTCTTCGTCCCAGTCCATGCCGAAGGCTGGCACGGCCAGCCACGGGTAGCGGGCCTGCCAGTATGCGGCCTCGGCCTGACGCCAGTCGTGGGCGATGCAGTCGCCGGCGGGGGCGCCGGGGGTGCGGCGGGGTATCTCGTCGTCGGCGGTGGCGACGACGTTGTCCTGCGCGTCGCAGAACTCGACCCTGACGGCGCAGTGCGCGCCGTAGTCCTTGCACCAGAGGTATGCGATCGCCCGGCCGTTGCTGACGCCCACGGAGACGTTGGTGCAGTTGGAGGAGGTGTAGAAGCTGAAGTCCTCGTCGTTGCCGCCGCCTTGGGCGATCTCGGGGGCGGACTTGTTCATGCAGAAGCCGGGGTGGCCCGTGACGCTCAGCAGCGTGAAGCGGGCGTGCGTCGCCCCGAAGCAGGTGTCGAGGTCGGCGGCGAGGCGTATCTGCTGGGGCTGGAAGGAGCCGTTGGGGGCGAGCGTGATCATGGGGGTGGCGGGGTCGCGGTAGCCGGGGCGGTAGGTGTCGGACACGTCCTCCGTGGAGTCGGGGGGGAGGTTCGGGGTGACTTGCAGGCGGAGCTCGGGCTCGGGCAGGACGGCGGTGACGTGCAGGCGGTCGGCGTGCGAGATGCCCTCCGCCGCGCCCGTGCCCTCGAAGGCGAGGGTGATGGCGGCGGCGCCGGGGGAGGGGGCCTCGAGGTAGAGGAACCGGCTGCCGGTGGCGGTGAAGCTGTGCGGTTGGCCGTTGGTGAGGGTCTGGCCGCACTCGAGCAGGGGCGCGCCGTTGGTGGAGGGCTCCGCCCACACCCTGAACGGGCCGTCGCCGCTGAGCGAGAGCGTCTTCACGCAGGGGATATAGGCGTCGTCCTGCAGGCGGAAGGGGGTCAGGGAGCCGGGTGCGGCGGGGACGTGCATCCCCTCGGGCGGCAGCGCGCGCTTGGCGGCGTGGAACTCCGACGGGTCCATCCACGGCCCCATGATGTCCGGCGTGACCCTCACGCTGGCGACGGTGACGCGGGTGGTGAAGGCCTGCGCCGCGCCGTGCTCCTGCCAGTCGAAGACGAGCTCCTTGTCCCACGGGGCATAGCTGGGGTAAACGGTGCGGATATGGACCGCCTCGCCGCCCGCGACGGGGGAGCCAGTCGCGGTGGGCAGGATGGCGCCAGAGGCGTCCCTGCGGAAGACCTCGAGCCAGCCGTCGGAGGAGGCGAAGCGGCCCGCGGTGGTGTTGCCGCGGCTGTGCTCGGGGCAGGCGCAGCAGCCAAACCCGCCGCCGCCGGGGACGGGGTAGAGCGTCGCCGTGTCGTCGGGGTAGCTCCAGAAGCGGTTGAGCCGGAAGCAGAACGCGCCGTCCGGGGCGTTGGTCGCGCCCAGCTCGGAGAGGAAAGGGCAGTCGTGGGAGTAGCCGGGGCAGTTGTCGTCGCCGAAGCTCCAGGGCGGGTTGCCGCACTCGGGGCAGGGGTCCTCGGGCGGCTCGTGGGTGCTGGCGGAGTGGAGGTCGTATGTGCCGCACGCGGGGCACCAGTGGCCGTGGCAGTGGTAGAGGGAGGTGTAGGGGCAGGCGGGCGCGCCGGGGGCGCCGCTGCCGCCGGCCAGCGCGCAGTAGTGGAGGTCGGCGAAACCGCGGTGGGGCAGGAACGACAATCCGTAGGGGAGGAAGTCCACGGCGATGTGGTCGGGCTTGGCGTCGAAGTCGGGGGCGAGGGCGAGGCGGCTGTTCTCGCCCGTCCAGATGACCTGCCTGCCGTAGATCCACGTGTATGTCCCCCGCAGGCCGGCGCTGCCCTCGGCTATGAAGGTGTGCGGCGCCGTGCGGTGGAAGCAGACGCTCGCGGGGGCGATGGTGATGGCCGGGACGCCCGCCGCGCCGGCGGTGATCGCCCAGCCGATTGCGTCGCCGCCTGTCCAGCCCTCGCCGTTGCGCGTCGGCGGCGCGGGAGGGTCGTACTGGATGATCACGGCGGGGTCGTCGGCGGTGATGTCCACGTCGAGCCCCATGGGCTCCTGCGCGCGGAAGGTGATCGTTCCGTCCTCGCCGCGCCGCAGCCACACGTCCCACACGCCCGTGTCGCGCAGCAGGAGGCGGCGCTCGCCCTCGCCCGCGCCGAAGCACAGCACCGCGCCGGGGTGCGGCACGGGCGCGTTGAGCGTGACCGTGATTTTGAAGCAGTCGTAGGCGCCGTAGGGGTGCCTCACGGGCTTGCTGAGCGGGTCGCCCGGGTCCGTGCCGAACAAATAAACCTCCTGCCAGTCCGGCCACCCGTCCTGGTCCGTGTCGAGGTTGTCGTCGATGACGGCGTTGAGGGGAATCTTGTTGATGACCTTGAACAGCCAGTAAGGGTCAGGGCCGTCATACGGGGCCAGCGGGTCCGGGTCCGCCCCGTCAAGGGCGCCGTCGCCGTCCGAGTCCGGGTCCAGCGGGTTCGTGCCGTATAT